>NZ_JACADQ010000026.1 GCF_016106015.1 Neoroseomonas rubea
CGCCGAGGCCCACCGGATCGACGGCCAGCAAGGCCGCCGCGGCGCGCTGGTCTTCCGCCACGCCCGGGTCCGGCGCCGCGCGCGGGTCGGCGCGCCCGTCGCCGGGGCTGGTCACGGCCCGAACAGTTCCGTGACCGCGCGCTCGACCCGGGTGGAGGAGGATGTCTCGTCCAGCGGGTTGCGGCGCAGCCGGTGGCGCAGCGCGGGGCTCGCGACCGCGCGGAGTTCCGCATCGCCCACCGTGTCGCGGCCTTCCAGCGCAGCGAGCGCGCGCGCGGTGCGGATCAGCGTCAACTCCCCGCGCAGCCCGTCCGTGCCGAGCGCGAGGCAGAGCGTCGCCGCGCGTTCCAGCGCCGCATCCGGCACGCTCACCTGCGACAGATGCGCGCGCGCGGCCAGGATTCGCCGGCGCAACTTCGCCTGTTCCTTCTCCCACGCCTCGCAGAAGGCGGCATGGTCGCGTTCATAGGCGTCGCGGCGGCGGATGACCTCGATGCGCGTCGGCACGTCGCCCGGCGTGCGGACCTCGACGCAAAGCCCGAAGCGGTCGAGCAGCTGCGGGCGAAGTTCCCCCTCCTCGGGGTTGCCGCTGCCCACCAGCACGAAGCGCGCGGGATGGCGGATGGAAATCCCTTCCCGCTCCACCAGGTTCTCGCCGGAGGCCGCGACGTCGAGCAGCAGGTCGACGAGATGGTCCTCGAGCAGGTTGACCTCGTCGATGTAGAGGAACCCGCGATGGGCGCGGGCGAGGAGCCCGGGCTCGAAGGCCTTCACGCCTTCGGCCAACGCACGCTCGATGTCGAGCGCACCCGCCACACGATCCTCCGTCGCGCCGAGCGGCAGGTCGACGACCGGCACCGGCACCTCGGTCGCGCGCAGCCGGCCGCGGGCGCGGCAATCGGCGCAGAGCGACGCGGCATCGCCCGGGTCGCATCCGAAGCGGCAGCCTTCCACCGCCTTCATCGGCGGCAGCAGCGCGGCAAGCGCGCGCACGGCCGTCGACTTGCCCGTGCCGCGGTCACCCAGCACCAGCACGCCGCCGACGCTCGGATCGACCGCCGCGATCAGCAGGGCGCGCAGCATCTCCTCCTGCCCCACGATGGCGGCGAAGGGATAGGGGGCGCGGGTGGCAGGCGCGGAAGGCCTGCCCGCGCGCGCCTTTGCCGGCGGCGCGGAGACGCCCTGCTCCGCCGCCGCCCGGCGCTCGCCGGGCAGCCCGTCCATCAAGCGGCCCGCCGCAGGCTGAACCGCGCCCAGACGGCTTCCAGAGCGCCGACCAGATGGTCCATGTCGGCATCCGTGTGCACGGGCGATGGCGTGATGCGCAGCCGCTCCGTCCCGCGAGGGACGGTCGGGTAGTTGATGGGCTGCACATAGACGCCGTGCTCGTCCAGAAGGATGTCGCTGATCGTCTTGCAGAGCACCGGGTCGTAGACCATCACCGGCACGATGTGGCTGTTGTTCTGCAGATGCGGCACGCCGATCGCGTCCAGCCGGCGGCGCAGGGTCGCGGCGCGTTCGTGCAGGCGCGTGCGCTCGGTGTTCGACTGGCGCAGATGCTCGATCGCCGCGCGCGCGCCGGCGGCGACCGCCGGCGGCAGCGCCGTCGAGAAGATGAAGCCCGAGGCGAAGGACCGGACGAAGTCGCACATCGCCGTGGTGCCCGCGATGTAGCCGCCGATCACGCCGAAGGCCTTGGCCAGCGTCCCCTCGATCACGGTCAGGCGGTGCGCGACGCCGTCGCGTTCCGTCACGCCGCCGCCCCGCTCGCCATAGAGGCCGACGCCATGGACCTCGTCGCAATAGGTCATGGCGCCGAACTCATCCGCCGCGTCGCAGATCTCGGCGATCGGGGCGATGTCGCCATCCATCGAATAGACGCTCTCGAAGGCCACGAGCTTCGGCGCCTTGGGGTCTAGCTCGGCCAGCACGCGCCGGAGGTCGGCCACGTCGTTGTGGCGGAACAGCCGCCGCTCGGCACGGGAATGACGCATGCCCTCGATCATCGAGGCATGGTTCATCTCGTCCGAGACGATGACGCAGCCCGGCATGCGGGAGGCGAGGGTCGAGAGCGAGGCCCAGTTAGACATGTAGCCAGAATTGAACAGCAGCGCGGATTCCGTCCCGTGCAGGTCGGCCAGCGCGCGTTCCAGCAGCACATGCTCGTGGTTCGTGCCGGAGATGTTGCGCGTGCCGCCCGCCCCCGCGCCGTAGCGGTCGAGCGCGGCATGCATCGCGGCCAGCACCTTGGGATGCTGCCCCATGCCGAGATAGTCGTTGGAGCACCAGACGGTCACTTCCCGCGTCGTGCCGCCGCCATCGTGCCGGATGGCGCGCGGATAGGCCCCGGCCCGGCGTTCGATGTCGGCGAAGACCCGGTAGCGTCCCTCGCGACGGAGACCATCGAGCTGGGCACGGAAATAGGCCTCGTAGTTCATGGCTGACCTCCCCGGGTCTGCGGGCGCGCCTTGTTGGGACGGCATGCGCGAAGGCGCGACGCGATACCGTATTGAGTCTGGGCCGGAACGGACATGTCCTTGATCTGGATCATGCCACGGCCGGCCTTAGGCAGGCTTCAAGCGCCGCTCGCAGGCGCGCGAGGTCGCGCGTGGTGCCGACGGCGACGACGCGCGGCGCCTGGTTGCCGGCAACCATCACCGGCATCAACCGCGCCCGCCCTTCCGCAAGGTCGAACTGCACCCAGCCGGTGGCAGACCGGAGCGTTCCGCGCAGGGTCTCCACTTGGCCATAGACGCCTTCGGTGACGTCCTGGAGAAGGCGGTTCAACCGGTCCGCGTCGCAGGGAGCGGACAGGCCCGACTCCCAGGCCGCCATGCGCGGCGGCGGGGCTTGCGTGCCGGCGCGACGTTCCATCGCCCAGCGCCAGAGCGCCTCGATCGGCAGCGGCATCATCAGGAACCAGTGTTCCAGCACCGCGAGCGCGGCCAGCGTGCCGAGCAGGCTTGCCGCCGTCACCTGGAAGGGCGTCGCACCCGGCAGCAGCGCGTGGTGGAACAACCACGCGCAGAACAGGGTCGAGCCCATGACGGAGAATGGAAACAGCAGGTTCATCGGCCGGGTGCGGAAATAGGAACCGAGGTAGCGGAGATGGTCCGGGAGGAAGACCTCGCCAGTGTTCCGCGCGCCCAGGAAAATGTTCAGCTTGGTCGATTGCCGCATGACCCAGAGGATCATGAAGGTCCAGGCGCCGACCTGGTTCTCGGCGCCGTAGCTCATGCCAAGGATCAGTCCCGCGCCGGTCAGGATGGCGATCTCATGCCAGAGGATGGTGCCGAGCGCCGCCATCACGCGGGGAAAGCCCACGAGCCCCGGCGGGCAGGGCAGCCGCCGGGGGCCCGTGACGAAGCCGGTCAGGAAGGCGAGTTCAATCCAGCCCCAGACCGCGAGCCCGCAGAGGAAACCGAGGTAGGCGCCGGCGACGGAGGTGTCCTCGGCCACCGCACCCAGCCCGTAGAGCGCGAGGGCAAGCAGCACCGTCGCCCCCGCCATGCTGCGCCCGAAGGTGTCGCGCCGCAGCCCATCCAGCAGCAGGATCAGCCCGGTCGAGAACCACCAGACGAAGATCGTCACCAGTGCGGGGATGCCGATCTCGGCCATGGTGCGTCTCCCGCCCTCCCCTTGCCTACCAGGCCGGCGCCAGGCGGGCGTCGGCCGGCAGGTCGTGCCGGCGCGGCCGCCGCACCAGGGCGCGGACGAAGGTGAAGGCCGCCGCGGCGGACAGGCCCGCACGCTTCAGCGCACCACCGACGCCGCCCTGCGCCTTCGCCGCTGCGATCGCCTCGGACAGGGCGTTCAGCCGCTCCATGTCGCGCAGGAACCCCGGATGATCGATGTCGATCGTCGCGGGGAAGACCTGCCGGCAGATCTCCTCGGTGATGCGGAAGACGCGCATGTCGTAGTCCGTGGGCGTCATGCCGAGCGCCTTGTGGAATTCCGGCCGCGCATGGTCGCGCACATACATCGTCGCGAAGACCGCAAGCTGGAAGAAGCGGCACCACCAGAGATTGATGCCCTGCAGCAGGTGCGGATTGGCCCGCATCAGCAAGGCGAAGGCTTCCCCGTGGCGGAACTCGTCGTTGCACCACTTCTCAAACCACTGGAAGATCGGGTGGAAGCGCAGTTCCGGGTGCCGCTCGAACTGGCGGAAGATCGTGATGTAGCGCGCGTAGCCGATCTTCTCGCTGAGGTAGGTGGCGTAGAAGATGAATTTCGGCTGGAAGTAGTGGTACTTCTTCGCCCGCGTCAGGAAGCCGAGATCGACGCCGACCCCGATGTCCTTGAGGCTGTCGTTGATGAAGCCGGCATGACGGCTTTCATCACGCGCCATGACGGAGAACAGTTCCTTCATGTCCGGGTTCGTCACGCGCTTCTTGATCTCGGCATAGAGCACGCAGCCGGAGAATTCCGCCGTGACACTGCTCACCAGGAACTCGACCAGCTCCTTGCGCAGGCCTTCAGGCAGGCTGTCGAGGTCGAACTTGTCGAAATCCTCGTTGCGGACGAAGTGGCCCTTGTTCGGGTCGGCGCGGAACTCGTCCATCAGCCGGTCCCACTGGGCGCGCAGAGGCTCCACATCCACCTTGTCCATCGCAGCGAAGTCGGTGGTGTAGAAGCGTGGGCTAAGGACCGTCTCGGTCAGCGCCATGCGCGTGGCCTCGGCCGAGGCGCCCTGCTTGGTGGCGATCAGCCCCTCATCGGGGCCGCCGAGCACGAGCGCTTCCATCACGCGGCCTCCTTCGCTTCAAAGCCGCAATGATAGAGCTCGGTGAGCTCGAAGATCGCCACCCATTGCGTCCAGAAGCGCGTCAGCGGACCGGCGCGATAGACGGTCGCGCGCGTCTCGAAACTCATCTTCTCGCCAAAGGCGACGTGGTCGGGGGTGCCATGCACCACCACCCGGTCGCCCGGGCGCAACTCGACGCCTTCCGGCACGGCATAGGCGTGGAAACTGTCGAAGCTGCGCTCGATCTCCACGGTGCAGGGCACGTCGAGCGTCCGCCCTCCGCCCAGCCAGGCCGGCCAGGCCATCCCTTCCTTGCTCATTCTCTTTTCTCCCCGATTGGCAGGAGGCGCGCGAAGGCCTCCGCTTGCGTCTGGCCGAAGGCCAGAAGGTCGAGACGCCGGCCTGTCGCCGTGTCGTCCAACGTCAGGCGCCCATCGCCCCAGGCGATCAGGCGGAACGGAACCTGCGGGCCGAGGTCGCGGGCGCGCCGCTCGCGCGCCAGGCCGCGCAGCGTCCCGCGCACGAAGCCGTCCTCGCCAGGTGCTACGACCAGGACCACGCCGCCCGTGGCGGCATCGGTCAAGACCACGGCGCCGTCGTCGCGGTCGGTGGCGTGGAAGGCGCGCTCGGCGCGCACCGCGTCAGCCACGATCGCCGGCGCGCGGTTCGGCGCGACCGGCATAGCGACAAGCCCCACGACCGCCGCCATGCCGATGCCTATGGCGAGCGCCTGGCCACGGGTGAGAATCTCGGAGCGGATCGCGCGGGGCATGGTCGTCATTTCCTCAGGCCATCGCCTCGGCGCCGGCGCTGCCGCGCCTTCGGTCCTCGGCGGCATCGGGGATCGGGGTGACAGGCAGCGCGGCCGAGGCGGCCAGCGCGCGGCCGAGCACCTGGGCCACGGCATCCGCATCCGCGATCGCGCGCAGCATGGGCTCGGGCTTCGCCATGCGCCAGGGGCGCAGATGCGGCCAGAGCATGATCCAGGACACGCGCTGCGGCCCCTCGAGGCGGAGCGCGATGTCGCCCGTCCCGTCCGCGCGCCGAGTCAGCGACGCGCCTTCGATCAGCGCGAAGGGCAGGTTGATCGTCACCGGCAGCGCGACGCCGACCCGCATCACGATCCGCCGGTTGGTGATGGAATAGACGGCGCAGCGCGCCGCCCCCCAGGCATAGAGATAGAGGAAGCCAAGCGGCGCGGCGCCGATGAGCAGCATGAGCGCGCCACCGGCGACCACATCCGCCGTGCTTCCGCCATCGGCCGAGATACCCGCCCCGCGCCAAAGCGCGAGCAGGAAGAAGTAGAGTGCGATGCCCCGGACATGCATCGCCCCGCGCGCCAGCGCCCGCCAGCCGGGGCTGCCCTGCCACAACAGCGTCTCCCCTTCCGGCAGGTGGCCCGGCAGGCCGGGCACGGGCTCGAGCCCGTGCTCGGTGATGACGGGGCGTGGCGCGCGGCCGCTCACAGCAGCGGCTCGCTACGCTCGGGCGTGGCGTGCAGGTGCCCGCCGCCGAAGTAGCCGCTGACCATGTCCTCCTCCAGCAGCGTCACCTGCTCAGGGTGCTTGATGCCAGGCGCGGCAGCGAGCTGTGCGGCGGTGACGGACTTCACCCGTACCTCGCCCTCGTCATTCACGGTCGCGAGGAACATCGGAACCAGCACGCGCCGGCCGCCGGGCACCTCGACCTCGAGGTAGCGGAGCAGCACCTCGGAGCGATCGACCCACAGGTCCACCACGGTGCCGGCAGTCTCGCCGTCCAGCGTCGTCACGCTCTTGCCGCGCGGGTCGGGATCCTCCTCGGGGATCGTCCAGCCCGGCGCTGCGCGCAGCGGAATGATCTTCGGCAGGTTGTCGTCGAAGGCGAGGTCCGGCGTATCCGCGCGCATGGCGTAGGAGGCGGCGCCGATGCCGTCCTTCATCGGGTCGCCCTTCGGATCGAAGGGGGAGCCGTTGTAGGGGTTCTCGACGATCAGACCGGTGACGTCACGCTCGGGGTTCTGGCCCTGAGTCACGGTCGCGCCGTGCGGATAGTGCAGCAGGAACACCTTCGGCTTCGGCGTTTCCGGGAAGCCGTGGATCGTGCCGAAATTCGGCCGGTCCGACCGGTCGGAGACCAGCGGATAGCCTTCGCGCTTGCCCTCGCGGTGCAGCCAGAACACCAGGAAGGTGAAGAAGGCGAAGAAGATGTAGAGCGATAGGGCCGCCAGGTCGAGAAACACCGGCGTGGTTGGTGGCGTGGGCATTCTGGCCTCCGCTTACAGGGGTCAAACGGATGCCGGATCGGCGACGCCGGTCCGGGTGGTCGTACGCAGCCCCGGCCGGGCGATGAGCGGCCCGACCGTGGCAATGGCGATGAACAGGATGGCGATCTCCGCCATGTAGACGGCGGCGTAGCCCGTGACGGGGCCTTCCAGCCCGGTCCCGAGATATCCGGCGGCTGCCGCCGCGCTCACGGCATCCCGCGCGACGCCGCCGAGCGCGATGGCCGCGCCGGCGCAGGTCGCCTGGACCGCGCCCCAAAGCCCCAGCGCAAGGCCGGTCTTGTCCGACGGCGCGGCCCGCATGCAGGAGGTGAGCGTCGCATGCGCGAACAGTCCGCCGCCTAGGCCGATCACGGCCGAGCCCGCGACATACGCGAAGACGGAGGCGAGCGGCGCGGCCAGGATCACGAGGCTGAACCCCGCGACGCCGACCAGGGCGCCATAGCCGATGATCCGCGCCGCATCGCGCCCGGCCGAGAGCCACCTTGCCGCGAGGATGAAGCCGATCACGCCACCGCCGGCAAGCAGCGCCGTCAGCCCGGTCGTCGCACCCACGCCGAGGCCGAGCACCTGGCCGCCATAGGGTTCGAGCAACACGTCCTGCATCGCGAAGCCCGCGGTGCCGAGGCCCACCACGACGAGGCGCCGGGTCCATGGGCCCTGGCGGCGCAACTGGCGGAAGCTCTCGAGGAAGCCCGGATCGCCCTTGCCGCGGCCCTGGGTGCGGGAGGGATCGAGCGCCTCCTGCTTCCACACTGCGATGAAGTTCAGGACCAGCGTCGCCGCGGCCACGCCCTGGATGATCTGGATCAGGCGGATCTGGTTGAATTCGGCGAGCAGCAGCCCGAAGACCGCGGCCGACACGACCATACCCGCCAGCAGCATCATCGACAGCAGCGCGACGACATTGGGCTGGGCGCGCTCCTCGACGAGGTCGGTCGCCAGCGCGAGACCCACCGTCTGCGTCGTGTGCAGCCCCGCGCCCACCATCAGGAAGGCGATCGCCGCCGAAAGCTGCGCAACCCAGGCCGGCGCCCAGGTGTCACCCGACAGGATCAGCAGCGCGAAGGGCATCATCGCAAGCCCGCCGAACTGGATGACGCTGCCGAGCCAGAAATACGGCACCCGCCGCCAGCCCAGCACCGAGCGATAGGTGTCCGACCGGAAGCCGATCAGCGCCCGCAGCGGCGCGAAGACCAGCGGCAGCGCCACCATCAGCGCGACGAGGGACGCCGGCACGCCGAGCTCGACGATCATCACGCGGTTCAGCGTGCCGATCAGCAGCACCGTCGACATGCCGCAGGAGATCTGGAACAGCGAAAGGCGGAACAGGCGCGACCACGGCAGAGCGCCCGTCTGCTCGTCGGCGAAGGGCAGCAGGTCGTGGCCGACCTTCGTCCAGACGCGGGCGATACGGGCGTTCAGGCCGATCATCGCGCGGCAAGCTCCATGCCCTGCGACGTGTAGAAACCGCTCGCGACGCGCTTCGTGTGGCCGACCGCGAAGCCGGAAAGACCCACCTCGTGAGCGATCAGGCGACGCAGCGCGGCTTCCGCAACCGGCTCGATCGCCGGAGCGCGGTTGCCGCGCGGGAAGGCGCGCCCCACCACATGCATCGCGGCCAGCAGCGGCGTTCGCGGCGCGAAGGTGAAGATCAGCGAATGGCGCGTGCGCGCGGCAAGCCCGGCCAGCGCCTTCACCACATCCGCCGCGCGATAGTGGATCAGGCTGTCCATGGCGACCACATGGTCGAAGGCGCCGAAAGCCGGGTCGAGCATGTCGCCGACCTCGAAGCGAATGCGCGAGGCCGCGGCACCGGCCCGGTCCCGCGCCACCTCGACCAGGGAGCGCGAAACGTCGATCGCGACCACCTCGGCCCCGCGCGACGCGGCCTCGACGGCCAGAGCACCCGTGCCGCAGCCCGCATCGAGCAGCCGCAGCCCCGTCATGTCCGCCGGCAGCCAGGAGAGCAGGTTGGCGCGCATCGCATCGCGCCCGGCGCGCACCGTCGCGCGGATGCCCGAGACCGGCGCGTCCGAGGTCAGGCGCTTCCACGCCTCGGCCGCGGTGCGGTCGAAATAGGTCTCGATCTGGCCGCGCCTCGCGGCCCAGGTGCCGGTGCTCATCTCAGTCGAATCCCAGCAGGTCGAAGATGTCGCGGTCCTTCAGCGGCTCCGCCTCGAGCGGGTCGATGCCTTTCCACAGCTGCTCGGCAAGGCGGATGTATTCCGCCTGCACGGCCTCCATCTCCGGCGTGGCTTCCATCTCGAACAGCGTCGCCTTCTTCAGGCGTGACCGGCGGATGGCGTCGAGGTCGGGGAAATGCGCGAGCGTGCGCATGCCCGTCGCCTTGTTGAACTTCTCGATCTGGTCGGTGGACGCGGAGCGGTTGGCGATCACGCCGCCCAGTCGCACCGGGTAGTTCTTTGACTTCGCCTTGATCGCCGCGACGATGCGGTTCATCGCGAAGATGCTGTCGAAGTCGTTCGCCGCGACGACCAGTCCGCGATCGGCATGCAGCAGCGGAGAGGCGAAGCCGCCGCACACCACGTCGCCGAGCACGTCGAAGATCACGACGTCGGTCTCATCGAGCAGGTGATGCTCCTTCAGCAGCTTCACCGTCTGGCCGACGACGTAGCCGCCGCAGCCCGTGCCCGCGGGCGGCCCGCCGGCCTCGACGCAGAGCACGCCGTTGTAGCCCTCGAAGACGAAGTCCTCGGTGCGCAGTTCCTCGGAATGGAACTCCACCGTCTCCAGCACGTCGATCACCGTCGGGATCAGCCGCTTGGTCAGCGTGAAGGTGCTGTCGTGCTTCGGGTCGCAGCCGATCTGCAGCACACGCCGCCCGATCTTCGAGAAGGCGACGGCGAGGTTGGAGGAGGTGGTGGACTTGCCGATGCCGCCCTTGCCGTAGACAGCGAAGACCTTCGCCGTGCCGATGCCGGCCGGCTCATCCATGTGCACCTGCACGCTGCCTTCCCCGTCGCCGCGGCGTCGGGCCATGCCGAAGGCAGGTGGCGGGTTCATCACGACGGTCATGCAGGAACCCCTTCGGTAATGCCTTCGATACGGTCTTCGAGTTCCTCGCCCGCGCGCCGCAGCGCGTCGAGCGTCTCCTCGCTCGGCTGCCAGTAGCGGCGCTCATGCGCCTCCAGCAGCCGGTTCGCGATGCGCGCGGATGCCGTCGGGTTCAGCGCGGCGAGCCGCCGGCGCATCTCCTCGTCCAGCATGTAGGTCTGCGCCAGGTGCTGGTAGACCCAGGGCGCAACCTGCCCCGTGGTGGCCGACCAGCCGAGCGTGTTGGTCACCTGCGCCTCGATGGTGCGTACGCCCTCATGCCCGTGCTGGAGCAGCGGCTCGAACCATTTCGGGTTGAGCGCACGGGTGCGGGTCTCGAGCGCCACCTGTTCGGCAACGGTGCGCACCTTGCCCTCGCCGCGCGTCTGGTCGCCGACATAGACGGCGGCATCCTGGCCGCGCGCCATGCGCACCGCGCGGCTGATGCCACCGAGCGTGTCAAAGTAGTGGTCGACCGTGGTGATGCCGAGTTCGACGGAGTCGAGATTCTGGTAGGTCACCTCGACCGTGCCGAGCACCTGGCCCAGCACCTGATCCTGACGCACGGGCCGGCCGTTCACGCCATAGGCGAAGCCCTTGCGGCGGAGGAAGGCGCCGCCGAGCTCGTCCTCCTCCTGCCAGCCGCCCTGTTCCAGCATCAGGTTCACATTGGCGCCATAGGCGCCGTCGGCATTGCCGAAGACCCGCAGCGCCGCCTGTTCCATCGTGACGCCGTGCGCGGCCTGGGCGGCGAGCGCGTGCTTGCGCACGAAGTTCATCTCGGCCGGCTCATCGGCCTCGGCCGCCATCAGCGCGGCCTCCGCCAGCAGCTTCGTCTGCATCGGGAGCAGGTCGCGGAAGATGCCGGAGAGCGTCACCATCACATCGACCCGCGGCCGGCCGAGCCGTTCGAGCGGTACCAGCTGCGCGCCGGCGAGCCGTCCGTAGGAGTCGTGCCGCGGCTCGGCTCCCATCAGCCAGAGCGCCTGCGCGATCGGCCCGCCCTCGGTCTTCAGATTGTCCGTGCCCCACAGCACGATCGCGACCGTCTCGGGCAGGCTGCCGCTGTCCGCGCGATGGCGCTCGAGCAGCCGTTCGGCCTGCTGCGCACCGTCGTGCACCGCGAAGGCGGACGGAATGCGGAACGGGTCGAAGCCGTGCAGGTTGCGCCCGGTCGGCAGGATCTCGGTATTGCGCAGCAGGTCGCCGCCCGGCGCGGGGCGGGTGAAGCCGCCATCGAGCGCGTGCAGGATCGCCGGCGTCTCGTGGTCGACCGCCATCAGCGCGTCGAGATGCACCCGCCGCTCGGGATCGGTGACGCCCGCCGCGTCCAGCATCTGGGCCCGCGCCTCGGGGCCCGGGGGCTCGCCGATGATGTGCAGCCCCTGCGGGATCAGGGAGTATTCGAGTTCGAGGAGCGCGTCGCCCAGGCGCGCGATCTCGCCCGCCGGGTCGGCCCAGACCGGTTCGGCCTGCGCGAGATCGACCTGGGACGCCTGTGCCTGGATCAGCCCCGCTAGCACGGCGCGCTGCCCATGGTCGGCATCCGGCGCCATGGTCCGCCAACGGTCGAGCGACGCCTTCAGGTCGAGCAGGCCGCGATAGAGCCCCGCATGCGCGACCGGCGGCGTGAGGTAGGAGATCAGCGTCGCCGCCGCACGTCGCTTCGCGAGCGAGCCTTCCGACGGGTTGTTCGACGCATACAGATTCACGTTCGGCAGGTCGCCGATCAGCCGGTCCGGCCAGCAGGCGCCCGACATGCCGGTCTGCTTGCCGGGCATGAATTCCAGCGCCCCGTGCATGCCGTAGTGCAGCACCGCATGGGCGCCGAAATCCTCCCGCAGGTAGCGGTAGAAGGCGGTGAAGGCGTGGGTCGGCGCGAAGTCCCGCTCGAACAGCAGGCGCATCGGGTCGCCTTCCCAGCCGAAGGCCGGCTGCACGCCGATGAAGACATTCCCCAGTTGCAGGCCATAGACGAGGATGGCCGCGCCGTCGGACTGCACGCGGCCCGGTGCGGGACCCCAGACCGCCTCGATGTCCTTCAGGTAGGGTTCCCGCCGCACATGGTCGTCGGCCGGGATGCGCGCGGCGACATTGCACGGCGCGCCGTGGCGCGCGGCATTGCCCTCCAGCACCAGGCGACGCAGCGCATCGACGCTGTCGGGCACATCGACTGTGTAGCCGCCGGCCTTCAGCGCCTTCAGCGTGCGGAACAGCGATTCGAACACCGAAAGATAGGCCGCCGTGCCCGTCGCACCAGCATTGGGCGGGAAGTTGAACAACACGACCGCGACGCGCTTGTCGGCCCGCGCGGTCCGCCGCAACGCGACCAGCTTCGCGGTCCGCGCGGCGAGCATCTCCGCCCGTTCGCGATGCGGCTGCATCTCCCCGCCGCAGGACACGCCATCGCAGCCCGGGCAGGGCGTGCCGGTGCCCTTGGCACCGCAGCGGCCGCCAAAGGTGATGGGCGCGATCGCGCCGTCCAGTTCCGGGATCGCGACCATCATGGTCGCCTCGACCGGCGTCAGGCCCCGCGCATCGCCCTGCCATTGCGCGATGGTCTGGAATTCCAGCGGATGCGCGGCGAGGTAGGGCACGTCCAGCCGCGCCAGCATCTCCTCCGCCGCATGCGCGTCGTTGTAGGCGGGGCCGCCGACCAGCGAGAAACCCGTCAGCGACACCACGGCATCGACCGTCGCGCGCCCGTCGCGCATGAAGTACTGCTCGATCGCCGGCCGCTGGTCGAGGCCCGAGGCGAAGGCCGGCACCACGGTCAGGCCGCGCGCCTCCATCGCCGCCACAACGCCATCGTAGTGGGCGGCGTTGTCGGCCAGCAGGTAGGACCGCATCACGAGCAGCCCGACCGTCCCTGCCCGCCCCTCGCGCGGCAGCGCATCCACCCGCTCGACGATCCGGCCCCTGGCACGCGGGTGATAGAGGCCAACATCCGGGTACTGCACCGGCGCGCCGACCTTCAGGCTGCCGGCCAGCGCCGCCCGCGGCCCCGCCGCGTAGCGGTTCACCAGCAGGCGGATCATGTTGCCGAGGTTCTCCTCGGTGCCCGCCAGCCAGTATTGCAGCCCGAGGAAGTAGGCGCGCACATCCTGCGCCGTGCCGGGGATGAAACGCAGCAGCTTGGGCAGTTCGCGCAGCATGCGCATCTGCCCCTTGCCCGAGGAGGCGGTTCCCTTGCCCTTCGAGCCACGCAACCGTTTGAGTAGCCCCATGATGCCGCGCGCCTCGGCCGACATGTCGAACCGACCCAGCCGCGTGAGCTTCACCACCTCCCCGGCCGAAAGGCAGCAGAGCATCGCGTCGCAATCCTGCCGCCGCGCCTGGAGCGCGGGAAGCACGGCCCGGATGTGCTCATCGAGGAAGAGCATCGTCGCGACGATGATGTCCGCCTGCGCGATGTCCGCCTTGCAGGCGGCGAGCGCGACCTCGTCCGTCGCCCATTCCTCAGCCGCGTGAACGACGAAGCGCAGGCCCGGAAGGTCGCGCGCGAGCCCCGCCGCAGCACGGTCGGCCGCGCGCGCGAGATGGCTGTCCATCGTGACGAGCACGATGTTGACCCGCGCAGCCCCGACGGCGACGCGCAGCGGTGTCACGTCAGCGGGAGAAATGCGCTTTGGCATCGTACAGTGTCTCGATCGTGATGGTGGCGAGGCCTCGTTCGGCGGCGAATTTTTCGGTGTTCCGGCGTGCCTTTCCGCGCACGAAGAAAGGGATCTTCCTCAACTCGCTCTCGGCTTCCGCCGCCCAGGTGGCGGGGCCGGACGCGACGGGTTCGGGTGGTGCCTCGGCCTTCGGCGCATGGCCGAGATGCGACGGCGCCGCACCGTCGGCGAACTCGAAATCCTCGCGGAACATGCCGAGCAGATGTTCCTCGAGCCCCATCATCAGCGGATGGACCCAGGTGTCGAAGAGCACGTTCGCGCCCTCGAACCCCATCTGCGGCGAATGGCGCGCCGGGAAGTCCTGCACATGGACCGGGGCGGAGATGACGGCGCAGGGAACGCCGAGCCGCTTGGCGATGTGGCGCTCCATCTGCGTGCCCAACACCAGTTCGGGGCGCAGCGTGGCGATCGCCTCCTCCACCTTCAGGTAGTCGTCGGTGATCAGAGCCTCGATCCCGTGCGTCTTCGCCGCCTCCCGCACCTCGCGGGCGAATTCGCGCGAATAGGTGCCCAGGCCGACGACGGCGAAGCCGAGTTCCTCGGCCGCGACCCGCGCCGCCGCGATCGCGTGCGTCGCATCGCCGAAGATGAAGACGCGCTTGCCTGTGAGGTAGGTGCTGTCGACCGAGCGCGAGTACCACGGCAGGCGGCACGCTTCCTCGGCCAGCCCCGCATCGACGCCAGCAAGGGTCGCGACCTCGCGCAGGAAGTCGCGGGTCGCCCCGACACCGATCGGAACCGTACGCGTCATCGGCATGCCGAACTGGCGCTGGAGGAAGGCGGCCGCGACGCCGGCGGTCTCCGGGTACAGCACGACGTTGAAGTCGGCTTCGGTCAGCCGCGCGAGGTCGGCGGGCGTGGCCCCTTCCGGTGCGACGACGTTGACCTCGATGCCGAGCAGCGCGAGCAGCCGCTTGACCTCGATGATGTCGTCGCGGTGGCGGAAACCGAGCGCGGTGGGCCCGAGGATGTTGGCCCTCGGCGCCGATCCTTCCGCCCGCGGACCGCGCGGCTGCGCGAAGGCTCGGACCAGGCGGTAGAACGTCTCGGCCGCGCCCCAGTTCTCCTTCTTCTGGTAGGAAGGGAGTTCCAGCGGCACGACGGGCACCGGCAGGCCGAGCGTGCGGGCGAGCCCACCGGGATCGTCCTGGATCAGTTCCGCGGTGCAGGAGGCGCCGACCAGCATCGCCTGCGGCGTGAATCGGGCATAGGCGTCGCGCGCCGCCTCCATGAACAGCTCGGCCGTGTCGCCGCCGAGGTCGCGCGCCTGGAAGGTGGTGTAGGTGACGGGCGGGCGCGCGGCGCGCCGCTCGATCATCGTGAACAGAAGGTCCGCATAGGTGTCGCCCTGCGGGGCATGCAGCACGTAGTGCACGCCCTTCATCGCGGTCGCGATTCGCATGGCTCCGACATGCGGCGGTCCCTCATAGGTCCAGACCGCGAGTTCCATGGCGCTACACCATCAGCCTGGCGCGGCGCGCGAGCGGCCGTGCAAAGAGTTCCGCAAGGTCGCCCGCCTGCTCGTAGCCCTGGATTGGCGTGAAGACGAGCTCGATCGCCCACTTCGTCGTCATGCCCTCGGCCTCGAGCGGATTGGCGAGTCCGAGCCCGCACACCGTCACATCCGGCTTCGTCGCGCGGCAGCGGTCGAGTTGCCGGTCCACATGCTGGCCTTCGGAGAGCGTGACACCCGCCGGCAGCATCGCGAGTTCCTCGGCCAGATGCTGGCGGTGCAGATACGGCGTGCCGATCTCGGTCAGGCGCATGCCGCATTCACGGGCGAGGAACCGTGCCAGCGGCACCTCCAGCTGCGAGTCGGGGAAGAAGAAGACCGAGCGGCCGGCGAGCGAATCGCGCCGCGGCGCCAGCGCTGCCTTGGCGCGCGCGATGCCCGGGGCGGTCACGGCATCGAACTTCGCGGCATCGACCCCCCAGGCCTCCGCCGACGCGCGCAGCCAGGCGGTCGTGCCCTCGGCGCCGAGCGGAAAAGGTGCAGCGAGTCGGGTCGCGCCGCGGCCTTCGAGCAGCCGCGCGGTCTCACCCAGGAAGGGCTGGGCGAGGAGGTAGCGAGTCCCCTCGCCGACCGGCGGCAGTTCGGATGCGCGGCGGGACGGCAGGAAGCGGACGGGCCCGACGCCGAGGGCGGCGAAGAGGCGCAGGAACTGGTCCTCCACCACCTCGGCCAGCGCGCCGACGACGAGCAGCGAGCGCGCACGCCCCGGCTCGGCCGGCATTTCGGGCACCAGCGCGGCGAGGCAGGCATCCTCGCCCTGGGTGAACGTCGTCTCGATGCCGCTGCCCGAGTAGTTCAGCACGCGCACGGCTGGCGAGAAGCGCTTCGACAGGCGCTGCGCGGCGCGGGAGAGGTCGAGCTTGATGACCTCCGACGGGCAGGAGCCGACAAGGAACAGCATCCGGATGTCCGGGCGCCGCTCGATCAGCCGCGTCACGACGCGGTCGAGTTCCTCGTTCGCGTCGGCCATGCCGGCCAGGTCGCGCTCGTCGATGATGGCGGTGGCGAAGCGCGGCTCGGCGAAGATCATGACGCCGGCGGCCGATTGCAGCAGATGCGCGCAGGTGCGGCTGCCGACGACGAGGAAGAAGGCGTCCTGGATCTTGCGGTGCAGCCAGACGATCCCGGTCAGGCCGCAGAAGACTTCCCGCTGGCCGCGCTCGCGCAGCACGGGCAGGTCGCCGCAGCCAGCCGTCCCACCCGTCGGGGCGGAGGCGGCCGGGCTGGCGGCAGCGGCGCTCATCCCGCCGCTCCCTGCGCCGGGTGGCCGCGGTCATGCCAGCTGGCCTCGTCGCGCCGGGCGGCGCGCAGCTTCAGCAGGAACTGCGCGGCGTTGAAGACGTACGCGGCGTAGGCGGCCAGCGCGAGCATCATCTGCGCGCGACCATCCCCGATGCCGGCCCAGATCACATAGAGATAGGCCGTGTGCAGCGCGAGGACGAGCATGCTGAACACGTCCTCCCAGAAGAAGGCAGGGGCGAAGAGCCAGCGGCCGAACACCTCCTTTTCCCAGATCGAGCCGGTGACCATGATCGCGTAGAGCACGAGCGTCTTGATCACGACGGACCAGGTGGCGACCGCCAGGCCCTCCCCCGTCAGGAGGAAGCGGGAGACCAGCCCCAGGCTGACGAGGAAGACGGCGAACTGGAGCGGTGCGAGAACGCCCTGCACGAGGGTCCAGCCGGAGGTGTCCCGGCGGCGCCGCTCCTCGGGCGAGTAGAGCGGCCGGGCCGAGCCATGCGCCCGGCGCGACCTGCCGCTGGAAGCCCCCCAGGGGGAGCAATCCAACGCGTCCAGTAAACGTGAACCGCGCTTAGAGGTTTGCATTGCTTGACTTCCCCAAGGCCGAGGCGTCGGCTGTTTCCGTGGGCCGGACCAACCGGCTCAGTGGCGTCCAGCCCTGGGAGAGGAACCGGAGCCTTGCGTGTCGTGTGCGACAGCCCGTCATTCCGCCCTCCCTCGGCGTTTCGAAGCGTGATGAAGGCTAGAAGTCCGCCGCCGCGAGTGTCAAGCGTGATTGACGTATTGAGCGCTTGACATTCGACGGCGCAAGGAATGAAGTCCGGTGGCGGGAGAGGACCATGGTCGTGAAGCCGATGACGGGTCACGAGCGCAGCGCCGAGGCTGAAGCGAGCGGACCGGAAGCCGAGGGCACCGGGCCCTCAACGGATGCGCCCGCGCGCATGCCGCCGCGCTCGGGCCACGGGCGCCGGCGCAACCGCATCGCCATCCTCGCCCGCACGCTCGAGAGCGACATCATCCCGCGCCTTCTGCTCGCCCATCGCGACATGGCGCCGGCCGCCTACATCGACGGGCCGCCCTTGTCCGCGCCCGGCCCCGCCGACATCGAGACCATTGTCGGACTCGCCACGCGGGCGGACCTGCAGGGGTCGATCTCCTACCTCGAAGGGCTGCGCGGCCGCGGCATGCAGCTCGAGCGGTTGTATCTCGACCTGCTCGCCCCCGCCGCGCGCAGGCTCGGCGTGATGTGGGAGGAGGATCTCTGCGACTTCACCACGGTGACGATCGGCCTGTCCTGCCTGCACCAGGTGGTGCGCGAATACAGCCCCGCCTTCACCGTCCGCGGCCCTCGGGCCGAGCCCGACCGGCGGGTGCTGCTCGCCCCGGCGCCGGGGGAGCAGCACAGCTTCGGCATTCTCGTCGTCGAGCAGTTCTTCCGTGGCTCAGGATGGGATGTCTGGTCGGGCGCCGGTTCGGAGCGGGCCGAGATCCTCGAAGCGGTGCACCGCGTCTGGTTCGGCATCGCAGGCTTCTCGCTCGCCTGCGAGGACCATCTGAGCGGCCTCGCCCTGCTTATCCGCGACGTTCGCCGCGCCTCCCGCAATACGGGACTCGGCGTGCTCGTCGGCGGACCGATCTTCATCGACCGTCCGGACCTGGTGAGCCTGGTCGGTGCCGACGCCACGGCCGCGGATGGCCGGCAGGCAACCTTGCAGGCGGAGACAATGCTCGCCCTTCTCGGAAGGACCGTCTGACGTCGGCGCAGGCCGGCCAGGGCGCGCAAGTATATGGATCGAAACGTAATTTGGCGATGCCCGGCGATTGACTTGGCATCCCATCGGAGACAGGCGGAGGCATACGGAAGTCCAAGGTGGAGCATCCGGTGAAGTCGTTCAGCACGCCACGCAAGACCGTCGGGGATTTGGACGCGGATGCCGCGGCCGCGCTCATCAGCGCCGCCGCGGACATCGCGCTCATCCTCGACGACAAGGGCGTGATCCGCGACGTGGCCTTCAGCAATGAGGAACTCGCCCACGAATTCGCGGCGCATGGCAGCTGGCTCGGCCAGCCCTGGATCGAGACCGTCGCCAGGGACAGCCGCCCGAAGGTCGAGGAACTCTCGCGCGGCGAGGGTGCGAAGGGCGGGCGCTGGCGCCACGTGAACCAGGTCTCGGCCGAGGGCGCCTCGATCCCGATTCTCTATTCCACCGCGCCGATCGGCAAGGCCGGGCGCATCGTGGTCTTCGGCCGCGACCTCCGTCCCGTCTCGCGCCTCCAGCAGCGGCTGGTGGAGGTGCAGCAGTCGATGGAGCGCGATTATTCGCGCCTGCGCCAGGCCGAGACGCGCTATCGCCTGCTGTTCCAGATGTCGCCCGACCCGGTGATGGTGCTGGACGGGACGACCCAGCGCGTGACGGAAGCCAACCCGGCGGCGATGCGCCTGTTCGGCAAGGACCAGCGGCGCGCCGTGGGCCGCCCTGTCGCCGAGGCCTTCGCCGGCGAGTCGCGCGCCGTCGTCCAGGCGCTCCTCGCCTCGGTCCGCGCCGCGGGGCGTGGCGACGACGTGCGCGCCCGACTCGCCGAGGATGGCAGCGAGGTCACCGTCTCGGCCTCCACCTTCCGCCAGGAGGGGGCGCTGCTGTTCCTGCTGCGCATCAGCGCGCCCGATTCCGGCGCGGTGGCGCTCCCGCCGGCCAAATCGAAGCTGCTCAAACTCGTCGAGCAGGTGCCAGACGCCTTCGTGGTCACGGGCCCCGACGGGCGCGTCATCACCGCCAACGCTGCCTTCATCGAGATGATCGAGGCGCCGGGCGAGGACCAGGTGCGCGGGGAACCACTCGACCGCTGGCTCGGCGTCCAGGATGTCGAGGCAGAGGTGCTGTTCAGCCATCTGCGTAACCGCGGCTCGGTACGCCTCTACACTTCGACGCTGCGCGGCGAGCATGGGCTGCGCACCGAGGTCGAGATCTCCGCCGTCACCGTCATGAACGGCGGCAAGGCCTGCTTCGGCTTCGCGATGCGCGACGTCGGCGCGCGCATCCGCCCGGCCCAGGGCGCGGGCTTCCGCCCGACCCGCTCGGTCGAGCAGCTGACGGAGCTGATCGGCCGCGTCCCGCTCAAGGACCTGGTGCGGGAGGCGACGGACGCGATCGAGCGCCTCTGCATCGAGGCCGCGCTCGAACTCTCCGGCGACAACCGCGCCTCGGCCGCCGAGATGCTCGGGCTGTCCCGCCAGAGCCTGTACGTGAAGCTGCGCCGCTACGGCCTTGGCGATCTCGGCGCCGAGCCGGGAGAGGCCGGATAGGATGCCACATGTCCGGCCAGGCTGACATCTCCGCCCCTCCTGGCCGGGCGGCGCGCACGCGCCCCGCCCCGGGTGTCGTGCTGGAGCTTCTCAAGCCGATCACCTGGTTCCCGCCCATGTGGGCGTTCATGTGCGGGGCCGTCTCCTCCGGCGCGCCGCTGCTCGATCGCTGGTACCTCGTGCTCGCCGGCATCCTGCTCGCCGGCCCGCTCGTGTGCGGCATGAGCCAGGCGGTCAACGACTGGTTCGACCGCCATGTGGACGCGATCAACGAGCCGCAGCGGCCGATTCCCTCGGGCCGCATGCCCGGGCGCTGGGGGCTCTATGTCGCGGTGTCGTGGACCGGCGTCTCGCTCGCCTGGGGGGCCATGCTCGGCTTGTGGGGCTTCCTCGCCACCGTGCTCGGCGTGGCACTCGCCTGGGCCTATTCGGCGCCGCCGCTGCGGCTCAAGGCGAATGGGTGGTGGGGCAACCTCGCCTGCGGTCTCGCCTATGAAAGCCTGCCCTGGATCACGGCCGCCGCAGTGCTCTCCGCCGCCGCGCCCTCCGTCGAGGTGCTGGTCATCGCGACGCTCTACGGCCTTGGCGCGCATGGCATCATGACGCTCAACGATTTCAAGGCGATCGAGGGCGACCGGCGGATCGGCATCCGCTCCCTGCCCGTCCAACTCGGCCCCGAGCGCGCCGCGCGAGTCGCCTGCTGGTTCATGGCGGTGCCGCAGGCTGTCGTCGTGGCGCTGCTGGTGATGATGGACGCACCGGTCCATGCCGCCTTGGTCGCACTGCTGTTGGCAGGCCAGGGCTGGGCGATGGCGCGGATGCTGACCGACCCGCGGAAGCTCGCCCCCTGGTACAACGGCACGGGCGTGCTGCAATTCGTCCTCGGCATGCTGACCTGCGGCTTCGCGCTGCGGGCGGGAGCGGGGTTCTGATGCGCCCACCCCTCGGCTGGCCGGGCATCCTCAGGCTTGGCCTCGTCCAGACGGCGCTCGGCGCCATCGTGGTGCTGACGACCTCGGCGCTGAACCGCGTCATGGTCGTGGAACTGGCGCTGCCCGCGACGCTGCCCGGCCTGCTGGTGGGCATCCACTACGCGCTGCAGATGCTGCGGCCGCGCTGGGGCTACGGGTCGGACATGGGCGGGCGGCGCACGCCCTGGATCCTCGGCGGCATGGCCGTGCTCGCGCTCGGCGGCGTATTGGCCGCGGCGGCGACGGCGCTGATGGGCACGGCGCTCTGGCCGGGCGTCGCGCTCGCGGTGCTGGCCTTCCTGATGATCGGCCTGGGCGTCGGCGCCGCCGGCACCTCGCTTCTGGTCCTGCTCGCCGCGCGGGTGGACGAGAAGCGCCGGGCCGCGGCGGCATCGATCGTCTGGATCATGATGATCGCGGGCTTCATCCTGACCACCGCGATCGGCGGGCGGCTGCTCGACCCCTATTCGCCGGAGCGACTCGTCGCGGTCTCCGCCGGCGTGTCGCTCATCGCGATGGTGGTCGCGACCATCGGGGTGCTCGGCATCGAAGGTCCCTCCCCCGCGCGCGACATGGCGGCACCCGCCGCGAAGCCGCCCTTCCGCCGCGCCATGGCCGATGTCTGGGCGGAGCCGGAGGCGCGGCGCTTCACGCTGTTCATCTTCCTCTCCATGCTCGCCTACAGCGCGCAGGACCTGATCCTCGAACCCTTCGCCGGCAGCGTCTTCGGCCGCACGCTCGGCGAGAGCACGCAACTGTCCTCGCTGCAGAATGGCGGGACGCTGGCGGGGATGGTGCTTGTCGCGGTCGTCGGCAGCGCCTTCGGCGGGCGCTTCGCGCATACGCTGAAGGGCTGGACGATCGGCGGCTGCCTGTTCGCCGCGGCGACGATGCTGCTGCTTGCGGCAAGCCCGCTGATGGGCGACGCCTTCCCCCTCGCACCCGCCTTCTTCGCGCTCGGCGTCGGCAACGGCACCTTCGCCGCGGCTGCAATCGCCTCGATGATGAAGATGGTGGGCGAAGGTCAGGCGAAGCGGGAAGGCACGCGCATGGGCATGTGGGGCGCGGCGCAGGCCGTCGCCTTCGGCATCGGCGGCCTGGCCGGCGCGGCCGCCGTCGATATCGCGCGAGTCGCGCTCGGTGCGCCGCATGTCGCCTATGCCTTCGTCTTCATTGTCGATGCGCTGATCTTCGTCGTGGCGGCGATGCTCGCCGCGCGGATCGGCGGCACGCGCCGCAGCCGCGGCTACGGGCCGATGCTGCCCGCCGAATGAGCCAGGAGAGCCCCATGCAAGCCCAGGATCGCTTCGATGTCGTAGTGGTGGGCGGCGGGCCATCCGGCGCGACGGCCGCCGAGGACCTCGCCCGCGCCGGGCGGCGCGTCGCGCTGCTCGACAAGGCAGGGCGCATCAAGCCGTGCGGTGGCGCCATCCCGCCGCGCCTGGTGCGCGACTTCGACATTCCCGACCACATCATCTGCGCCCGGGTGAACAGCGCGCGCATGATCGCGCCATCCTCGAAGACCGTGGACATGCCGATCGACGGCAATGGCTACGTCGCCATGGTCGACCGGGAACACTTCGACGCATTCCTCCGCACCCGCGCCGAACATGCCGGAGCGACGCGCTTCACCGGCACCTTCGACCGAATCGAGCGCGACGCCGAAGGCAGCCCGACCGTGGTGTTCGAGGACAGGGAAGGGCGCGAGCAGCGGCTCGCCACCCGCCTCGTCATCGGCGCGGATGGCGCGCGATCCCGCGTCGGCAAGCAGGAAGTGCCCGCGGCGGCCAAGATCCCCTTCGTATTCGCCTATCACGAGATCATCGAGGCGCCCGCGCCGTCGGACACCTATGACCCGAAGCGCTGCGACGTCTTCTACCAGGGCAAGCATTCGCCCGATTTCTATTCCTGGATCTTCCCCCACGGCACGACCGCCAGCATCGGCACGGGTTCCGCGCAGAAGGGCTTCGCGCTGCGCGGGTCGATCGCCGAGTTGCGCCGCGCGACCGGGCTCGATGGCGCGCGGACCCTCCGCCACGAAGGCGCGCCCATCCCGATGAAGCCGGCCAAGCGCTGGGACAATGGCCGCGACGTGCTGCTCGCCGGCGATGCCGCGGGCGTCGTCGCGCCGGCCTCGGGCGAGGGCATCTACTACGCCATGCTCGGCGGCCGCCTCGCGGCCGAAGCCTGCGAGGCGTGCCTTGCGACCGGCGATGCGCGGGCGCTGAAGCTCGCCCGCAAGCGCTTCATGAAGGGCCACGGCACGGTCTTCATGGTGCTCGGGATCATGCAGTACTTCTGGTACTCGTCGGAAAAGCGGCGGGAAAAGTTCGTCAAGATCTGCGCCGACAAGGATGTGCAGCGCCTCACCTGGGAATCCTACATGAACAAGGAACTGGTGCGGCGCGACCCGCTCGCGCATGTCCGCATCTTCTTCAAGGACCTCGCCCACCTCATGGGCTTCGCCCGCGCATGAGCGAGATCGCCGTGCGTGCCCAGCCCGTGCCGCTGCGCATCGGCACCCGCGCCTCCCCCCTCGCGCTGTGGCAGGCGCGGCATTTCCTTGGCGTCGTCGGCACGTTCTGCCCGATGCTGCGCGGCGACACCTTCTTCGAGGAATGCGCGCTGTCCACCGCGGGCGACCGCATCCTCGACCGACGCCTCGCCGAGATCGGCGGCAAGGGCCTGTTCGCCAAGGAGATCCACGAGGCGCTGCTCGACGGCCGCGTCGACTTCGCGGTGCATTCGCTCAAGGACCTCGAGACGGAGCTGCCCGCCGGGATCGTCCTCGCCTGCGTGCTGAAGCGGGAGGATCCGCGGGACGCGATCGTCCTCGGGCCGCGCTGTGGGGCGCCGGTGCCGGGCAATCCGCTCGCGGCACTGCCCATCGGCGCGCTTGTCGGCACCTCATCGGTCCGCCGCCAGGCGCAGCTGCTCCATGCCCGCCCAGATCTGCGCGTCGAGGCGATCCGCGGCAATGTCCAAACGCGGCTCAAGCGCCTGGAGTCGGGAGAGTTCGACGCGACCATGCTGGCCCTCGCGGGCCTCAAGCGCCTCGGCCTGGGCCATCTCGCCGGCGTGGTGCTGGAGGCGGAGGAGATGGTGCCCGCCGCCGGCCAGGGCATCGTCGGCGTCACGGTGCGCGCCGAGGATGCGGCACTGATCGAACTGCTGCGCGCCATCGAATGCCCCGAGGCGCGCGTGGCTGCAGATGCCGAACGCGCGCTGCTCGGCGCGCTCGACGGATCCTGCCGCACGCCGATCGGCGGGCATGCGCGCGTCCTGATGGATGGGCAGCTCTACCTGACCGGCCTCGCCGCGCGGGCGGATGGCAGCTTCATGATGCGCCACCGCGTCGCGGGCCCGGTCGCCGACGCGGCGGAGATCGGCCGCGACCTCGGCGCGCGGATCCGGCGTGCCTGCCCCGCCGACATCCTCACCTGAAGGAGGTGCCCCGGCGCCGTCGCGCCGGGGGCCGCAGTCAGGCGTGCCAGCGCGGCGCCGCGGCGAGCGCGCGCCGACGGGGCGGATAGAGCTGCGCGGGCATCGCATCCTCCCGCCGCCGCGCCGCCTCGTCTCCCATCACCCGCTGCAGCATCGCGAGCTGCGCGTCGGTGAGTGTCGCGACCCAGAGCCGTGCGAAGGACGGGTCATGCACCGGGTCGAGCACCACGCGCGGGATGTCGATCTCCGCGCCACGGCGCTGCACCTCGGCCGCCGCGGCGGGGCTCGACGCGGCAAGCGCGCGCAGCCGCCGCGGATCGACCAGCAGGCTGGCGACGAAGGCGTCCATCTCGGCGCGGGCGCGCTCCAGGGGCTCGATCTCGCGCCCTTCCTCGGCGCGGATCAGGCCAGCCTTCAGCCGTTCGAAGGCAATCCGGTAGCTGCTTCCGTTCATGCGGCCCTCCCGGACACCCGTCCTGCGAGTGTCAGATAAATCTTACACCCCTGCCGTCAGGATGCACGCCGGAAATTGATCTGCGACATCGCCGGCCTCAGCGCCGGAAGCGCCGGGACAGATCCGCCAGATGCGCCACCAGCGCGGCTGAAAGCGCGGCGGGAATCAGCGGCCAGGGCCCGCCCGTGAGGGCGACGCGCAGCGCGAGGACGAGGAACGCCCCGGGGAGCAGCAGCGCGAGGATGTCGGGAATCGTCGGCCCCGTGCCCCGCCAGCGCCGCCATGCCAGCAGCGCGATCGCCTCCAGCACGAGGCAGGCGAGGATCAGGTCGGCGACCGCCCCGCTCGCAACCAACGCTTCCATGCCACTCCTTCACCTTCGTTTTGCCCTTCCGTGCGAGGAATATCGGCTTGCCAGATCGGCAAAGCAGACTAATTCCCCAACCGCCGGACAACGCGGCGTCTGCCGTTTCCAGACCGAGTCCAGCCGGACCGGCCCGATCGAACCCTTGGGAGGGAGTTTCGCATGCGACGACTGATGGTGACGATGGTGGTGGCGGCGGCGGCGGCGCTTCCGTCCGTGGCGTCCGCGCAGGATGCGGCGGCGGGTCAGCGCGTGTTCAACCAGTGCCGCGCCTGCCACACGCCTGACCAGGGCGGGCGCAACGGCGTCGGCCCGAACCTTTGGGGCATCGTCGGCCGCCCCGCGGCCTCGATCGAGGGCTTCCGCTACTCGGCCAACATGCGCGAGCTCGCGGCGGGCGGACTGACCTGGACCGAGGATCGGCTGCGCCCCTACATCACCAACCCGAAGGCGGTCGTCCCGCAGGGCAGCATGTCCTTCGCCGGGCTGCGCAACGAGCAGCAGCTCAACGACCTGATCGCCTACCTGAACACGCTGAAGTAGCCGCGCGCCGCCGAGCGGCCCGCGCATGACGGGGGGGAGGCATCGCCTCCCCCCTTTCGCGTTTCAGACCCGCCGCAGGAAATGCGGCCCGAGTTCCCCCATCGTGTTCGCGCCGATCAGCGCGAGGTCGCGATGCACCTCCTCCTTCAGCAGGTCGATAGCGCGCTCCACCCCGGGCTGCCCCTGCACCGCGGCGGCGCAGAGCATCGGCCGGCCGACGAACACGAAGCTCGCGCCGAGCGCATAGGCCTTCAGCACATCGGTGCCGCGGCGGATGCCGCCGTCGTAGATCACCGGCAGGCCGCCCGCGACCGAGACGATCTCGGGCAGCATGCGCAGGCCGGAGAGGGCGCCGTCGAGCTGCCGCCCGCCATGGTTGGAGACCATGAAGCCGTCCACGCCGATCTCCTTCGCCCGCACCACGTCGTCCGGATGGAGCACGCCCTTGATCAGCAGCTTGCCGGGGAAGCGGCGGCGGATCAGTTCGAGATGCGGCCAGGACAGGCCGTCGCGCGCACCGAAGGCGCGTTCCAGGTCGCGCGAGAGGATCGGCGGGCCGCGCCCGGCATCCATGTTCTCGAAATGCGGCATGCCATGGTTCTGCAAGGTCTTGAACCAGGTGCCGAAGGCCCAGCGCGGATGCGTCGCCCCCTGCCAGAACAGGCGGAAGGTCGGCTTCAGCGGGATGGTGTAGCCGTTGCGGATGTTGTTCTCCCGGTTGGAGGAGACCTGCACGTCCACCGTCAGCACGAAGGTCTTGAAGCCGGCCGCGATGACGCGATCGACCAGCGGCTCGATGCGCGAAGGCTCGCCGGGGAGATAGGCCTGGTACCAAGCATCCGGGTTGGCCTTGGCGATCTCCTCCAGCTTGATGAGGGAGGAGGCCGACATGATCATCGGAATGCCCTTCGCGCGCGCCGCCTGCGTCAGCGCGATGTCGCCGCGATAGGCGAGCAGCGCGGCCGAGCCCATGGGCGGGATGCCGAAGGGGGCCGCGTAGTCCTTGCCGAACAGCGTGACGGCGGAGGAGCGCGCGCGCGCATCGACCAGCGCGCGGGGGATGAAGCCCCATTCGGCGAAGGCGCGGCGGTTGTCGGTCAGGGACCAGTCCGTCTCGACGCCGCCGGCGAGGTAGCCATGCAGCATCTTCGGCAGATGCCGCTTCGCAGCCTTCTCGAAATCCTCGAGCGAGAGGTACTTCGCGAGTGCGGGCGGCACCGGCGGCGCGCTGCGCTTCTGCGACAGGGTCTGCGGATCGACGGGCGCGCGGGACTGCGCGGGGCCTTCGGCGGTCATGGACGTGTCATCCCGAATGAGCGTTCCGGCGCATGATGAAATGGAAGCGCCACGCAGGCCAGACGCCTACCGGGCAACCCAGCCTCCCGCAATGACGGAAGGAAGGTTGACCCAGGCGATATGAATTTGTTCTTGACTCGTTCCGAAAAAGCCCCCTAATCTCGGCGCATCAACGGGCGAGGTGCGCCCGTTGCCGGGCCGCAGGGACCCTTAAATCCCTGTCTCCCCGTTACCCCAAGCGTCCCACCCGGCCTCCGCCGGCTCACGGGCGCGCAGCCACGAAAGGAATTTTGTCTCATGACGCAACCGCTCCTGCCGTCGCCCGGCGAGACCGCCGCCCCGATGCCGCCCGCCGCGCCGCTGGCCGAGGCGCCCTGCCCGCGGTTCGGCGGCCTCTCCCCGCTCTTTGCCCCGGCCGAGGTGGCCGATCCGGGGCGCCTGCGCATGGGCGGCCTCAGCCCGCTCTTCGCCCGGGGCTGACGCACGAAGTGCGGCCCGCCCGCCCGGGTCGGGCCGCACACCGCGCCGCGCCACCGTGGAGCGCAACCCCGCGCCAGGACCGAGGAAGACCTGAGATGCAGCCCACCCTGCCCGCCACCGAGACCACGCCGCTAGCCCG
>NZ_JACADQ010000260.1 GCF_016106015.1 Neoroseomonas rubea
CCGCCAAGCCCATCGGGCCGCCCCCGGTCGTCGCGCCGCCGCCCGTCCCGCCACCGCTGGCGCCCGCGCCAACAACGGGCATGCGCCACGTCCGCGCAACGCCCGCCGCGCGCCATCGCGCGGCGGTGCTCGGCATTGTGCTGGAAGGTCTGCGCGGCACCGGCGTGGATGGCGCGATCTGTCTTGCCGACTTGACGGTCGAGGCGCCGCTTCGCCGCGGCGGCTTCGACGCGCTTGGCATGCGCAAGGCGATCGCCGCGGCCATGAGCCGGTCCAAGCGTGAGATCCCACACTACTATCTAGCCCAGACCGTGGACGTTTCCCCGGCGTTGGAACGGGTCGATCGGCTGAATGCCGGACGGGCACCGCCCGAGCGTCTGCTACCGGCAGCGATGATGTTGCGCGCGGCAGCGCTCGCCCTGGCGGACACCCCCGAGTTGAATGGCTTCTGGGAGGACAGTGGATTCCGCCCGGGCGAGGGCGTGCATGTCGGCTGGGCGGTTGCCCTGCGCGGCGGCGGCCTCGTCGCCCCGGCCATCCGTCATGCTGACCGCCTGCCGCTTGATGCGCTAATGGCCGCGATGCGCGACCTGGTGGCGCGCGCGCGCGGCGGCGGTATGCGCGGTTCCGAGCTCACCGACGCGACGATCACGGTGACCAGCCTCGGCGACCGTGGGGCCGAGAGCGTACTGCCCATCATCCACCCGCCGCAGGTCGCGATCCTGGGATTCGGCCGCGTCGTCGAGCGCCCATGGGTGGTGGATGGCGCGGTGGTGCCGCGCCGCGTTGTGGCAGTGACCTTGGCGGGCGATCACCGCGCCTCCGACGGCCATCGTGGCGGGCTGCTGCTCGCCCGCATCGGCGCGCTGCTGCAGAAGCCGGAGGCACTATGAGGCCGGACGAGACGATCGCGTTGGTGGCGGACATCCTCGGCGGCATCGCGCCGGAGGCCGATGTTTCGAAGGTGCCTGCCGATGCTGACCTGCGCGAGGCGCTCGATCTGGATTCCATGGATTTCCTCAGCTTCGTCACGGCCTTGCACGAGCGGACCGGGTGCGCCATTCCGGAAGCGGACATGCCCAAGCTACTGACGCTGGAAGGGCTGGTCGCCTACTTCCTCGCAGATGCGTGCTGAGGCAGACACGCGCGTGAGCGTGGTCACGCCGCTCGGCTCGGTGCCGAGCAAGCAGGAGCGGCAGCTGGCGGAGGACGATGCCTGGCACGTCTTCGGCGTGGACGGCGTGCTGAAGCGCCTTGACGTTCGGCCCTGAAGGAGAGCGGTGATGCAGACCACGGCGTTCTCCGCCTACGAGAGGGTGAGCGCGTTCGAGATTGATCCTGCCCCCTTGGATGTCCCCGCCCTGATCTGGAGTCCGTCGAAGGGATGCTCCGAGCCCCGACGTTGGAGCGCCCGAAAGTGGAGTTTTCGGGCCTTGATCACGGTGGCGGGTTGGTGATGCCACCGGGGTTCTGTAGGCAAATGGGCGCCTTCTGCCCGATCGCCCCATGCGGGTGTAGTATCTGCGCCAAGCGTCCAACTTTTCCCGCGCATCGGCAAGCGTCAGGAACCAGTGCGCGTTCAGGCATTCCGCGCGGACGCGCCCGTTGAACGCTGGTCGACCCGGATCGTCTTCGGATGGCCCAGCACGGCGCAGGCCTGCTCCAGCGCCGCCACAACATCCTCGGCCCGATAGCTGAACCGCGGATCGAGCACCGGGGAGTAGCGCGAGAAGGTGTCGACTACCGTCAGCACCCGGATCTTCCGCCCCGTCGCGAGCTGGTCGTGGATGAAGTCCATCGCCCAGGTCTCGTTCGCCCGGCTCGCTGGCCGGCGATCCTCGCGCAGCTTCGCCTTGACCCTTCGCTTGGACGTCTTGTTCCGCAGTTGCAGGCCGAGCTCCCGATAGATCCGGCAGGTCCGCTTGTGGTTCACGCACCATCCCTCCCGTCGCAAAAGCACATGCACGCGCCGATAGCCGTAGCGCACGCGTGTCGCGCAGATCTCCCTGATGCGCCCCTCGAGGCCGGCCTGGTCGGGTCGACGTGAGCGGTAGTGGTAGGTCGACGTGTCCACCTCCAGAACCCGGCATGCGCGCCGGATCGACACGTCCCACTCCCGCCGCACCGCGTCGGTGAGTTGGCGCTTGCGACCAGGCCTTAAGTTTTTCGGCGGATGACGCCCTGCAGCATCTCGCGATCCAGCGACAGGTCCGCCACCAGCTTCGGCAGCTTCCCGTTCTCGTCTTCCAACTGCTTCAGCCGCCGCATCTCCGGCGGCGTTATCCCGTCGTACTTCTTCTTCCAATTGAAGAACGTCGCCTGGCTGATCCCCGCCTTACGGCAGACCTCCGCCACCGGCATTCCCTCCGCGCCTTGCTTCAGAATGAACGCCTTCTGCGCATCACTGAACTTCGAGGCCTTCATCGCCTCTGCTCCTCCCAGCCCAGGGAAAACTCGGCACTGAAAACTCTACCTCCGACTGCTCCAGTTTCTCGGGCTCAGATCAGTGGACGCGGCAGGGCGGCCTCAGCCCGGATCACAACTAAGAGTTGCATTAAAGAAAAGTAATACCCTTTTCACGTTGTTGTGAACGGTGCGCTGCCGGACGATCATGCTCGTCTCTTTGTCCGGGCTCCAAAACACATGGCCAATATCTTCGGCTCCGATGGCAGCGACACCATCACTACGACTGTCAATACGGCAGGTGGCCAAACCTCTACTGAATCCAATGATCTCATCGTTGGGTCTTCAAATAATGCCGCAACTGGTAGCGACTTCATCGATGCCGGTGGCGGGCAAGATGTAGTCATCGGCGTGGGTGGGAACGATACTCTTCTTGGCGGCGACGCTGATGATAATCTCTCCGGGGGTCTTGGAGATGACTCACTTGTTGGCGGCGCCGGAAACGACTTCCTCGAGGGCAACGGCGGCCAGGACACTCTGACCGGCGGCAGCGGCGCCGACCGCTTCTACCTTGCGAACAACGGCCAAGGAGGCACCGTAGCTGCGCCGGATGTCGTTAGCGACTTCGTTGCTGCAGATGGCGATAACCTCTCCATTCTGGACGGGCTGGACACAACCGGCACGCTCGATCTCGTTTGGCGGGGAGACGCGACGGGACTTTTGGGCGCCCAGCCATCGCTCTCCGTCGGCCAGGCGCTGCCCAATGGCGCGAGCAGCACGCAGACATCGGTCTACAATATTCAACGCGCGTTCGGCGGCAGCTGGGTGGTCGCTGATCTCGACCGCGACGGTGTGCTCGACTCCACGGACTTTGCTGTGTTGGTGCTGCCCCCGGCCGGCGGTGCGCTGACCATCACTCCGGATTTCTTCGTCCCTGGCACATTCATCAACGGCCCCACCGTCACAATCGTCGGCACCAGCGGCGCCGACACGATCGATGAGGTTCTGGTCTCTGGTGGCGTCGTCGGTGGCCCCGCGACCGGAGGTGCCGACTTCATTTCCGCAGGCGATGGAAACGACTCCGTTCTCGCCGCTGGCGGAGACGACACCATTGACGGCGGCAACGGCAACGACTTTCTCGATGGCGGCACCGGAAACGACACCCTGCTTGGCGGTGCGAATAATGATCTTCTTACCGGCAATCTTGGCAATGACTCGTTGCTGGCCGGTTCCGGAAACGATTTTATCCTCGAGGGTGCGGGTAGTGACTTCGTTGATGGCGATATCGGCTTCGATGTCGTCAACTATCGCGATGTCTCGACGTCGCAGCCGCTTCGGGCAGTCATCAGCTCCAATGGGCTGACGGGCACGAACGCCTCCAACAATGCGAGCGTGACTGTCACGGGTTCCGGCGGCGCGGCCGGTGTCGACACCATCCGCAACTTCGAACAAATCGACGGGACCGGCGGCAACGACACAATCACCGTCAGCTCCATCGAAACAAGCACCTTCCTTTTTTACGCGCGCGGCAATGGCGGCGGCGACAGGATCATCGGCCCCGCGCAGGCCAATCGTGGCCTCTTCCTCGACTATCTGAGCGCTACCGCAGGCGTCTCAGTGAATCTCGCGACCGGTCTTGCGAGAGACGGTCTCGGCGGCACAGACACTTTCTCCGGCTTCACGGCGGTGCGTAGCTCGTCGCTTGGCGACACGCTGATAGGCGGCGCTGGCGACGACAGGTTCCGCGGCCGCGGCGGCAATGACTCGATCGACGGCGGCGCCGGCAGCGACATGGCAGACTACGGCGAATCAACCGCCCCCGTGACCGTCGACCTCTCGGTCGGGCGGGCTCTCTCCGACGGTGAAGGTGGCATCGATACGCTCGTCAGCATCGAGGAAGTTCGAGGCGGCAGCGGCAACGACAGCATTGTGGGCAGCATTGGAGCCGAACTGATCCGCGGGCAGGGCGGCAACGACGTCTTGATCGGCGGCGGCGGCAATGACACGGTCGACTTCGGCGGAGCCGGGAGTGGCGTAAGCGTCAACCTCGCAAGCGAGCGAGCATCAGGCGAAGGCGCTGATACCATTGCGGGCTTCACCTACGTCCTAGGCGGAGTGTTAAACGACACCCTCATTGGCAGCAGTGCGGCGGACACGCTCATTGGCGGGGCGGGTAACGATACGCTCCGAGGCGAAGCAGGCAGCGATCTGCTGATCGGGGGAAGCGGCTTCGACGAGGTGACCTATGCCGGCGATGGCACGGCGATCACCGTTCAGATCGCTGCTTCCGCGACTGGAAACAACGCGACGATCTCGTCGGGCGCGGATACTGACATCGCGCGCGACATTGAGGGCCTGTTCGGATCCGACGCCGGTGACCTGATCCAGGTCTCGTCGGTCAACACCGATGCGGGCTTCTTTGTCCGCAGCAGCGGCGGTGACGATACGATCATCGGAACCTCGGATCGCAGCACCGCACTCGCCGTCGACTATGTCTTCGCGAGCACCACAGGCGTGTCGGTCGACCTCGCGCTTGGCTCCGCATCGGTCGTCGGTGGCGGAACAGACTCGCTCGTGGACATCGCCTACATCCGCGGGACGTCTGGCTCGGATACGATGTTTGGCACCACGGGCACGGAACGCTTCCGGGGCCGTGGCGGCAATGACTACCTCGATGCGCGGGAAGGCGGCGGGGCCGATATTCTCGACTATGCCGACGTGACCGGGGCTGTGTCGGTCAACATGGCGCTCGAGCGCACGCTTCACGGCAACGGCGCGATCGACACGATCATCGCCTTCGAGGAAGTGCGTTCCACAACTGGCAACGACACGATCATCGGGTCTTCGAGCAACGATATCTTCCAGCCTTTCAACGGCAATGACTTCATTGACGGAGGCGCAGGCACGGATCGGGTGAGTTACCGCGCAACATCCGGCAACGTGCCCGCTCAGACGCGCGGTATCCTCGTAGACCTCGCGGCCGCGACGCCTACGGCGATCGACGCCTGGGGTGGGACTGACACTCTGATCGACATCGAGAACGTCACCGGATCGCAGCGCAGCGACTCAATACGTGGAAGCAGCCAGGATAATGCCTTCGATGGTTTGGGGGGCAACGACACGCTAGATGGCGGCGACGGGACCGATACGACGCGCTACAACAGCACGGCCGGCGACCAGACGACCGGCGTGACAGTGAACCTTGTCACCGGCGTCGCAAACGATGGCCAGGGGGCAATCGATCTCCTCATCTCGATCGAGAATGTCACTGGTAGCCGGTTCAGCGACCGCATTATCGGAAGCAGCGTAGCGAACGTCCTCACGGGGGTTGAAGGCGACGATACGATATCGGGCGATGCCGGCAACGACACGCTTGACGGCGGCACGGGCACCGACAGCCTGCTTGGCGGCATAGGCGATGATTTCTATCGGGTCGAGAGCCAGGCCGATGTCATCGTCGAGGCGCTGAACGCCGGCAGCGACACCGTCCAGGCCACGGCAGGGGCGGCCTATACGCTTGGCGCCAACATCGAGACGCTGGTGCTGACTGCCGGTGCGGCGCAGAACGGCATCGGCAACGGCCTCGCCAACACCCTGGTCGGCAACGGCTTCGCCAACTCGCTCGCCGGCGGTGCCGCGGCCGACA
>NZ_JACADQ010000261.1 GCF_016106015.1 Neoroseomonas rubea
GCCATGGGCTGGCGCGCCGGGGGCCGCTGTAGGCCTGGGCGCGGTCGCGCTTCGCGCTCGCGGATCGCGGCCTGCCGCCATCCGTTTTTGTTGTTCCTCAGACGGCGGGCGGCGGCCGTCCGGCCGCCTTGCCTTCGCGCCATGGGCTGGCGCGCCGGGGGCGGCTGCAGGCCTGGGCGCGGTCGCGTTTCACGCTCGCGGATCGCGGCCTGACCGCGCCGCGATCCGTTTTGCGGCTTCGGCGGCCGTCGTCAGTCCGCGCCGGCGCCGCGCGCCATGGGCTGCCCCGCCAGCAGCCCCGTCGCGCCCCCCAGCCCCATCGCGCGCGCCGCGAAGAAGCGCTTGAGCCGCGGCATCCGGTCCACCGCCGCGATGCCGAGCCGGCGCGCGATCCGCACCGGCGGCAGGCTCGAGGAGAACAGCCGCTCCAGCACATGCGTCGCGCCCAGCATCAGCAGCCCGTCCGGCCGCCGCGCCGCCTGGTAGCGCGCCAGCACCGTCGCACTGCCCGGGTCCTCGCCGGCATTCACCGCCTCGACGACCAGCTCCGCCAGGGCCGCGACGTCCCGGAAGCCGAGGTTCAGCCCCTGGCCCGCGATCGGGTGGATGCCGTGCGCGGCATCGCCCACCAGGGCCATGCGCTCGGCGGTGTAGCGCGCGACATGCATGGCCGACAGCGGATAGGACCAGCGCCGCCCGATCGGGCTGACGCGGCCGAGATGGTCGCCGAGCCGGGCCTGGAGCTGCCGCGCATAGGCCGCATCGTCGAGCGCGAGGCACCGTCGCGCGATCGCCGTCCGCTCCGTCCAGACGATGGCGCTGACATGCGGATGGCCCGCGATGCCGTTCATCGGCAGCTGCGCGAAGGGCCCGTGCGGCAGGAACTGCTCCAGCGCGATGTTGTGGTGCGGCTTCTCATGCGCCACCGCGCCGACAATGCCCATGCAGTGGTAGTCGAGCCGCGCGGCGGGGATCCCCGCCTCCCGCCGCAGCACCGAATTGCGGCCCTCGGCGCCGACGACCAGCCGCGCGCGGATCTCCTGCCCGGTCGAAAGCCGCACCAGGGCGCCATCCGGCCCGCGCGCCACCGTCGCGGTGGCGGGCGCGAAGACCGACAATTCGGGCAGCAGCGGCAGCCGCGCGTTGAGCGCCACGCGCAGGCCGCGCGCCTCGACCATCCAGCCGAAGGGGTCCTCCCCCACCTCGGCATGGTCGAAATGCAGCGAGAGGGGGGAGGCAGGCTCGCCGGGCCGGCCATCGGCGACGCGGATGCCGAGGATGGGGCAGGGCGCCTCGGGCAGCCTGTCCCACACGCCGGCGGCGTCGAGCAGGCGCTTCGACGTCAGGGCGATCGCATAGGCGCGGCCGTCGAAATCCGGTATCTCCATGGGCGGCAGCGGCGCGGCATCGACCACGGCGGCGCGGACGCCGCCGGCGGCGAGTGCCGCGGCAAGGGTGGCCCCGACGGGACCGGCGCCGAGGATGCAGACCTCGACCTCAAGGGACGTGTTCATGGCTGCAATCTAGGCGGGCATGGCGCGCCTGCCAGCCTGCCTTCGTATTGTGCATTCGCACAATTGTTCGGCGCCCGCTGTTGCGCCCGCGACGCGGTCCGGCGGCGGGCGGCGCCTGGCGGCTCTGGCACGGCTCTTGGAAGCCACCGCCCTACTCCCGCCGGAGAAAGGAACAGGACGGCGCCATGAAACTCGTGATGGCTGTGATCAAGCCCTTCAAGCTCGATGAGGTGCGCGAAGCGCTCACGCCCCTCGGCGTGCAGGGGCTGACGGTGACCGAGGTGAAGGGTTTCGGCCGGCAGAAGGGCCAGACCGAAATCTACCGTGGTGCCGAATACCATGTGAGCTTCCTCCCCAAGGTGAAGATCGAGGTCGCCGTCCCGGCCGAACTCGCGGATGCGGTGGTCGAGGCGATCGCCACGACCGCGCGCACCGGCAAGATCGGCGACGGCAAGATCTTCGTCCTCGATGTGGAGCGCGCGCTGCGCATCCGCACGGGCGAGACCGACAATTCGGCTCTCTGACGGGCCGGCGACCATGCACGGAAAGGACATGACGAAGGTGAAGCGCATGATCGCGCGCGGCGGCCTCGCCGCACTGGGCCTGATGTTCGCGGCGCTGCCCGCGATGGCGGCCGACGACCCCAAGGTGGACACCGGCGACGCCGCCTGGATGCTCACCTCCACCGCGATCGTCCTGATGATGACGATCCCGGGCGTGGCGCTCTTCTACGCGGGCATGGTCCGCAAGAAGAACGTGCTCGCCACCATGATGCAGTCCTTCTTCATCTGCGGCCTCGTCTCGGTGCTGTGGATGGTGGCGGGCTATTCCATCGCCTTCGGCAATGGCGGCGCCTATTTCGGCGACTTCTCCCGCATCCTGCTGAACGGGCTCGCCGAGAACTGGGACAAGCCCTTCACGCTCGGCACGGGCGACGCGACCGTCGCCTTCACCATCCCCGAATCGCTCTTCGTGATGTTCCAGATGACCTTCGCGGTCATCACCGCCGCGCTGATCACCGGCGCGGTGGCGGACCGCATGAAGTTCTCCGCCCTCGTGCTGTTCATCTCGCTGTGGACGCTGCTCGTCTACAGCCCCGTGGCGCACTGGGTGTGGCATCCCTCGGGCTGGCTGTTCGTGGACGGCGCGCTGGACTTCGCGGGCGGCACGGTGGTGCACATCAACGCCGGTGTCGCGGGCCTGGTCGCGGCCATCGTGCTCGGCAAGCGCGTGGGCTTCGGCACCGAGAACATGGCGCCGCACAACCTGGGTCTCGCCGTGATCGGCGCGTCGCTGCTCTGGGTGGGCTGGTTCGGCTTCAATGCCGGCTCGGCCGCCTCCTCGGGCGGCGGGCGCGCGGCGATGGCGATGCTGGTGACGCAGGTGGCCGCGGCCGGCGCCGTGCTCGCCTGGGTCTTCGCCGAGTGGATGATCAAGGGCAAGCCGTCCGTCCTTGGCGCGATCTCGGGCGCCGTCGCGGGCCTCGTTGCCATCACCCCGGCGGCCGGCTTCGTGCTGCCGGGCTCGGCGCTGATCATCGGCGTCGCGGCTGGCCTGGCGGGCTACTGGGGCGCGACCGCGCTCAAGCACGCGCTCGGCTACGACGACAGCCTGGACGCCTTCGGCGTGCACGGCATCTGCGGCATCGTCGGCGCGCTGCTGGTGGGCTTCCTCGCCTACGGCCCGCTCTCGGCCACCACCGCGGCGCCGGAAGGCATCTCGGGGTCCATGGCGCAGTTCATCAAGCAGTGCACCGCGGTGGGTGCGACGGTCGTCTTCACCGCGGTCGCGACCTTCATCCTGCTCAAGGTCGTGGACGTGATCGTCGGCCTGCGCGTGACCGAGGAAGAGGAGCGCGAGGGCCTCGACGTGACCATGCACGGCGAGCGCATCAACTGACGCGACGCGCCTCGGCGCGCGCCTGAACCGGCGGGCCCGGGGAGAGATCCCCGGGCCCGTCTGCTATTCGAAGGCCGGGTCGACCGGCACGCGCAGCGCCTCTGCCAACCGGTTCGTCTCCGCCGCCATGCCGAGGATGGCAAGCAGTTCCCCGTGCATCTCGTCCGTCATGCCCTTCGCCCGCGCGGCCGCGGTGTGGGAGGCGACGCAATAGGCGCAGCCCGCCGCGGCCGAGGCGGCGAGGTAGAGCATCTCCTTCACCACCGGGTCGAGCGCGCCCGGCGCCATCACCTGCTTCAGGCTCTCCCAGGTCCGGGCGAGCGTCGGCGGATGGACGGCGAGCGCCTTCCAGAAATTGTTGACGTCCGCGACGCCGCGCACGGCCTTGATGTCGTCGTAGACGGCGCGCACCTCGGGCGGTGCCTCGGCGTGGTTGATCAGGCGGGTCATGCGCTCCTCGCGTCGTGGGTCGGCGCGGCGAAGCGTAGCGCGGGACGGTGCCGGATGTTGCGCCCCCGTCCGGCCAGGTGACACGGCCGCGCCTTCGGGCAGAGTGCCGGCGGGAGGGCCGCCGATGTGCTGGTCGATGGAAGCGACCGTCGCGATGGTGGCGACCGGCACGGTCGCGACGGCGGTCACGATCCGCAGGCGGGAACCGCCCGCGATCCCGCTCGTGCTCGGCTGGTTCACGCTGATGGAAGCGCTGCAGGTCGCGGGCCATGCGACGGTCGGCCAGTGCGCGGCGCCGGCGAACCAGGCGACCGCGCTGCTCTCCTACCTGCACATCGCCTTCCAGCCCTTCTTCATCAACGCCTTCGCCCTGTGCCTGGTGCCCGCGACGGTGCGGCGCGGCGTGCGGATGGCGGTCTGGATCGCCTGCGGCGCCTCGGCCGCGGTGATGCTGCTGCAGGCATACCCCTTCGCCTGGGCGGGCGCCTGCCGCGCTGGCACCGTGCTTTGCGGGCCGGGGCCCTGCGTCGTCCCGGGCGAATGGCATATCGGCTGGAGCATTCCGCGCAACGACATGCTGGCGATGGTGTCGGACCTGCCGATCATCGCGAACGGCTTCCCAACCTATATCGCCACGGCCTTCCTGCTGCCGCTGCTCTACGGCGCTTGGCGCTTCGTGCTGTTCCACGCGCTGGTGGGGCCGGGGCTGGCCTCGATGCTCACCGCGACCGCGAACGAGATGCCCGCGATCTGGTGCCTGTTCTCGATCGGCATCATCCTGGCGAGCCTCTCCCGCCCGATCCGGGCGGGGCTCGAGACGCGATCCTGGTTCCTCTGGCCCGCCTCATGGCGGGCATGAGGCGGCGCCCTTCTGGCGCGCGCGGCGCCAGATCAGGCGGCGTAGGAGGAAGCGGGGTCCAGTTCCAGCCGGTAGCCGCCCGATTCCGTCACGAGCAGCCGCGCATCGGCGGGGTTCAGCTCGATCTTCTGGCGCAGGCGGTAGATGTGTGTCTCGAGCGTATGGGTGGTGACGTGGCTGTTGTAGCCCCACACCTCGTTCAGCAGGATCTGCCGCGGCACCGGCTTGCCGCCGGCGCGGTACAGGAACTTCAGGATCGCCGATTCCTTTTCCGTCAGCCGCAGCCGCTTGCCGCGCGACGGGTCGTGCAGCTGCTTGGCGGAAGGCCGGAACAGGTAGGGCCCGATCTGGAAGATCGCGTCCTCGCTGCTGTCGTAGACACGCAGCTGGGCGCGCATGCGCGCGAGCAGCTCGCTCATGCGGAAGGGCTTGGCGATGTAGTCGTTCGCCCCGGCATCCAGCCCGCTGACGATGTCCTGTTCCCCGTCCGAGCCGGTGAGCATGATGACCGGCATGCGGTATCCGCCGCGGCGCAGCCGCGTACAGAATTCGCGCCCGTCGCCATCCGGCAGGGTCAGGTCGAGCAGGACGAGGTCGAATCTGGCGCCGGAGCCGGCAAGCCGGGTCTCGGCATCGGCGAGCGAGGCGCTGACGGCCGGCTCGAAATCACCTTCGTGGCCCAGTTGTTCCGCGAGCGTTTCGGCAAGCGCGGAATCGTCCTCGATGATCAGAACAGGGCGCGGCCCCGACATCCCCCGTCATCCTCTATCCAAGCACGCATCCGCGCGGTCTTTTTGGCGGGTGCGTCAGCCCCCGCGACAGGTATGCCGTGCCGTGACGGCTTGTGCCAGCGGTAGGACCGTTCGGGAAGCAAAATCGCGCACGTGTGATTGACGGGGGATGCATCTGGACGCTTCTGTCGCGCGTACCACATCCCGGAGGCCCCACGGGATGCCAGAGGGCCCACCCCCGGTTGCCTTTGGCGCGCCATATTCCCGGCGCGCCATGGATCGAAGAATGGAACGCCAGACGATGACGCCTCCCGGCCAGCTCGCGACTGACGAGACGATCCCCGTCGTGCCCGCCGATGCGGCGTCGCTGTCGCAGCGGGCCGTGCACCGCGCCGTGGCCGAGTTGCGCCGCGGCACGCCCGTGCTGTTGCGCGGCGCTGACACCTGCCTGCTGGTCGTGGCGGCCGAGACGGTGGGCGCGCGCGGCCTTGCCGACCTCGCGGCCGCCTCGCTCGGCGCGCCGGTGCTGCTGCTCGCCCCCGTCCGTGCCGCCGCCGTGCTCCATCGCCCCGTGCCCCACGCGGCCGAGGAGGAA
>NZ_JACADQ010000262.1 GCF_016106015.1 Neoroseomonas rubea
GGCGGCCATCGCCTCGGCCCGCGCCAGCCCGTCGCGGATCGCGCCCAGGTCGCGCGGGGCGAAGCGGTCGAGCGAGAGGCGCGCCAGGGCGCGCGCCATGTCAGGCGCGCCCTTCAGCGCAGCGCGCAGGCCGCCGCGCACCGCATCGGCCGCCAGCAGGAAGGCCACCGCATCGTGCCGTGCCGCGATCGGTGCTGCCTCGGCGAGCGGTGCGGCGAGCCGGGCTGCGAGTTCCCGCGCGCCCGCGGCGGTCACGGTGCGGTCGACGGCGGCGAGCAACGCATGCCGCGCCTCGCCCCGTTCGCTGCGCAGGATCTCGAGGCTGCGGCGCGTCGCGCCATCCATCTGCAGCAGGCCGCGCGCGCCGGCCGGCACCGGCGCTGACAGGCGCGGCAGCGCGCCGGCCTGGGTCAGCCGCACATAGTCCACCGCCATGGCGGCGGCGGCGGTTTCCTCCACCGTGAAGGCGCCGAAGCCGTCCAGCGTCGCGACCGAGAAGGCCTCCGCCAGGCGACGCGCGCCGTCGCGGGGGGGCTCGACATGCGCGACGCGCTCGGCAAGCGGGGCGAGTGCCGCGCCGCGCGCCAGCGCCTCCGGTGCCAGCACTTCGGAAGGTTCGAGCCGCGCGAGCAGCGCCGGCAGGTCGGACGCCGGCAGGCTTTCGGTGCCGAAGGCGCCGGTCGTGACATCCAGCCAGGCGGCGCCGAGGCGGTCCCCATCCGGGGCGAGGGCCAGCAGCCAGGCAGGCCGCGCGGCGTCCAGCAGCGCGTCTTCCGTCACGGTGCCGGGGGTGACGAGGCGCACCACCTCCCGCTTGATGGTGGGCGCCTTGCGGCGCTTGGCTTCCTCCGGCGTTTCCATCTGGTCGCAGATCGCGACACGGAAGCCCTGGCGGATCAGGCGGGCGAGGTAGAGCTCATGCGCATGAGCGGGCACGCCGCACATCGGCACCTTCTCGCCGCGATGCTCGCCCCGGTAGGAGAGCGCGATGTCGATCGCGGCCGATGCGGCTTCCGCGTCGGCGAAAAACAATTCGTAGAAATCGCCCATGCGGAAGAAGACGAGCGCATCCGGATGCGCGGCCTTGGCGGCGAACCATTGCGCCATGGCGGGGGTCGCGCCTTCGGCGCGCGGGATTCCAGGTGCGCCTTCGGCGCGCGGAATCTCCTTGCGGTCCGGGGGCGGGGCGCCTGTCATGGGCAGGGTCTAGACGGGAACGCGACACAAGGGGAGGGCGCGATGCGGATCGACGGGTTGGACCATGCGAATCTGCGTTGCCGGCCGCAGGATTTGCCGGCGGCGCTCGCCTTCTATCGCGACCTGCTGGGGCTGGAGGAAGGGCCGCGCCCCGCCTTCGATTTCCCCGGCCACTGGCTCTATGCGGGCGGGCGCCCGATCGTGCATCTCGCGGCGCGGGAGACGGTCGGGCCGCCGGAGGGGCCGTCCAAGGGGGCGTCCTTCGAGCATGTCGCCTTCCGCGCGCGCGGCCTGAACGACATCCGCGCGCTGCTCGACGCGCGCGGCATCCGCTACGCCGAGGCGCCGCTGCCCGGCTTCCCCCTGCACCAGCTTTTCCTGACCGATCCGTTCGGGCTGCGGGTGGAACTGACCTTCGACATGAACGATCCGGCCAATCTCGGCTGACGCCGCGGGTTCCCCCGCGCGCCACGGCGTCCTAGCCTTCCGCCATGGGCGCGTCACGACGCCCGGGAGGAGGGCCGTTCCATGATCCATCGCCGCACCCTGTTCGCGACCGGCGCCGCCGGCCTCATGGCCGCACCGGCCGTCGCGCAGAACACGCGGGCTACGACGCTGCGCTTCGTGCCGCAGGCGAACCTCTCGGTGCTCGACCCGATCTTCACGACCGCGACCGTCACCGGCAACCACGGCTACTATGTCTACGACACGCTCTACGGCGTCGATGCGTCACTGGCGCCCAAGCCGCAGATGGTGGAGGGGCATGAGACGTCGTCCGACGGCCTGACCTGGCGGTTCCGCCTGCGCGAAGGGCTGCGCTTCCACGATGGCAACCCGGTGCGCTCGGCGGATTGCATCGCCTCCATCAAGCGCTGGTGCGCGCGGGAGCCCGTCGGCCAGCTGCTCGCCCGCGTGGTGGAGGACTGGACGGCATCCGACGACCGCAACTTCCAGGTGCGGCTGAAGCGCGCCTTCCCGCTGCTGCTCGACGCGCTGGCCAAGCCGGATTCCTCGACGCTGTTCATCATGCCGGAGCGGATCGCCAACACCGATCCCGGCCGCGCGATCACCGAGGTCATCGGCTCCGGCCCCTTCCGCTTCATCGCGGGCGAATACAATTCCGGCAGCCGTGTGGTCTACGAGAAGTTCGACGGCTACGCGCCGCGGCAGGAAGCGCCCTCCTGGACCTCGGGGGCCAAGGTCGCGCATTTCCGGCGCATAGAGTGGCATATCCTGCCCGACCCCGCGACCGCCGCCGCGGCGCTGCAGAGCGGCGAGGTCGATTGGTGGGAAAGGCCGCATCCGGATCTCGGCGCGCTGCTCGCCCGCGCGCGCGACGTGCGGCGGGAGGTGACGGACCCGCTCGGCCGCCTTGCGGTGATGCGCATGAACTGCCTCCATCCGCCCTTCGACAATCCGGCAGTGCGCAAGGCGGTGCGGCTGTCCGTGCTGCAGGAGGACTACATGCGCGCCTCCCGCGGCGATGCGCGGGAGGATTGGGACCTCTGCCGCAGCCTCTGGCCGCGAGGGACGCCGTATCACGAGGATGCGGGCGCGGCGATGATCCCAGGCGACCTGGACCGCGCGCGCGCCGCGCTGCGCGAAGCGGGCTACGCCAACCAGCGCGCCGTCATCATTAACCCGACCGACTTCCCCGATATCGGGCCACTCGGCCTGGTGTCCGCAGACCGGCTGAAGCGGATCGGCATGAACATCGACCTGGCCGAAAGCGACTGGGGCACGGTGGTGCAGCGGCGCAACTCGCGCGAACCGGTCGATCGCGGCGGCTGGTCCATGCTGCACACGACCGGGGGCGCGACCGCCTGGGCCAATCCGGCGCTCTCCTTCCTCGTGCGCGGCCAGGGGCTGCGCGGCTGGTTCGGCTGGTGGGAAAGCGCGCGGGCGGAGGAACTGGCCGAGGCCTGGCTGTACGAAACCGATCCGGCGAAGCAGCGTTCGCTCGCCGGCGAGCTCGGCCGCCACGCGCTGGAGGAAGCGGCCTTCGTCCCGCTCGGCCAGTTCCGCATCCGCACGGCCTTCCGGCGCGACCTGACGGGGATGCTGGAGGGGTCCTCCCCCTATCCCTGGAACCTCCGGCGCGCCTGACGCGCCTGCGAAGCCGGGGGGTCGCATCGCGCGCCCCCCGGGCCCACAATGGGCCGCTCAGCGACCGTACCGCCGAACCGGGGACAAGAACGACAATGGACGATGTGAAGCAGCCGCCCGCCGAGGATACGCGCACCACCCGCGTGACGGCCGAGGAGGCGCTCGCCATGCACGCCGAGGGGCGGCCCGGCAAGCTCGAGATCCGGCTGACCAAGCCGCTGATCACCGCGCGCGACCTTAGCCTCGCCTATTCCCCGGGCGTCGCGGAGCCATGCCTGCACATCCACCGCGACCCGAAGCTCGCCTACGACTACACGGCCAAGGGGAATTTCGTCGCCGTCATCTCGAACGGTACGGCGGTACTCGGCCTGGGCAACCTCGGCGCGCTGGCGTCCAAGCCCGTGATGGAAGGCAAGGCGGCGCTGTTCAAGCGCTTCGCCGATGTCGATTCGATCGACCTCTGCGTGGATACCGAGGACGTGGACGCCTTCGTCAATTCCGTGCGCTACCTCGGCCCGTCCTTCGGCGGCATCAACCTCGAGGACATCAAGGCGCCGGAATGCTTCGTCATCGAGCAGCGCCTGCGCGAGCTCATGGACATCCCGGTCTTCCACGACGACCAGCACGGGACCGCCATCGTCGCCGCCGCCGGGCTGATCAACGCCATCCACCTGACCGGGCGCGACATCGCGACGACGCGGCTCGTCATCAACGGTGCCGGCGCGGCATCCATCGCCTGCGCGGAACTGGTCAAGGCGATGGGCATGCGGCCCGAGAACGTCATCCTCTGCGACACCAAGGGCGTCATCTGGCGCGGCCGCACCGAAGGCATGAACCAGTGGAAGTCGGCGCATGCCGTGACCACCTCCGCGCGCACGCTGGCCCAGGCGCTGGACGGCGCGGATGTCTTCTTCGGCCTGTCGGTGAAGGGCGCGCTGACGCAGGAGATGGTCCGCGCCATGGCGCCGAAGCCGATCATCTTCGCCATGGCGAACCCCGACCCCGAGATCACGCCGGACGAGGCGCGCGCCGCGCGGCCCGACTGCATCATCGCGACGGGCCGGTCGGACTACCCGAACCAGGTGAACAACGTCCTCGGCTTCCCCTTCATCTTCCGCGGCGCGCTCGACGTGCGCGCGAGCACCATCAACGATGCGATGAAGGTTGCTGCGGCCCGCGCGCTGGCGATGCTCGCGCGGGAGGACGTGCCGGAGGAAGTGGCCGGCGCCGGCGCGGGCAAGGCGCTGCGCTTCGGCCCAGAATACATCATCCCGAACGCCTTCGACCCGCGACTGATCTCACGCGTCTCGCCCGCCGTCGCCAAGGCCGCGATGGACAGCGGCGTCGCGCGCAAGCCGCTGCTCGACCTGCAGCGCTATGAACGCGACCTCGCCAACCGGCTGGACGCGACCGTCGGCGCGCTGGAAGCGATCGCCGATTCCGTGCGCAACAACCCCAGGCGCGTGGTCTTCGCGGAAGGCGAGGAGGAGAAGGTCATCCGCGCCGCCATCGCCTTCCGCAACGCCGGCTACGGCACGCCCGTGCTGGTCGGGCGGGAGGACCGGATCACGGCGATCACCGCCGCGCTCGGCATCCCGCTGCCCGATGGCATCGAGATCCAGAACGCGCGCGTGTCCGAGAGCAACCGCCGCTACGCGGAATACCTCTATGGGAAGAAACAGCGCGACGGCTTCCTGTTCCGCGACTGCCAGCGCCTGGTCAACCAGGACCGCAACGTCTTCGCCGCCTGCATGGTCGCGACGGGGGAGGCGGATGCGCTGGTGACCGGCACCACGCGCTCCTACGCCGTCGCCATGGAGGGCATCTCCATGGCGATCGACCCGGTGCCCGGGCGGAGCGTCTTCGGCGTGTCCATCATCGTCTCCCGCCGCGCCGGCACGGTGCTGGTGGCCGACACGGCGGTGCATGAACGCCCGGATGCTGAAACGCTGGCCGGCATCGCGCGCGGCTCGGCGGCTGCGGCGCGGCGGCTCGGGCTCGAACCGCGCGTCGCCTTCCTGAGTTTCTCCACCTTCGGCGACCCGCGCGGCACCATCCCCGGCTCGATCCGGGACGCGGTGAAGCTGCTCGCCGAACGCGGCGCGGATTTCGAGTTCGATGGGGAGATGTCGGCTGACGTGGCGCTGGACCCCGGGCTGCGGGCCTCGCTCTACCCGTTCTGCCGCCTCACCGGGCCGGCCAATGTGCTGATCATGCCCGGCCTGCACGCCGCGCACATCCTGACGCGCGCGGTGCCGCGACTGACCAGTGCAACGGTGATCGGCCCGCTGCTGACGGGGCTGACGCATTCGGCGCAGATCGTGCCGATGCAGGCGGGGGTGAACCAGATCCTCGACGTGGCCTGCCTTGCCGCGCATGCCGCCGTGACGCGATGAGCGGCCCCGGCGAGGTCCTGACCATCGGCTATGAGGGGACCACGCCGGACAGGCTGATCGCGGCGCTGAAGAGCGCGCGGGTCGCGACGCTGGTCGATGTGCGGGCGCTGGCGAACAGCCGACGGCCGGGTTTCGCCAAGGGCGCGCTGTCCGCAGCGCTGGAGGCTGCGGGGATCGGCTACCTGCACCTGCGCGCGCTCGGCACGCCGGCCGCGGGGCGTGCGGCGGTGCGCGCCGGCCGGCCGGCCGAGATGCGGCGCATCTTCGCCGCGCATCTGGCCGGCGACGAGCCGCAGGCCGCACTTGCCAACCT
>NZ_JACADQ010000263.1 GCF_016106015.1 Neoroseomonas rubea
GATCCGCGGCTCGAGGCCGCCGGCGTCGCGGTCGCGCGCGGCGCGCGCGCGCTGGCCGACCGGCGGCGCGTGGCGGACCTCATCGTCACGCGGGACCCGCTCGGCAACCGCATCGAGATCTTCCACGGGCCGGAGGTGACCGACCGCCCCTTCGCGCCAGGCCGCGCCATCTCGGGCTTCCGCACCGGGCCGCTCGGCATGGGGCATGCGGTGCTGACCGTGCCGCGGATCGACGAGGTGCTGCCCTTCTACCGCGACATCCTCGGCTTCGGCCTGTCCGACTGGGTGGAACAGCCCTTCCGCGCGACCTTCATGCACGTCAACGGGCGGCACCACTCGCTCGCGCTGATCGAGACGGGCAAGGCGGGCATGCACCATCTGATGATGGAGCTGCTGAGCCTGGACGATGTCGGGCAGGGCTACGACCTGGCTATGGCCGAGGAAGGGCGCGTCGCGACCACGCTCGGCCGGCACACCAATGACTGGATGACGAGCTTCTACGCGCGCACGCCAGGCGGCTTCCTCGTCGAATATGGCTGGGGCGGGCGGCACATCGATCCCGCCAGCTGGAAGGCCGAGCGGATGGACAGCGGGCCGAGCCTCTGGGGCCATGACCGCCACTGGGCCGGGGAGGAGGCGGTCGCGGCCGGGCGGCGGATGCGCATGGAAGCCGCCGCGCGCGGCGAACGCGCGCCGGTGCAGGTGCTGCCCGGCAACCACACCGTCATGCCCGGCGCCTGCCCCTGGTGGGACGGGCTGCGCGGCGCGGCGGAGTAGCGCGGCGCGCCTATTCCGGCTGGATGCCAAGCTCCCGCACCGCGACGCGCCAGCGCGCGACATCGGCCTGCGTCAGCGCGGCCAGCTCCTCGGCCGATCCGGTGCTGCGTTCGAAGCCCATGGGCGCAAGCCGCGCCCAGGTCTCCGGCTTGTCCAACACCTCCCGCGTCGCGGCGCCGAGGCGCGCGGCGATGGCGGGCGGCGTGCCCGCGGGCAGGTACATGCCGAACCAGGTCTCGAAGCCGAAGCCGGGGACGAGGGTGGCGAGGGAAGGCACGCCCGGCAGGTTCGGGCTCGCGCGCTCGCTGCTGATGGCCAGGGCGCGCAGCTGGCCGGCGCGCAGCGCGCCCATCGCGGCGGAAAGGTCGATGAACATCAGCGGGAAGCGCCCGCCGATCAGGTCGGCCAGCGCCTGGGGCGGGCTGCGATAGGTCACCACCTCGCTGTCCACGCCGAGGTGGCGCATCATCATCGCCGCCGGCAGCAGGTTCCCCGAGGAGCCCGATCCGTAGAACACGCGGGTGTTCGCCGCACGCAGGTGGCGCGCGAGGCCGGGCAGGTCCTCCGCCGGATGGTCGGCGCGCACGACCAGCACCTGCGTGATGTGGCCCAGCCGCAGCACGGGCAGGAAGTCCCGCACCGGGTCATAGGGCACGCTGCGCAGCAGGGAGGACGCGGCGCCATGCGTGGTGCCCGATCCCATCATCACCGCGTGCCCGTCCGCCGGCGCGCGCGCGACGGCCGCGCCGGCGAGCGTGCCCTGCGCGCCGGGACGGTTCTCGATCACCACCGGCTGGCCGAGCATCGGCGACAGCGCCTCGGCGATGACACGCGCGAGGTTGTCGGTGGCGGTTCCGGGGGCGAAGCCGACGTAGAAGCGCACCGGGCGGTCTGGCCAGGGGGCCTGCGCCAGCGCGCCGTGGCCGAAGGGCGCGGCGAGGCCCGCGGCGATCAGGGCGCGGCGCCCCGGGTGGTGCAGCATGGCGTGTCCTCCGTCGGCCGTCTGTGCGGCGTGCGCGCATAGTCTGCGCCAGCGGCGGGATGTGGGGAACGCCTTCCGTCGGTCAGCTCGCCAATTGCGTCGCCAGCGCCGCCTCGAGCACCGACGGCCGGCGGATCACCAGCGCGCCGCGGCTGCGTGCCAGCACTTCCTCCCGCAGCAGGCGGGCGAATTCGCGCGAGACGGGCTCCCGGCGCGCGCCGATCCGCTGCGCCAATATCTGCTGCACCGGCGGCGGGGAGATGGTCCGGCTGCCATCGGCCGCGGGCGCCCCGGCGGCGCGCAGCAATTCCGCATAAAGGCGGTGGCGGATGTCGAGGCTGGTCAGTTCCAGCATCCGCGCATTCGCCTCCCGGATGCGCGCCGTCAGCAACTGCATCATGCGCCGCGACAGCGCCGGCGATTCGGCCAGGATCGCCATGAAGACGCCGCCGGGCATCCGGCAGATGCGGCTGCGGTACAGCGCCGCGACGCTCGCCGAGCGCGAGGCGCCGTCGATCGCCGCCATCTCGCCGAAGAAGCCGCCCGCCGACACGTCCTGCAGGATCAGCTCCCGCCCGCCCTGCGTCCGCACCGTGATGCGCACGCTGCCCGACAGCACGAAGAACACGTCGTCCGAGGTGTCGTCGAAATCGACGATCAGCCGTCCAGCCTCGGCGGTGAGCCAGACCGCACGCGACTCATGCCGGCGCAACGCCTCGGCGGGCAGGCCGCGGAAGAAGTCGATGCTGGCGAGGCTGCCGCTCACGGCGCCGCGCCCCTTCGGACGTCGCGACGGTGCGGCGGCCCGAAGCCTTGACCCCATCGGCCATGATTCGCTGCGCCCATCCCGTTCCTCCTGCCACGGCGAGCCTTGCCGCCTGCGGGCCGTGACGATGTGCCATTTCGCACATTCCCCGTCGCCTGGCGACGGCAGGCTGCCGGTCGTCGCGCTCGCCCGGCTCGAAGGAGGCCCCAGCCATGTTGATTGACGATCGGCGTCGCGCGGACCCCCCGGCAGGGCGATGATGCGGCGGGCACGAGGACATTTCGCGGGAGCGACGGGGCAGGCATGACGGACAGGCGGTGCGATGTCGGGTCCGAGCGCCGCGCGATGCTCCGCGCCGGGCTCGCCGCCGCCTTCGCCATGCCCGCGCGCGCCCAGGGCCGCGCCCATCGCCTTGGCGTGCTCGCGCCGGGCCGCTTCTCCATTGATGGCGTGCGGCGCTGGACGCTGCCGGAACTCGCGCGGCTCGGCTTCGTCGAGGGCCGCAACCTCGATGTCCTGCTGCACGCCACCGATGGCGACGCGGCGCCGCTGCCGGCGCTGGCAGCGGACCTCGCCGCGGCGCGCTGCGATGTCGCGATCGCGGTGAGCAACCCGGTCGCACGGCTGCTGCGCGCCGCCGATCCGCGCCTGCCCATCGTGCTCGGCTTCGCCGGCAACGATCCGGTCGCCGACGGCCTGGTGGACAGCCTGGCGCGGCCCGGCGGCCTGGTGACGGGCATCGTGATGCTGGGGGAGGAGCTCGACACCAAGCGCCTGGAATTCGCGCGCGAGCTCGACCCCGGCACGGCCCCGGTCGGCTTTCTCGCCGGCGCCACGCTCTCGCCCGACCGGATCGCGCGGATCGAGGCGGAGGCCGCCGCGCTCGGCATCCCCATCGCGCTGGCGCGGGCCGGTGCGCCAGAAACCTACGGCGCCGCCTTCGCCGCGCTGCGCCGCGCCGGCGCGCGCATCGTCGTCGTCGGTTCCTTCCCCGGCTTCGCGGGCCAGGCCGGGCTGCTCGCCGCGAAGGGGGCGGCCGCGGGGCTGCCGCTGCTGTGCGACTGGCGGCACATGGCCGAGGCCGGCTGCGTCGTGAGCTACGGCGCGTCCGCGGCCGAGCTGCGCCGTCGCAACGCCGTGCAGGTGGCGCGTATCCTGCGCGGCGAGGCGCCCGGCGCGATCCCGATGGAACGCCCGGACCGCTTCGAGCTGGTGGTGAACGCAGGTGCCGCCGCGCGGCTCGGCCTCGCCATCCCGCCATTGGTCCTGGCGCGCGCCGAGGAGGTGATCGAATGACGATCCACAACCCCGCTCAGCCCCGCGCCGGACGCCGATCGCTGCTCCTCGCCGCATCGGCCGCCGCGCTGGCGCCGGGCGTCGCGCGGGCGCAGGCGCTCCGGCCGCTGCGGGTCGGCTACATCGTCAACGGCCCGGAACGGACTGTCTTCGAGGAGCGCTTCGAGCTGGGGATGCGCGAGAACGGCTATGTCGTCGGGCGAAACCTCGCCATCGACTATCGCCACCAGCTGCGCCCGGACCACGACCTGACCGATGTCATGCGGTCCTTCGTGGCCACGCCGGTGGACGCCATCCTCGCCTCGACCCGCGGCGGGGTGCTCGCCGCCCGCGCCGCGACGACGACGATCCCGATCATCTTCGGCGCCACGCGCGACGCGGTGCAGGACGGGCTGGTGCAGAGCCTGGCGCGCCCGGAAGGCAACGTCACCGGCCAGTCCTTCCACGCCGGCGAACTCTCCGCCAAGCGCGTGCAGCTGATGCGGGAGGCCTTCCCCCAGGCCCGCCGCTTCGCCGTGGTCTTCAACGTCTACTACCCATCCCCGATCCAGATCGAGGAAGCGTCGCGCGCGCAGGCGGCGCTCGGGATCGAGCTCGTCTTCCGCGGCATCGCGGTGCCGGAGGCGCTGGACGAGGCCTTCGTCGCGCTGAAGCGGGAGGGGGTGGCGGCGCTCTTCGTGGTCTCCGACGTCTCGACCATCACCAACCGTGTCCGGCTGGGGGAGGTCGCGTTGCGCCACGGCATGCCGATGATGCTGTCGAACCGCCGCTACCTGACCGGCGGGGGACTGATGAGCTACGGCCCCGACATCGCCGAGGGCTTCCGCCGCGCGGCGCGGCAGCTGGTGCGGGCGGCGAACGGCACGCCGATCAGCTACCTGCCGGTCGAGAACCCGACGCGCTTCGACTTTGTCATCGACCTTCGGGCGGCGCGCGCGCTCGGCATCGAGATCGCACCGCTGATGCTCGCGCGTGCCGACGAGCTGATCGAATGATCGCGCGCCGCGCCCTGCCGCTGCTGCTCGCGCCCGCCATCGCGCGCGCGCAGCGGCGCCTGCCGGTCGTGGGCTTCGTCGGCTTCGCCTCGGTGGAAGGGGACCGGCTGACCGTCGAGGCCTTGCGCGAGGGCATGCGCGCGCAGGGCCAGGTCGAGGGGCGGACCTGGCTGCTCGACAACCGCCACGCCGATGGCGACCCCACGCGCGGCGCGGAGATCATCCGAGACCTTGCCGCGCTGCCGGTGGAGGTCTTCGTCGTGCCCGGCCCGGCCGCGGCGCGCGCGGTGCGGCGCGCCACGGCCATTCCGCTCGTCGCCGTGGGCCTGCCGCCCACGGACAGCGACCCGGATCTCTTCGCCTCCCTCGCCCGCCCGGGCGGCAGCGTGACCGGATTCGCGAGCTTCGGGGAGGAGATGTCGGCCAAGCGCGTCGAGCTGCTGCGCGAGGCCATCCCCGACATCGCCGCGATCGGCGTGCTGCACAACGCGACCGACCCGACCTTTGACGCCTGGGGACGGCTGACGGAGGACTCGGTCCGGTCGCAGGGGCTGCGCGCGCTGCGCGTGCCGCTCGCCTCGCGCGATACCGCCGCGCTGGCGGCGCAGATGCGCGCGCTGCGCGGCGATGGCGCGCGGGCGCTCGTGGTGGTGCGCGATTTCCTGACCAGCTCGATGATTCAGGACATCGTGGCCCTGGCGATGGCCGAGGGCATCGCGGTGATCGGTGACCAGGCGCGCTTCGCCGAGGCTGGCGCCCTGTTCAGCTACGGCGCGAGCCTGCCCGACCTGTTCCGCCGCGCGGCCGGCTACGTGACGCGCATCCTGCGCGGCGAGCGGCCGGGCGAGCTGCCGGTGCAGCTGCCGACGGCCATCGAGTTCGTGGTCAACCTGCGCGCGGCGCGCGCGCTCGGGCTGACTCTGCCGCATGCGGTGCTCGCCCGCGCGGATGAGGTGGTCGAATGATCCGCCGCGCCGTGCTCGCCTTGCCGTTCATCGCAAGGGCCGCGCGGGCCGAGGCCGCGCCGCGCCGCCTCGGTGCGCTGCTGCTGACCGACCGCGCGGAGGCCCTGCTGCGCGCGCATCTGCTGCCCGAACTCGCGCGGCGTGGCTGGCGGGACGGGCAGCGTCTCAGCCTCGATGCGCGCATCGCCGCGGCCCCCGACCAGCCGGGGGCCGCGGC
>NZ_JACADQ010000264.1 GCF_016106015.1 Neoroseomonas rubea
CCGCGTCCGGCGTGCCCTTCCTGCGCTTGCGGTCGCGGGCGTCGGCGTCCGGCATCTTGGCCTCGGGTTTCTGCTCGGGGTCGTCGCTCTCTGCCATGACGTCCTACGTGGCCGAGGGCCTCGAACCACCCGACGCCCTGGCAACTGCGCCAGGCGGTGCGCCGGCACGGCATCCGCACCGTCATCAACCTGCGCGGCCATCGGGAGGCCTGCGGCTCGGATGCGCTGGGGCGGGAAGCGGCGGCGGAACTCGGGCTGGAACACATCGACGCGCCGCTGGAAAGCCGCGGCGCGCCGCACAAGGACCGCGTGCTGCGCCTCGCCGGCATCTTCGCGCGCATGGAGGAACCGGCGCTGATCCACTGCAAGTCCGGCGCCGACCGCACGGGGCTTGCCGCCGGCATCTGGCTGATGACGCGGGGACGCGGGGTGGAGGAAGCGCTCGACCAGTTGTCGCTGCGCTTCGGCCATGTCGCGGCGGCGCGCACCGGCATCCTCGACGCCTTCTTCCGCCGCTACGCCGCCTTCGTGAAGCGGCATGGCGAGAAGCCCTTCCTCGACTGGGTGCGCGACGACTATTCGGAGGACGCGCTGCGGGCGGAATTCCGGAGCACGCCCTGGGCCGATCGGCTGGTCGATGGGGTGCTGCGGCGCGAGTGACGCCGCGGCACCTGCCTCAGCGCCGCGTCCCGATCACCACCAGGTATTCGCGCGGCATCGCCACGCCGAGCGGCGTGCGATGCGCGTCGTGGAAGGCGATGAAGTCGCGGCGCAGGTCGTCGCGGCGTTCCGTCGTCCGGTGCAGCGTCTTGGTCGGGCCGTAGCCCTCGCTGAACACCTCCCACACGCGCTCGCCCGACGGCATGCGCAGCACCGTCGTGCCGGTCTCGAAGGCCAGGTCGAAATCGGCGCCGAGCAGTTCGCGCACCCGCTCCTCCCGCCCCCATTCGAAGGGGGAGGGCGGGGCCGGGTTGGGCGGGGGCGGCATGTAGGGCCGCATCATCTGGAACATCTGCGCGAGCGTGCTGGTGGGTGGCCAGGTGGTCAGGCCGATGCGCCCGCCGGGGCGGACCAACCGCGCCAGTTCGCGCGCCACCGCGTCGGGCCGCGCGGCAAACATCACCCCGCAGGTGGAGGTGACGACATCGAAGCACCCGGCCGGAAGGCCGGTCGCCTCCGCGTCGCCCACCTCGAACGCGATATCGAGGCCCGAGGCCGCGGCGAGGCTGCGCGCCGCGTCGATCACGCCCGCGCCGAGATCGACGCCCGTGACGCGCGCGCCCTTCTGGGCGAGCCGCCGCGCCGTCCAGCCCGTGCCCGTCGCGAGGTCGAGCGCGCGCTCCCCGGGCTGGATGTCGAGCCGGTCGAGCATGTGGTCGATGGAATCCGCGATGGTCTCGCTGACCTTGTCGTAGGCCGCGCCGCCCGAGCCCCAGGTGGCGGCTGCCTTCTCGTTGTGCGGCAGGATGTCCATGGCCGGTTCCTCCCTTCTTGGCGGTCCGAAGTTCGGAGCGCGGGCGGACGCTAGGCCCCTTTTCCATTCGGAGTCACGAATTCATCGCCTGCCGATTCATGTGGCGCGGGCAACGTCCTCCAGCGCCGCGACGTCGCCCTTCACCAGCGCGGGGATGGCGCGGATGACGCGCTCCGCCGGCCAGTCCCACCAGCCTGTCGCGAGCAGCCGCGCGATCGTCGCCTCGTCGAAGCGCATGCGCACCACGCGCGCCGGATTGCCCGCGACGACGGCATAGGGCGGCACGTCCTTCGCCACCACGGCGCGCGCGCCGACGACGGCGCCATGGCCAATGGTGACACCCGGCAGCACGAGGCATTCCGTGCCGAGCCAGACATCGTGCCCGATGGTGATGTCCCCGCCGCCGCGCCACGGATAGTCGGGCAGCGGCAGCGCATCGGCGAAGGCGCCGCCCAGGATGCCGAAGGGATAGGTGGAAGGCCCCGCCATGGCGTGGTTCGCGCCCGGCATCAGGAAGGTCGCGCGATGCGCGATGGCGCACCACCGCCCGATCGAAAGGCGACCTTCGCCGTAGTTGTAGCGCACGCACAGCTCGAGGAAGCGCAGCGCCGCCTCCGGATCGTCGTCGTGGTAGTAGGAGAACGCGCCCGCGGTGACGTTCGCCACCTGCGGATGCCGCGCGAGCAGCGGCCTGAGGAACACCACGCCCGGCGAGCCCGGGATCGGGTGCAGCGTGTCCGGATCCGGCGTTGCGCTCATCCCTGCCTCCGCGCCATGACGCGCAGATAGGTGGCAAGCGCGACCAGCGCCACCGCGAGGAACGCCACCCCCGCCAGCAGCGGCGCCGCGGGTGCGCCGGTGACGTCCCGCGCCAGCCCCGCCAGCGGCGGCAGCGCCGCGAGCGCGCCGTAGAACAGCGTGTAGTGCACGCCCATGCCGAAGGCGCGGGATGCCGGGGAGAGAGCGCGCCCCACCATCGCCATCACCAGGCTCGCCGGCGGTGCCGTCAGCACGCCGAACAGCGTCAGGAACACCCAGGGCGAGAGGCCCGCGACGACCGCCAGCAGGCATCCCGCCATGCCGAGCATGCAGCCGACCGTGACCGCCACCGGCCGCCCCGCGCGTTCCGCCAGCGCGCCGCCCATCGGCAGCAGCGGCAGGATGGCGAAGCCGATCAGCGACGTGACGGCGCCCGCCGCCTCCACCCCCCAGCCGCGCGCCACCAGGAAGGCCGGCGCGAAGCCGAGCGCCACGACATAGGCCGCGTTGTAGAAGCCCCAGACGCTGCCCGCCGTCAGCAGCGGCGCCCATTCGCTGCGCAGCAGCCCGCCGCGCCGCGCCGGCGCGGCACCCGCGCCATCCCCGCGCGGCAGGGCGATCAGCAGCGGCACGAAGGAGGCGAGGCACACCGCGGCCGACCACCACAGCCCCGCACGCCAATCCCCGCCCAGCAGCGGCAGCACCAGCAGCGCGATGCCGATCCCGCAGGGCCAGGCCATCAGCATCAGCCCGAGCGCCGGCGCGAGGGATGCGCCCGAGAAGCGGTCCAGCACCATCTTCGCGCAGGCGATCGCCAGCAGCGCCCCGCCGACGCCCGAGACGAGCCTTCCGGCCATCGCCATGCCGAAGCCTTCCGCCAGCGCCAGCACCGCCCCGCCGGCGGCCATCAGCCCGACGCCCGAGAGCAGCACGCGCCGGTCCCCCAGCCGCGCCATCACCCAGCCCGCCGGCAACGCCACGAAGACGCCGGCGAGCGAATAGGCGCCGATCAGCGAGCCCAACTCCGTCCAATCCGCCGCCAGCGTGCCGATCAGCAGAGGCCCGAGCGCGCCCACCACCTGGAACTGCGCCCCCATCGCGGCGCGGGAGGCCGCGAGCACCAGCAGGTCGAACCAGCGGCTGCGCATCCCGCCGCGCGCGCCTACCCGAAGGCCTGGGTGCGCACCAGCCGCGCATAGAGCCCGTCCGCCGCCATCAGCTCGGCATGGGTGCCCTGCTCGACCGCGCGCCCCTTCTCCATCACCACGATCCGGTCCGCGTCGCGCACCGTGGCCAGCCGATGCGCGATCACCAGCGTGGTGCGGCCCTGGCGCAGCCGCGCCAGCGCCTGCTGCACCAGCGCCTCGTTCTCGGCATCCAGCGCGCTCGTCGCCTCGTCCAGCAGCAGGATGCGCGGGTCGCGCAGCAGCGCGCGGGCCAGCGCGATGCGCTGGCGCTGTCCGCCCGACAGCCGCGACCCGGCCGGGCCAAGCATGCTCTCGTACCCATCGGGCAGCGCGGCGATGAAGTCATGCGCGGCGGCGGCGCGGGCGGCGTCCTCCACCTGCTGGCGCGTGGCGCCTTCGCGCCCGCAGGCGATGTTGGCCAAGGCGGTGTCGTCGAAGATCACCGCCTCCTGCCCCACATAGGCGATGGCGTCGCGCAGGCTGGCGAGCGAGGCCGCGCGCGTGTCCACGCCATCGACCAGCACCGCGCCCTCGGTCGCGTCGTACAGCCGGGGCACCAGCGCGATGGCGGTGGATTTCCCCGCGCCCGACGGCCCGACCAGCGCGACCGTCTGCCCGGGCTCGGCGACGAAGGACAGGCCCGCCAGCGCCGCATCCGGCACGCCCTCATAGGTGAAGCCGACGCCGGCGAACTCCACGCGCCCATGCCCCGCCGGCAGCGCGGCCGCGCCGGGCGCGTCCACCACGCGGCGATCGGCGTCCATCACGCCGAAGACGCGCGAGAGCCCGGCGAAGCCCTCCTGCATCGCCGCGTTCAGCGACCCCAGCGCGCGCACGGGGCGGGAGGCGATCAGCAGCGCGGCGACGAAGCCGGTGAATTCGCCCAGCGTCCCCGCGCCCGACGACACCCGCCAGCCGACGAAGGCGATGACCGCCGCGACGGCGAGCCCGCCCAGCACCTCGAGCATCGGGTCGAGGGAGGCGCGCGTGCGCGCGATGCCGTACAGGCTCTCCCGCAGCCGGGCGAAGAGCCGTGCCGCGCGGGCTTCCTCCGCCGCCTCCAGCCGATAGGCGCGCACCACCCGCGCGGCGCCGAAGGATTCCGTCAGCGCCGCCGCGGCTTCGCCCACCCGTTCCTGCATCCCGCCCGAAGCCCGGCGGATCCGCTTGCCGAGCTTGAGGATGGGCAGGATCGCGAGCGGATAGAGCAGCGCCGCGACCAGCGACATCTGCCAGTCGAGCCAGACCATCGACGCGGCCAGGCCGACCACGGTCAGCGCATCGGCGACGGCGTTGATCGACTTGGTCAGGGCCTCGCGGATCAGCGAGGCATCGGTCGTGAAGCGCGCGGCATGGCGCGCCGGCGCCTCCCGCGCCACCATCGCGAGATCCGCCCGCGTCAGTGCGCGGAACAGATCCGATTGCAGCGCCTCGATCACCCGCAGCACCACGGCCTGGATCGCCACCGCCTGGCCGAACTGCGCGGCGGCCTTCAGCGCGGTCACGACCACCACGACGATCGGCACCAGCCACAGCCCGTCATGCTGGCCCGAGGTGAAGCGGTCGAAGGCCTGCTGGATCACCACCGGATACAGCGCCGTCATGCCCGCGACGCCGAGCGTGCAGAGCAGCGCGATCGCGATGCCACGGCGATGCCAGGCGACATAGCCGCGCCAGAGGCGGCGAAGAAGAACGGAGGAGGTCATGCGGGGAAGGGGATAGGCCAGAACAGGGACGGACGGAATGCGAGGGGGCGCCGCCCCCACGCGTTCCCCCGGCAAGGGACCGTGTCCGCGCGGTAGCCATGCGAGGGGGCGCCGCCCCCTCGCACTCCCCCGGCAGGGGACCGTGTCCCCTGCACCCGCCAGGACCCGGCGCGCGACCCTGGCAGGGCATCGCAGGCCGCGAATCCTCCGGCCGGCACCGTCCCGATCATGTCATCGGGCGGCCCTTGCCGGGCGCGTTCAGGATGTGCTAGTTCTTGTTTCGTTCCGGTGAAGGCGGCGGGGCCGGATCCCCCACTCATCCCCCGAGTGCGGCCTCGTCGCCGATCGGCCCGAAGGGCGCGGCACCGGTCATCGGCAGGGCACGCCGCGGCGGAGCGGTGTCGCATGGGCGTGCCAGGCGCCCGCATTGCCCCCGCTCCTCCGCGCATCCGCGGTCAGTCCGGCATCCCGCTCACGAATCGCCGCCGCGCCTCCGCCCGCAGCTCCTCCCGCGTCGCGACGCAGCCGCCCGCGAGCCAGGAGTCGCGCAGCGCGCCCAGCAGCCGCCCCATGGCCGGGCCCGCCGGAACGCCTTCCGCCAGCAGGTCCCGGCCGAGCAGCGGGAAGACCGGCACCTCCATTGCCGCGATGCGCGCCCGCAGCGCGGCCCAGGCGGCCGGATCGCCATCCTCCCGCGCCGCGACCAGCCAAGTCCGGTCCAGCACGGGCGCGGCCTCCCCCGCCTCGGCCAGCGCGCGGCGCAGCGCGACATCCTCCGCGCCCGGGCGCGGAGGAGGGTCGGAAGAGCACACGCCTGAACTCCAGTCGCGCCTGAATCTGGGAGGCCGGCTC
>NZ_JACADQ010000265.1 GCF_016106015.1 Neoroseomonas rubea
GCGGCGGGGCCGCAGGCGGCGCTCGGCTGGGGCGGGGCGTTGGTGCTGGCCGCCGGCGTCGGGCTCGTCGCGGCGGGGCTCGCGCTGCGCGGGCGCTTCGGCGGGGATGCCTTCATCGCGCTGCTCGTCATCGGCTGCGGCGCACTGCTGCTGCTGTTCGTCTTCCTGCCGCTCGCGACCATCCTCTCCGCCGCGGCGATCGCGGAGGGACGCTTCGCGCCGGGCGCGCTCGCGACGCGCCTCGCCGCGCCGGAGGCCTGGAGCCTCGCCTGCCTCGCCACCCACCAGGGCTGCGGCGTGGTGTGGAACACGCTGCTGCTCGCGGTGCTGACGGCGGTGATCTCGACCCTGATCGGTCTGGCCTTCGCGCTGTTGGCCGCGCGGGGTGGGGTACGCGCGCAGCCGGCCTTCCGGGCGATGACGCTGCTGCCGCTGATCACGCCGCCCTTCGTCGTCTCCCTCGCGCTGATCGTGCTGTTCGGGCGGACCGGGCTCGTGACGAACGCGATGTGGGAATGGTTCGACATCCCCCGCAGCCGTTGGATCTACGGGCTGCCGGGCGTGCTGCTGGCGCAGGTGCTGTCCCAGGCGCCGATCGCCTTCGTGCTTCTGGAAGGGGCGGTGCGCGCGATAGGGCCGAGCCTCGAGGAAGCGGCATCGACCATGGGGGCGCGGCGCTTCACCGTCTTCCGCACCGTGACCTGGCCGCTGCTGCGTCCGGCCATTGCCGCCTGCCTGCTGCTCGGCTTCGTCGAGAGCCTGGCGGATTTCGGCAACCCGCTGGTGCTCGGCGGGGATTTCGACGTGCTGTCGACGCGCATCTTCTTCGCCATCGCCGGCGCGCGGCACGATCCGGGGCGGGCGGCGGCACTCGCTCTGCTGCTGCTCGCACTCACCCTCGGCGCCTTCTTCCTGCAGACGCTGTGGCTGGGTCGGCGGCGCTACACGACGGTGACGGGCAAGGGGGATTCCGGCGTGCCGTCGCCCCTGCCGCGCGGTCTGAAATTCGCCTGCGGCGCGATCGCCTGGCCGTGGATGATCTTCACCGCCGCGGTCTACGGCATCATCCTGGTGGGCGGCTTCGTGCACGATATCGGCCGCGGCGACATGTCCTTCACCTGGCGCCACATCCTGACGGGCTTCGAGGTGGAATGGCAGGACGGCCCGGCCTTCCGCGGCTCGGCCTGGGACAGCCTGTTCACCACCATCGAGGTCGCGGCGATCTCCGCACCGCTGACCGCGGGGCTCGGCATCCTGCTCGCCTGGCTGATCGCGCGGCAATCCTTCCCCGGGCGCGGCACGCTGGAATTCATGGCCATGCTGTCCTTCGCCATCCCGGGCACCGTCGTCGGCGTATCCTACATCATGGCCTTCAACGAGCCGCCGATCGAACTGACCGGCACGGCGACGATCCTGATCCTGTGCTTCGTGTTCCGGAACCTGCCCGTCGGCGTGCGCGGGGGCATTGCCGCACTCGCGCAGATCGACCGTTCGCTGGACGAGGCTTCGGCCACCATGGGCGCGGGCGCGCTGCAGACGCTGCGCCACGTCATCCTGCCGCTGCTGCGCCCGGCGATCGTCGCGTCCCTCGCCTATGCCTTCGTGCATGCCATGACGGCGGTCTCGGCGGTGATCTTCCTGGTCTCCGCACGGCACAACCTCGCCACCGTCTACATCGTCGGGCGGGTTGAGGCGGGGGAGATGGCGCTCGCCATCGCCTATTCGACGGTGCTGATCGCGGTGATGCTGGCCGTCGTGCTCGGCATCGAGCGCGTGGTCGGGCGCGCGCAGATCGGCCGGCGCGCGGCACCCGTCAGGGCAGGAGCGTGATCATGGACGGCACCGCGATCCGCTTCGAGCGGGTGACGAAAGCCTTCGGCACCGTGCGCGCGGTGAACGAGGTCTCCTTCGACCTGCCGCAGGGCGCGCTCGTCACGCTGCTCGGGCCATCGGGCTGCGGCAAGACGACGACGCTGCGCCTGGTCGCGGGGCTCGAACTGCCGACCGAGGGACGGATCGAGATCGAGGGGCGCGATGTCTCGCACCTCGCCGCCGCGGAACGCCGCATTGCCATGGTGTTCCAGTCCTACGCGCTGTTTCCGCACATGAACGTGCTGGAGAACGTCGCCTATGGCCTCGTCGTCGGCGGCCAGCGCCGCCAGGCGGCGGAGGTCGAGGCGACTGCGATGCTGAAGACGCTGGGCCTCGAAGGGCTCGGCGCGCGGCTGCCGGCGGAACTCTCCGGCGGGCAGCAGCAGCGGGTGGCGGTCGCGCGCGCGCTCGTGCTGCGGCCCAAGGTGCTGCTCTTCGACGAGCCGCTGTCCAACCTCGACGCCCGCCTGCGCCGCCGCGTGCGGGAGGATATCCGCGACCTGCAGAAGCGGCTCGGCCTGTCCGTCGTGTATGTCACGCACGACCAGCAGGAAGCGCTCGCCGTCTCCGACCTGGTGGTGGTGATGAAGGATGGCCGCATCGCGCAGAAGGGCACGCCGACGGAACTGTACGAGGACCCAGCCGACGCCTTCATCGCCGACTTCATGGGGGAGGCGAATGTGATCGCGGGGGAGGTCCTTGCCGCCCCCGGCGGGCCGGGCCGCATCGCGCTGGGCGGCGTCGAGATGGCGACGCTGCTGCGCGCGCATCCCCCTGGTCCTGCCAGCCTCGCCGTACGGCCGGAATCGATCCGCGTGCTGCCGGCCGGCGCGGGGGAAGGCCTGCCCGGCCGCATTCAGCGCGCCGCCTTCCTCGGCCAGACGCGGGAATACGAAATCGAAACGGCAGCGGGCATGCTCTTCGTGGTCGTCGCCGCGGCGCTGCCGGCGCATGCGGAAGGCGAAGCCGTGACCTGCCGCTTCGACAAGGTCATCCCCCTGCGCGCCTGACGCGCCGCGTGCTACGGCGCGGCGGACGGATGGAGGCATCGATGGGCGGGGAACTCGCAGGCAAGGTCGCGATCGTCACGGGCGCGGGGAAGAACATCGGGCGCGCGATCGCGCTCTCCCTCGCGCGGGATGGCGCGGCGGTGGTGGTGAACGGCCGCTCGGACGCCGCGGCGATCGAGGCGGTGGCCGACGAGATCCGTGCCGCCGGCGGGCAGGCCATCGCGGCACGTGCCGACGTGGCGCGGGAGGATGAGGTGGCGCGCCTCGCCGCCGAAGCCGCGCGCGCCTTCGGCGGCGCGGACATCCTGGTGTGCAATGCGGGGCTGCGGCGGCAGACCGCCTTCACGGACATCTCCTACGCCGAGTGGCGGGAGATCCTGTCCGTCGCGCTCGACGGCGCCTTCCTGCTCGCGCGCGCCTTCGCGCCGCAGATGGCCGCGCGCGGCGGCGGATCCATCATCGCGCTGTCGGGCATCTCGACGCATGTGGGCACGCCGAACCGCGCGCATGTCTCGGCCTCCAAGGCGGGGCTCGAGGGGCTGATGCGCGCGCTCGCGGTGGAACTCGCGCCGCAGGGCATCCGCGCGAATTGCGTGGCCCCCGGCGCGGTCGACACGCAGCGCGGCGCGAGCGCGGGGCCGATGCCGGCTGGGCTTGGCCGGGAAGCGGGCATCCCGCTCGGTCGCAAGGCGAGCGTGGAGGAGATCGCCGCGGTGGTGCGCATGCTGGCCGGGCCGGAAGGCGGCTACGTGACGGGCCAGACCCTCCATGTGAATGGCGGCGCCTTCCTCACGTGACGGCGCCCGCGATCATTCCGGCGTGACGCCGAGCGCGCGGAACGCCGCGCCCGTCGCCTCGTATTCGGCGGCCAGCAGCCGCTGCAATTCGGCCCGGCCGCGGAAACTCGCCACCGCGCCCCAATTGTCGGCGAAGCGGCGGAAGCCCTCGGTCTCCATGGCCGCGCGGCAGGCCGATTCCAGCCGCGCGAGCACCGGTTCCGGCGTGCCGCGCGGCGCGAACAGCCCGGCATAGGAAGGCTGCAGCGCGTCGATCCCTTGCTCGCGCGCCGTCGGCACATCCGGGAAGGCGGGGTGGCGGCCTTCCGAGAAGACGGCGATGAGCCGCGTCTGCCCCGACCGCGCCATGGGCACGCCGGAGGCGACGACGATCGCCGCGAAGTCGAGCCGCCCGGCGATCACCTCCGTCAGCGACGCGCCGTCGCCGCGGAAGGGCACATGGGTGAACTGCCCGCCGGCGGCCGACTGCACGCGGTGCACGCCGAGGAAGGGCGCGGAATTCGGCCCCGGCGAACCGTAGGTGAGCGGCCGCTGCCGGGCCGCCGCAACGAGGTCGGCCAGGTTCCGCCAGGGGCTGTCCGCCTTCACCATGATGCCGAGGATGTTCTCCGTCACGTTGCAGACCGGCGCGACCGCATCCGGCCCGAGCCCGGTGTTGCGCACCAGGTGCGGCTGGAAGGCGAGCGGCACCAGCGGCGAATAGGCCAGCGTGTGGCCGTCCGCCGCCGCCGCCGTCAGCGCGCGCATGCCCACCACGCCGGACGCGCCGGACTGGGAGGTGACGACGACGTTCTGCCCGAGGTCGCGCGTGAAGGAATCGGCCAGCGCGCGCGCCGCCGCATCCGTGCTGCTGCCGGTCGCATAGGGGTTGATGATGGTGACCGGTCGGTCAGGGAAGGCCGCGGCCGGCAGCGGCGCGAGCAAGGCGAGAAGCAGAAGGGCGCGGCGCATCGAGGTATCTCCCTGGCGTGTCGGTCTCAGCGCGCCTGGCCGATCGTGGCGAGCAGGCGGCGCTTGTCGGCGATGTCGCGTGCGAGCCGCGCGGCGAGCGTCGCGGCATCGGCTTCCGGCGTGGCGGGCTGGAACATGCGCGCGGCGACGCTGCGATAGCCTTCCTCCCGCGCCGCGGCGATGCAGGCGGCTTCCAGCGCCGCGCGCGCCGGCGCCGGCGTGCCCGCCGGCGCGAACAACCCGCCGAAGCTGGTGGGCGCGACGTCGAAGCCCTGTTCCGCCACCGTCGGCACATCGGGCAGCATCGGATGCCGCGCGGGGGCAAACACGCCGAGCACGCGCAGCCCCTGGCCCGAGAGCGAGCCCATCACCGTCACGGCGAAATCCACGCGCCCGGCGCGCAGGTCCACCAGCACCGCGGGCTCCCCGCGATAGGGCACGTCCTGCAACTGCAGCCGCGCCGCTTCGGCCAGTTCCAGCGCGGCGAGATGCGGGATGGAGGCGACGCCCTGGTGCCCGTAGCTGAGCCCGCCCGGCCGCGCCCGCGCGGCGGCGACCAGGTCCGTGAGCGTCGCGAAGGGGCTTTCCGGCCGCACCGCGATTGCCATGGCGTTCTCGAAAGCTTGGCAGATCGGCACCAGCGCATCGGCCGCGTAGCCGGGGTCCCCGCGCGCGGGCAGGACGGACAGCACAACGGCCGGGGCGAAGAGCAGCGTCAGCCCGTCCGGTGCGGCGCGCGCCACCTGCGCCGTGCCGATCCCGCCCGCCGCACCGTCGCGGTTCGCGACCACTACGGGCTGGCTAAGCCGCGGCGCCATGCCGGCGGCGAGCGCGCGCGCCAGCGCATCGGTCGTGCTGCCGGCGGCGTAGGGGTTGACGATGGTGAGCGGCCGGTCCGGCGCCCAGGCCTGGGCGAGGGCGGCAGCCGGGGTCAGCAGCAGCGCGAGCGCGCCCGCCATCAGGTTTGAACGCATGGCGTCTTCTCCCTAGTCTCTGGCGCATGACCGCCTTGGCCCGAGTATGGGCGGGCAGGGGGAAACGCACCATGGCCATCACCGCGCTCGGCTATCTCGAACTCCGCGCGAGCAGCCTCGAGGATTGGGCCGGCTTCGGCCCGCGCATGCTCGGCCTGATGCTGGCCGAGCGCGGGCAGGCGGAACTCGCCTTCCGCATGGACGACCGGCGCCAGCGCGTGATCGTCAGCGCGGATGCGCAGGACGGGCTCGGCGCCTTCGGATGGGAAGTCGCGGATGCGGCCGCGCTCGATGCCATGGCCGCGCGGCTCGAGGCCGCCGGCGTCGCGGTCGCGCGCGGCGCGCGCGCGCTGGCCG
>NZ_JACADQ010000266.1 GCF_016106015.1 Neoroseomonas rubea
GCCGTCAGCCCCTGCGCGCGGCGCGCAGCAGCGCGAGCGCCAGCGCGGTCTTCACCAGCGTGCCGGGCAGGAACAGCAGGAAGCCGGCATGGGCCGCGCGCTCCCAGCCCACGAAGCCGGCGAGCCAGGCGACGCCCGGCACGAAGAGCAGCAGGTGCGCGGCCGCCAGCACCAGGGCCTGCCGCGCGAGGCCCCGCCCGGCGAAGCCGGCGAGCCAGGCCGCGGGCAGGAAGCCGAGCAGGTAGCCCGCGGTCGGGCCAGCCAGCACGGCGATCCCGCCCGTCCCGTTTGCGAAGACCGGCAGGCCCATCGCGCCCTGGGTGAGGTAGAGCGCGACGCTCGCCGCGCCGAGGCGCGGCCCGCCGAGCGCGCCCAGCAGCAGCACGGCGAGCGTCTGCAGCGTCGCCGGCACCGGCCACATGGGCAGGCTGACCTGCGCCGAGGCGGCGAGGATGGCGGAGCCGAGCAGGGCGAGCGCCCAGAAGCGCGCGCCGGATGCCGCGCGCGCGGCGACGTCGGTGGTGGTCATGGATCGTCTCTCCTGGAAGCGGGCCTGGGCGGGGTCAGGGCGTCAGCGGCGCGGCCTCGCCGCGCTCCGCCGCGGCGAAGACCATGTCGTTGTGCGCGCCGGCCGCGGGGCCGGGCCAGCGCACCATCTCCCGCGGCGAAACCCCGTCGAAGCGGAAGGGGGCGGCGGGGTGCAGCACCGTGCCCAGCAGCGGGTCGGCGACCTCCATCACCCAGCCGCGCTCGCGGAAATGGGGGTCGTTGGCGCAATCGGCCATGTCGAACAGGCGCGAGCAGGGGACATCCGCGCCTTCCAGGATCGCCTCCGCCTCGGCCGCCGGCCTGGTGCGCGTCCAGGCGGCGATGGCGGCGTCGAGCTCGGCCACGTTATCGCAGCGCCCGCCATTGGTGGAAAAGCGCGGGTCGGCGGCCATCTCCGGCCGGCCGATCGCCTCCATCAGCCGCTTGAAGATCAGGTCGGAATTGCCGGCGACGCAGAGCCATTTCCCATCCGCGCAAGGATAGGTGTTGGTGGGTGCGGCGGTCTTGATCGCCGCACCCTGCGGCTGCCGCACCCAGCCGAACAGCCCGTATTCCGGCAGCATCCCCTCCATCAGGGAGAACACGCTGCTGACCAGGTCCACATCGACGACGCGCCCCTTGGCCGCCTGGTCGCCCTTCACCTGCCAGCAGGCGGCGACGACGGCCATGGCGCAGTACATGCCGGCCAGGTCGTCGCTGATGGAAACGCCGCAGCGCGGCGGCGGGTACTCCGTCTGGCCGGGATTGGCCGTCAGGTGGCGCAGGCCGCCCATCGCCTCCCCGATCGCGCCGAAGGCGGGCTTGTCGCGATAGGGCCCGCCCTGCCCGTAGCCGGAGATGCGGCCGATGATCAGCCGCGGATTCGCTTGGTGCAGCACGTCCGGCCCGAGGCCGATGCGCTCGAGGTAGCCGGCGCGGAAATTCTCCACCAGCGCGTCGGCGCGCCTGAGCAGCGCCATCAGCTTCTCGCGATCCGCCGGCTTCTTGAGGTCGAGCGTGACGCTGAGCTTGTTGCGCCCATGCACGCTGAACCAGACGGCATTGCCCTCGACGCTCGACCCCCAGCCGCGCACCGGGTCGCCGTCCGGCGGTTCCACCTTCACCACCTCCGCGCCGAGATCCGCGAGCAGGCGGGTGGCGAAGGGGGCGGCGATGTAGTGGCCGAGCTCGACGATCTTGAGCCCGGCGAGCGGCAGGTTCGGCGTGTGCGTCATGGCGCGACTCCTACCCTGGAATCCGGGGCGCGGAAATTCCGCGCCGTTCGGCCGGGGACGCGAATTTCCGCCTGTCGCATCAACCCTCCGGCAACCAGGGCGGGCGCATGATCCGTCCGTGGGTGCATGCGCACTCCTGTCTTCCTGAGTTGCACGGGTTCTCCCTCCCGTCGCATCCGCCCCGAATGTCGGGCGGCGAACTCGGGCGGTGCCAGCGACGGCACCGCCCGTTTTTTTTCGTCCCTCCCGCCACCTTCCTGTCAGGCCGCGCCTGGGGCAGGCTGCCCGCGCGAAGCAGGGGATGCCGTGCATGACCGACGACGAAGCGCTGGCCCGCGCCGCGGGGCTGGGGAAGGCCTGGGCAGGCCGGGAGGCCGAGATCGCCGAGGCGATCGCGCATGCGAGGAAGCTCGCCACCGCCTTCCCGCGCCCGGCGGATGAGGTGGCCGAACCCATGCCCGCGTTCGTCGTGCCCGCGGGCAAGGGCAGCCGCGCATGAGCGCGCCCATGACGCTGGCCGAGGCCTCGGCCGCCATCGCCCGCAAGCGCCTCTCGCCGCTCGAGTATCTCGACACGCTCAAGGCGCGCTTCGACGCGTTGGAACCCACGCTGAACACCTCGGTCCGCCCGCTGTGGGAGGAAGCGCGGGAGGACGCGCGGAAGGCCACCCGCCGCATCGCCCGGTCCGGCCCGCGCAGCGCCATCGACGGGCTGCCGGTGGGGCTCAAGGACATCATCGACATCAAGGGCCACCCGACCACCTGCCACTCGCGGCACCTGCTCGACAACATGAAGCAGGCCGATGCGGCGGTGGTGGCGCAGCTGCGCGCGGCGGGCGCGGTCTTCCCCGCCAAGCTCGCCACGCATGAATTCGCCATCGGCGGGCCGGCCTTCGACCTGCCCTTCCCGCCGGCGCGCAACCCCTGGAACCGGGCGCATCATCCGGGCGGCTCCTCCTCCGGCTCCGGCTCGGCCGTGGGCGCGGGCATCCTGCCGGCGGCGCTCGGCACCGACACGGGCGGCTCGGTCCGCCACCCGGCGAGCCATTGCGGCATCGTCGGCATGAAGGCGACCTACGGGCTCGTCTCCCGCCGCGGCGTCTTCCCGCTGTCCTACACGCTCGACCATGTCGGGCCGATGACGAAGGACGTCGCCTCCAACGCGCTGCTGCTCGGCGCGATCGCGGGCCACGACCCGGAGGACCCCGGCAGCGCCGCGCGGAAGGCGGAGAACTACCGCCGCGCGCTGGGCAAGGGGCTGAAGGGCCTGACCATCGGCTATGTCCGCCACTTCCATGAGGCGGACCAGCCGGCGACGGCCGAGGTCGCCGCCGCGCTCGACGCCGCGGCGAAGCTGATGGCGAAGGAGGGGGCGAAGGTGAAGACCGTCGCGCTGCCCTCGCTGAATGACTTCGCCGGGGTGAACCGGGCGATCCTGATGTCGGAATCCTGCGCCATCCATGGGCGCTGGCTGCGGGAGAGCCCCGAGCTCTATTCCAACCTGACGCGCAAGCGCCTCGCCCCCGGCCTGTTCGTGCGCGCCGAGGACTACGTCCAGGCGCAGCGCCGCCGCCGGGAACTGGTCGCGGCGGTGGAAGCGGCCTTCGCCGGCTGCGACGTGCTGCTGACCGCGTCCTCGATGGACCCGGCCTGCCGGATCGACGATCCGGAGGCGGTCGAGGTCACCTATCCCCGCCAGGCGCGGACCGCCTTCAACGTCACGGGCCACCCGGCCCTGACCCTGATGTGCGGCCTGTCGGCCGAGGCAGGGCTGCCGCTCTCCCTCCAGCTGGTCGGGCGGTACTTCGAGGAAGCGGTGATCTACCGTGCCGCCGCGGGCTACGAGCGCGCGGCCGGCTGGAAGGATCGCTGGCCGGGGGCCTGACCCCGACCGCGCGAGGGATGGCGCTTCGCACGGCCGCTCCGCCAGCCGCGTGCGGGAGACCCCCCGAGGGACGGTTGGAACCCGTCTGCTCCGGGCATGTCCGGCGCGGCGCCGGTGCCGGGCCGCGCGGTTCATGTGCGGTCCATGGCCCGGGCGCCGGCCACGCTCCGGGCGCGGCGCCCGTCCGCGCCGACCCCTTCGCGGCCCACCATCAGGTTGACACGATGAGGGCGCAGGTGCGACCGCCTGCCCCTGAACGCCGCGCATGAGCTCCGACATCGCCCTGACCGCGCCCGCCCTGGCCCTGCGGCCCGCCGCGCCCACCCGACTGCGCGCTGCCTTGCGCGGGGCGGCGGTGCCGCTGTTCCTGCTGTTCGCGGCAGCGCTGCTGCGCGCCTTCTCCTTCGCCCCCGCGGTGATCGACACCGATGAGGGGCTGTACATGCTCCAGGCCCGCGAATGGCTGCGCGGGAACTGGCCGCTCGTCGCGGTGTGGGACATGCACCCGGTCGGCGCGCCGGCGCTCTTCGCCGCCATCATGGCGCTGCTGGGCGAAGGCATCTGGGTGCCACGCCTGCTCGGCGTGCTCGGCACCTGGGCGACGGCCTGGGGGCTCTATGCCATCGTCCGCTTCGCGACGGCGCCGCCGGCGCTCGGCATCGCGGCGGGGCTGCTCTATCTCGCGCACACCACGCTGCTCGGCGGGCTCGCGACCAACACGGAAATCCTGTTCACGCCGCTGACCACCTGGTCGATGGCGCTCGGCCTGCGCGCCGCGCGGCGGGCGCTGGAGGAAGGGGAGGCGCCGCCCTTCCTCAAGATCGTCGCGATGGGGCTGATGATCGGCTTCGCGCTGGCGATTAAGCCGGTCGCCTTCTTCGAGGGCTGCCTCGCCTGGCTGCTGCTGGTCGGCCCGGCCTTCTGGCGCGGGCTGCTGCCCTGGCCGCGCGTGCTGGCCTACGCGGTCGCCTACGCCGTGCTGTGCGCGACGCCGACGCTGCTGTTCGGCTTCGCCTACCTGCTGAAAGGCGAGCTCGACGCCTTCATCACCGGCACCTTCACCGCGCCGCTGCGCTATGCGGGGGCGCGCGTGTCGGTGGTCGATGCCGGGCGCTACACGCTGATCGCCGCGATGATCCTGCTCTGGGCCTTCGCGCTGGTGCCCGCGGCGCTGATCCGGCCGCGGGTGCGGCGCGGGCCGGTCGCGCTGCTGCGCCGGGTCTGCGTGCTGTGGTTCGCCGCGGCGACGGCGGCGGTGATCATGCCGGGCATGTACTACCAGCACTACTTCCTGCTCTGGCTGCCGCCGCTCAGCCTGCTCGCCGCCCTCGGCGCGCGGCGGCTGGCGCGCGCGGCCCGGCCGGGGCTGGTGGTGGCAGCCTTCGCGCTGATCGTCGGCGGCGTCGCGCTCGATGCCTGGCGGTCCTCGACCGTGCCGCGCCTGTACGGCACGATCGGGCTGACCGGCCCCGACCCGGTGCGCGAAGTGGCCGCGGCGCTGAAGCGGGAGATCGACCCGGGCGACCGCATCTGGGTCGTGAACTACCATCCGACGCTTTACGTGCTGGCGCAGGCGGGGCTGGCGACGCGCTACGCCTTCCCCGCGCAGTTGACCGGCCCCTATTGGCGCGTGACGGGCATCGACCCGCATGAGGAGGTGGGGCGCATCCTCGCCTCCACCCCGCAGGCGATCGTGATCGATCGCGGCTGGTGGCCGAACATGCGCCCGCGCATCGCCGCGATGATCGAGGAAGCGCTCGCCGAGCACTACGACCTCGCCGCCGTCGTGTGGGAGGAACGCGGGCCGGTGGAGGTGTGGCGCCTGCGGTGAGGAGCCGTTTACTGCCTCAATCGCCAGCGGAATCTTGGTTTGCCTCAATCGCCGGCGCGGCCGTCCGGCCGCTTGGCTTTCGCGCCGTGCACTTGCGCGCCGGGCGCGGCGAATGGTCTGGGCGCGGTCGCGCTTTGCGCTCCCGGATCGCGGCTGACGCCTCGATCCGTTGTCGGTTGATCGGACGGCGCGGCGCTACCCCGCGCGCCGATCCGCCAGCCCCAGGCCCAGGGCGCCGACCGACAGCACCGCCCCCGCCGCGAAGATCGCCGCATGGCTTTCGCCCGTGGCGCCGAACAGCGCCGCCATCGCGAAGCCCGTCGCCGCCTGCGCCAGCGCGAAGCCGGCCGTCACGCGCACCCAGACCAGCCCGGCCTGCGCCCCGGCCCTCTCCCGCGCCGCGACCAGTGCCACCGCGGTGATGCCGACCGTCGCCGCGC
>NZ_JACADQ010000267.1 GCF_016106015.1 Neoroseomonas rubea
CGCGGCGAAGCCGGGGCCGGCGGCGCGGAGATACTGCGCCCCGTGGTCGAACTGCAGTCGGCGCCCGGCATGGTCGGCCCGCCGCGTGGCAAGCCTGCCGCCCGGCGCGCGGCCCTTGTCGAACAGGCGCACGGGAACGCCGCGCGCGGCCAGGTGGCGGGCGGCGGCAAGTCCGGCCAGGCCGGCGCCCAGGATCGCGATGGTCTCGGTCATCCCGCCGGTATGGCGCCCCCGCCGGCGCGCGCAAGCCCCGCGCGGCGCGATGAGGCCACGTCAGGCGAAGGCGCGTTCCACCAGCGGGCCGGGCTGGGGCACGGCGGCGATCTCGCGGATGATCTTGCGGCGTACCGCGCCGGCGAAGGCCTCGTAGCCCTCGGCCACCATCAGGAAGGCGCCGGGGCCGCCGATCACCTCGTCCCGGTAGTATTCGTCGACCGGCGGGATGCCGGCGAGCAGCGCGGAGGGCTGGGGGGAGCGGTCGAGCACCGCGAGGCCGTTCAGCACGATGCCCTGGCCCAGCGCATCCGCGCGCGCATCGGCGACGGGCCGGCCGGAATTGTTGACCCCGTCGCCGGAGATGTCGACGACCTTGCGCAGCCCCTGGTAGCGCCGGCCGAACTGCCGCGCGGCGTAGTCCATGGCGCCGGAGATCGAGGTGTAGAGGTAGGTCTCCCGCGAGGCGCCATCGAGCGCGGCCGCGAAGCGCTCGCAGGAGGCCGCCCCGTCGAGTCGCGTCCAGGGGACCAGCGTCTGCTGCAGGTTCCAGTCGGACCAGACGAAGAGCGTGACAGCGATGGCCCCGAGCGGTCCGCCGGCGATCCCTTCCGCCAGGCGCGGATCACGGAAGGCCGAGGCATAGCCCTGCATCTGCATCTCCATCTCCTCCGCATCCACGGAGCGGGAGACGTCCACGGCGAGGACCAGTTCCACATCCACCTCCTCGGCGGCACGGGCGGTTCGGGCCTGGATCAGGGCGGGCGCGGCGAGGCCGGCGGCGAGGAACAGGCGGCGGGAGAGGCGACGCGACATCGGAACCTCCTTGCGGGGCCGTGCGTGCGGGGCCTGTCCATCCCGATGCCTCCGTCGCCGAAGGTCTTGTGGGCACAAATAGGGAACTATTTTGTGCGATGCAACAATAGCATGGTGACGCTAACAAAGCCTTGCCATCGAAATCGGCAAGTGTGGCTTTCGTGCAACGCGGACCTGGCCGCCCCCGGCCCTTTCGCAAGGGCCCGGGCGACCAGCTGCACAAAAAGTGTCTCACAAACGCGTGATGTCCGCCGCGGGGGCTGCCCTCAGGCAGCGAAGGGATCCCGCGCGCCGAGCCCGCTGAAGGGGCCCGACGGCGCCAGCTCCGCCAGCGTCTGGTCGATCGAATGCGCGGCCCCGCCCGTCCGCGGGCTGTCGAGCGGTACGACGCGGCCGAGCAGGTTGCCCACCACGCCGGTCGCATTGATCGGGTCGTTGCGGACCTTGAGGCAGGTGATGGGGGAGCGGGTGCGTTCCCAGCTGGACCGCACCGTCGGCACCGCGGTCACGGCCGGGGCCGAGATGGCGACGGCCGGGATGCCCATCCGCGCCGAGACGATCTGGGAAATGCCGCCGCCGAGGGAATGGCCGGTGATGGTCAGCCGCCCCTGGCGGCCCATCGCCGCCTGCGCGCCGCGTACCATGTCCTCGGCGCAGGAGATCTGGTGCCACAGCAGCGCGCTGCCCGCCGCCGCCACCACCGCGAGCACGGGGTGGAGCAGGCCGGGGGCCGGGCCGCCGAAGCCGGCATCCGCGATGACGTCCGCGCCGCCCGTGTCGGTCGGCTGGGTGCCGGCCACCGCCACGACCCATTCGAAGCTGCCGCCCGTGGCGCGGCGATAGACCGCGCCCTGGAAGCCCGAGAGCCGCTGGTCGAGCGGCGAGTGCCGGCTGAAGCCCGCCACGCAGGAAGCGGCGGCGTTGTAGATGCCCGCGCAGATGGCGGCGTATTCGTGGAAGGTGACGGCGGGGACGGTCATGGGCGGGACTCACGATTCCGTATGTGTGGATCGCCACACCTTGGCGAAATCCGCGCGCCCCGCCTGTGAAACGCTTCGGACTCAGAAACCCCCGCCGGCCGCGAGCCAGGCTTCCTCCGCCGCCGTGCTCGCCCGGCCGAGCGCTGCGTTGCGGTGGGGAAAGCGGCCGAAGCGCCCGATCACAGCGCGGTGCCGCCACGCATAGTCGATCGTCCCGCCCGGCTTCGCGTGCCGCGGGTCGTCGCGCAGCCCCTCGAACAGCGCGACCGCGATGTCCTGGTCGGCCATCGCTTCCGAATGCTCGAAGGGAAGGTAGAGGAAGATGCGCTGCGTCGTCGGCAGCGCCAGGTCGAGTTGCCGCGCCAGCACCGCCTGCCGCGCGAGGTCAAGCGCGCGGGCGTCGCAGGCGAAGGCCTCCGCGCTGCCGCGCCGCGTGTTGCGCGGGAACTGGTCGAGCAGGATCGCGAGCGCGAGCGCGCCCTCCGCGCTGTCCATCCAGCCATCGAAGGCGCCGTCCCGCGCCGGGTCGATCATGGCGCCGAAGCGCGCGGCGATCTCGGCGTCGAAGGCCTCGTCGCGCTTGAACCAGGCTTCGCGGAAGGTGTCGGGACCGTCGGCGAACCAGAAGGCGAGGATGTCGTTCATGCGAGGGCGCGCTCCAGCAGGCGGACGGAATGCAGCGCCTCCCGCCCCGCGAGGTCGCCGATCTGGTGGCGGCAGGAGGTGCCATCGGCGACGATGAAGGACGCGGGTGCGGCCGCGCGCACCGCGGGCAGCAGAGCGAGCTCGCCCATCGCCTTCGACGCCGCCAGCGTTTCCGCCTGGTAGCCGAAGGCGCCCGCCATGCCGCAGCAGGACGACGCAATGGGCGAGACCTTCAGCCCCGGGATGCGCTTGAGAAGTGCGACCGCCGGTGGGAAGGCGCCGAAGGCCTTCTGGTGGCAGTGGCCGTGGATATGCGCCTCGCCCTCGATGGGCTTCAGCGGCAGCGTGGCCGTCTCGCGCTCGAGGAACTCGGCGAGCAGGAAGGCGCGGGCGGCGAGCGCGCGGGTGGGCTCGCCCGGCAGCAGCGCGAGGAACTCGTCGCGCAGCGTGGTCAGGCTGGACGGCTCGATGCCGATGACGGGGCTGGTCCAGGCGGAGAGCACCTCGACGGTGCGCCGCGCCTCCGCCCGTGCCTGTTCCACAAGGCCCGCTGCGAGCCGCGTGCGGCCCTCATCGAGCGGGCGCATCCCGCGCGCCGGGCGCGCCACCGCCGGGTCGTAGCCCGCGGCCCGCAGCACGCGGATGGCGGCGCGGAGGTTCTCCGGCTCGAAGTAGCGGTTGAAGGCGTCGGGCAGCAGGATGACCTCGCCGTCGCGGCCATCCGGCGCGCGGAGTTCCGCATCGTGGAAGGCACCCCAGACAAAGCGCGGCAGCGACCGTTCGGCCGCAAGCCCGAGCAGCCGCTCGGACAGCGCGGCGAGCCCCGGGACATTGTCCCGCGCATTGGCGAGCGGCGGCAGCAGCGAGGCGAAGCGCGCCCAGCGCGGCATGGTCGCGATGATGCGTTCGCGCCAGCCGATGCCGTGCTTCGACGCGCGCGCGGCCAGCACCTCGATCTTCATCCGCGCCATGTCGACGCCGGTGGGGCATTCGCGCTTGCAGCCCTTGCAGGAGACGCAGAGTTCCATCGCCGCCGCGACCTCCTCCGAGGCCAGCGCATCGGGGCCGAGTTGCCCGGTGAGCGCGAGCCGCAGCGTGTTCGCCCGCCCGCGCGTCAGGTGCCGTTCGTCCCGCGTCGCGCGGAAGGACGGGCACATGACGTTGGCGTCGAACTTCCGGCAGGTGCCGTTGTTGTTGCACATCTCGACGGCGCCGAGCAGGCCGCCGAGCGGGCCCGGATGCTCCGACCAGTCGAGCACGGGCGTGACCTTCGCATCCGCCGCGTAGCCGGGCGCGTAGCGGAACAGGCTGCGGTCATCCATGCGCGGGGGGCGGACGACGCGGCCGGGGTTGAGCAGCGCGTCGGGGTCGAAACTGTCCTTCACCTCCTCGAAGGCGCGGGCGATGCGGGAGCCGAACATCGGCTCGTTGAACTCGGAGCGGACGATGCCGTCGCCGTGTTCGCCCGAATGGCTGCCCTTGTACTCGCGCACCAGGGCGAAGCATTCCTCGGCGATGGCGCGCATCTTCCGCACGTCCTCGCCGTCCTTCATGTTCAGCACGGGGCGGACATGCAGGCAGCCCACCGAGGCATGGGCGTACCAGGTGCCCTTGGTGCCGTGCTTCGCAAACACGTCGTTCAGCCGTTCGGTGTAGTCGGCGAGGTCGGGCAGGGCGACCGCGCAATCCTCGATGAAGGAGACAGGCTTCCCGTCCCCCTTCATCGACATCATGATGTTGAGCCCCGCTTCCCGCACCTCGGCGATCGCGGCCTGGAAGCCGGCATCGGTCGCGCGCACCACGGCATCCGGGTAGCCGAGGTCGGCCATCATCTCCTCGAGCCGATCGAGCGCGCGCAGCAGCGGCGCGTCCTCCTGCCCGTGGAACTCAACGATCAGCAGGCTGTCGGGTTCGCCCTGCACCATCCTGTCGATGGTGGCGCGGTAGATCGGGATCGACCTTCCGAGGTCGATCATCGTCCGGTCCACCAGCTCCACCGCCTCCGGGTCCAGCGAGACCAGGTGCTGGGAGGCCGCCATGGCCGCGCGGAAGGTCGGGAACTGGCAGATGCCCAGCGCCTTGCGCGGCTTGATCGGCCAGAGTTTCAGGTCGAGCGCGGCGGAGAAGGCGAGCGTGCCCTCGCTGCCCACCAGCAGCCGGGCAAGGTTGCCGCGCCCTTCGGCTCGTGCCGCCGGCGTCAGGCTTTCGATGTTGTAGCCGCCGACGCGGCGCAGCTGGTTCGGGAAGCGCGCGGCGATCTCCTCCGCCTCCCGCGCCCCCAGCGCGCGCAGCCGCTGGATCAGCTCGGCGATGGGCGCGGGCACCTCGGACCCGAGATTGTCGGGCAGCGCCCCGAAGGCGAAGCGCGACCCATCGGCGAGCAGCGCATCGATCGCCGTGACGTTGTCCGCCATCAGCCCGTAGCGGATCGACTTCGAGCCGCAGGAATTGTTCCCCGCCATGCCGCCGATGGTGCAGCGCTGCCAGGTCGACGGATCGACCGGGAAGAACAGCCCATGGGACTTGAGCGCGTCGTTCACCGCGCCGAGCGTGATGCCCGGCTGCACGCGGGCCGTGCCCGCGGCGGCGTCGATCGCGACCACGTCCCGCAGATGCTTCGTGCAGTCGAGCACCAGCGCGCGGTTGACCGTCTGCCCGCACTGCGACGTGCCGCCGCCGCGCGGCAGGACGGGGATGCCTTCCTCTCGGCAGATCGCCATCGCCGCCTGCACGTCCTCGATCGTGCGGGGCACGAGCACGCCATGGGGCTCGATCTGGTAGATGGAGGCGTCGGTCGCGTAGCGGCCGCGATCGGCGGGGGCGAACAGCACCTCGCCGCGCGTCTCCTTCGCGAGCCGCCGGGCGAGGCGCGCATCGCCGGGCATCGGGCGGTCCTTGGTCATCACGTTCATGGTGCGGCGTTCCGGCGGTTCTCGGCGGGCGGCACCCTATCCGGGCCCGCCTCCCCGCACGAATGGAACCTGCTGATGGGTTCCACAAGCGGGACTCATTGCCCGGCGATTGACCTCCGACCCTCGATGTTCCGAAAATGCAACGTCACCGCGAGGACCGCCATGCCGCGCAAGAGCCTGAGCCTCGGCCCGCTCCGGGCCAGCATCGCCGCCGGGCGGGACGGGGCGGAAGTCAGCCTTGCCCTCGGCGGCCCGCCCTGGCGTGCCTGGTATGCGCGCCTCGCCAATCGTCGCCGCGCCGCGCGCGACCAGGCATGGGCCGCGCCCGCGCCGGCCGCGCCC
>NZ_JACADQ010000268.1 GCF_016106015.1 Neoroseomonas rubea
TGCGCCGCCGACGCCCCGGGCCTGCTCGCGCGCCTGTGGGCGGCGGCGGTCGATGCGGTCGAACGCCGCCGCGCGGCGCGCCTGGTGGCCGAGATGGACGACCGGATGCTGCGCGACATCGGCATCCATCGCGGCGATGCGATGCGCGCGATCCGCCATGGGCGCGAGGAGCGGCCGCGACCGATGCCGTGGTGGACGCGCTGAGGGTGCCAGCACCCTGGGCAGCGGCCTGTCCGGGGGAACCCCCGTGCGGTTCCGCCGGGCGGCCAGGCGCCGCTGCAGGCCGCCACGACCCGCCATCCTCGCAAACGGCCGCGCCGCCGCCTGGCGGCGACGCGCGGGCACCGTTTAGCCGCACATGGCCGCGACGGCGGCGAGGCGGGCGCGCGTCGCAGCATCCGCGATGCCGTCCGCGCGGCCGGGCAGCCAGTGGCGCTGGAAGGCGGTGATCAGCACGGGCAGAGGGAGGTCGTCGCGGTAGCCGATCTCGCGCAGCAGCGGCAGCATGGCATCCGCGTCCGCCGGCGCGGGATCGGGCCCGGGCCACAGCCCGACGCCGTTGCGCGCCAGGCCCTCCCAGTCGAACAACTCGCCCGGGTCCTGCTTGCGGTCCGGGGCGATGTCGCTGTGCGCCACCACGTTGCGTGCCGGGATGGGATGGCGCGCGAGGATGTCGAGGCAGAGGTCGCACACCGCCGCCATCTGCAGCGCCGGGAAATCCCGGTAGCCCCATTCATGGCCCGGGTTGACGATCTCGATCCCGATCGAGCGCGCGTTCAGCCCCGCATGGCCGCGCCAGTGGGAGATGCCGGCATGGAAGGCGCGGTGCTCCTCCGCCACCAGGCGGAAGACCGCGCCGTCCTCCTCCACGACGTAGTGGGAGGAGACCTTGGCCGCGGGGTCGCGCAGCCGCGCGATCGCCTCCGGCCCCGTGCGCATGCCGGTATAGTGCAGCACCAGCATGTCGATCGGCACGCCGTCCGGGCGGGCGTCGTGGTTCGGGCTTGGGGCGTCGATGGCACGTGCGGTCAGAGGCCGCGCTCGCGCTTGATGCGGTCCCACGCCGCGTTGATCTCCGCCACCTTCGACGTCGCGCGCTTCACGAACTCCTCCGGCACGCCGCGGGCGGCCAGCGTGTCCGGGTGGTTCTCCCGCATCAATTGCCGCCAGGCGGCGCGGATCTGCTCGTCGGAGGCCTCCCGCGTCAGGCCGAGCACGGGGTAGGGGTCTTCCATCTGCTGCGCCGGCGCGCCGCGCGGGGTCCCGCCCTTCGCCCGCTCCCAAGACGCGGCGTCGAGGCCGAAGCGCCCATGGATGCCGCGCAGCATGTCGCCTTCGGACTTCGTCACGGCGCCGTCGGCGCGCGCGATACGCACCAGCGCGGCCAGCACGTCCTCGAGCATCGCCTTGTTGTCGGCGAAGGTCTCGCCGAGCTTCTCGGCGAAGGGCTCCCAGCCCTCGGCGGTCTCCCGCGCCTGGTCGAACAGGCGGCCGACATCGCGGGCGCCCTCCTCCGGCACGCGGAACATCTGGCGGAAGGCCTCGATCTCGGCCCGCTTCACTGGACCATCCACCTTGGCGAGCTTCGCGGCGAGCACGACGACGGAAAAGGAGAACAGGTTCTCCTTGCCCCCCAGCATATGGACCATGTCGGCCGCATTGGGCGGGATGCGCCCCGCGCCCGGCACGGCGCCCTGGTCCGCCGCATGCCCAAGGGCCGCGCCCACCATGGCGCCGAATGGCCCGCCCATGGCGAATCCCGCCATGCTGCCGAGGATCTTTCCCCAGAATCCCAAAGCGCTCTCCTTCGGCCATCCTGCTAGCACAGGGCGGCCGGACGCGTCAGGGCGCCTTGCCGCCCGCCCGGGGCGTCTCTATTGCCAAAGGGATAGGGCCGCCGGCGCGGCCGTTTCAGGGGCAGGTTCATGGCGGGCTGGCAATTCTGGATCGATCGCGGCGGCACCTTCACCGACATCGTCGCGCGTGACCCGGACGGGCGCCTGTCCACCCGCAAGCTGCTGTCCGAGAACCCGGAGCGCTACCGCGACGCCGCCGTCGCCGGCATCCGGGAAACCCTGGGCCTGCCCCCCGGCGCCCCCATCCCGCCCGGCACGATCGAGGCGGTGAAGATGGGCACCACGGTTGCCACCAACGCGCTGCTGGAACGCAAGGGCGAACGCGTCTTGCTCCTGGTCAACCGCGGCTTCGCCGACATGCTGCGCATCGGCAACCAGGCGCGGCCGCGGCTCTTCGACCTCGATGTCCGCCTGCCCGAATTGCTGCATGAGCGCGTGGCCGAGATCGGCGGCCGCGTGGCGGTGGACGGGACCGAGATCGAGGCGCTCGACGAGGATGCCGCGCGGGCGGCGCTGCGCGCGGCCTTCGCCGACGGCATCCGCGCGGTCGCGATCGTGCTGATGCATGCCTGGGCGCATCCGGCGCATGAGCGGCGCCTGGGCGAGATCGCGCGGGCGGAGGGCTTCCCCCAGGTCTCGCTGAGCCATGCGGCGAGCCCGCTGCCGCGCATCGTCCCGCGCGGGGATACCAGCGTGGTCGATGCCTATCTCTCCCCCGTGCTGCGCCGCTATGTCGAACAGGTGGCGGGCGAGCTGCCGGGCGTGCGGCTGTACTTCATGCAGTCCAATGGCGGGCTGACGGAAGCCGGGCGCTTCCAGGGCAAGGATGCGATCCTCTCCGGCCCCGCCGGCGGCATCGTGGGGGCCGCCCGCACCGCGGCGATGGGCGGGTTCGACCGCATCATCGGCTTCGACATGGGCGGGACCAGCACCGATGTCGCGCTCTATGCCGGGGAGTTCGAGCGCGCCTTCGAGACCGAGGTCGCCGGCGTGCGCATGCGCGCGCCGATGATGGCGATCAACACCGTCGCTGCCGGCGGCGGGTCGATCCTGCATTTCGACGGGGCGCGGATGCGCGTGGGGCCGGACAGCGCGGGCGCCGTGCCGGGCCCGGCCTGCTACCGCCGCGGCGGGCCGCTGACCGTGACCGACGCGAATGTCATGGTCGGCAAGATCCAGCCCCGCCACTTCCCGGCGATCTTCGGACCGCACGGCGACCAGCCGCTGGATGCCGAGGTCGTGCAGGCAAAATTCGCGGCGCTGGCGGCGGAGATCGCGCGCGCCACGGGCACGGAGCAGGACCCGCGGCAGGTCGCGGAAGGCTTCCTGCGCATCGCCGTCGCCAACATGGCGAACGCCATCAAGCAGGTGAGCATCCAGAAGGGCCACGACGCGACGCGCTTCGCGCTGCAATGCTTCGGGGGCGCGGGCGGTCAGCATGCCTGCCTCGTCGCCGACGCGCTGGGCATGGAGACCGTGTTCATCCACCCCTTCGCCGGCGTGCTCTCGGCCTATGGCATGGGCCTCGCCGATCAGGCGGCGATCCGCGAGGGCGCGGTGGAAGCGCCGCTGACGGCCGGGGCGATGGACAGCCTCGCCGCGCGGCTCGATGCGCTGGCGGCCGAAGGGCGGGCGGAGCTCGAGCGCCAAGGCGCGGACCCGACGCGGATCGCCGTCGCGCGGCGGCTGCATCTTCGCTACGCCGGGACGGATTCCTTCCTGCCCGTGCCCTTTGGCCCGCACGACCAGGTGCTCGCCGCCTTCACCGAGGCCCATCGCCGCCGCTTCGGCTTCGCCACGCCTGAGCGGCAGGTGGTGGTGGAAGCCTGCATCGCGGAAGTGACCATGCCGGGCGAGGCCGTGGCCGAGCCCAGCCTCCCGCCGCGCGGCGAAGGCCGGCCCGCGCCGATCGACACGGTCGAGATGTTCTGCGACGGCGCGGCGCGCCCTGCGCCGCTGTACGACCGCGACGCGCTGCTGGCCGGCGACGCCATCCCCGGCCCCGCCCTGATCCGGGAGGCGAATGCGACGACGGTAGTCGAGCCGGGCTGGACGGCGGAGATCACTGCGCGCGACCACCTCGTGCTGCGGCGGACGGAACAGCGTGCGGCCGCGCGCCTTGCGGATGCGTCGCGGCCCGACCCGGTGATGCTGGAACTGTTCAACAACCTGTTCATGAACGTCGCCGAGCAGGCGGGCGCGGTGCTGCAGAACACCTCGCTGTCGGTGAACATCAAGGAACGGCTCGACTTCTCCTGCGCCATCTTCGACGCGACCGGCGCGCTCGTCGCCAATGCGCCGCATGTGCCCGTGCATCTGGGCGCGATGGGCGAAAGCGTGCGGACCGTGATCCGTTCCCGTGCGGCGACGCTGAAGCCGGGCGACGTGGTGGCGCTGAACAACCCGTCCAATGGCGGCACGCACCTGCCGGACGTGACGGTCATCACGCCGGTCTTCGATGCCGCGGGGCGGGAGGTGTTGTTCTTCGTCGGCTCGCGCGGCCACCACGCCGATATCGGCGGGCTGACGCCGGGCTCGACGCCGCCCGGGTCCCGCACGCTCGAGGAAGAAGGCGTCGTGATCGACGATTTCCTGCTCGTCGATGGCGGCCTGTTCCGCGAAGCGGAGTTCCGCGCGCTGCTGGCCGGCGCGCGCTACCCCGCGCGCAGCCCGGATGTGAATGTCGCGGACATCAAGGCGCAGGTCGCATCGAACGAGAAGGCGGTGCAGGAGCTGCAGCGCGCCGTCGCCGAGTTCGGCCTGCCGACCGTGCGCGCCTACATGAAGCACGTGATGGACAATGCCGAGGAAAGCGTCCGCCGCGTGCTGGAACGCCTGCCGGACGGCGCCTTCGCCACCACGATCGACGACGGCACGCCGCTGCGCGTGGCCGTGCGCGTGGACCATGCGAAACGCCGCGCGGTGATCGACTTCACCGGCACGGGGCCGCAGCGGCCGGACAACTTCAACGCGCCCTCGGCGGTCTGCCGCGCCGTGGTGCTGTATTGCTTCCGCTGCCTGGTGGGGGAGGACATTCCCCTCAACGATGGCTGCCTCAAGCCGCTGGAGATCGTCATCCCCGAGGGCACCTTCCTCAGCCCCCGCCCCGGCGCGGCCGTGGTCGCGGGCAATACGGAAGTCTCGCAGATGACCTGCAACGCGCTGCTTGCGGCCCTCGGTGCCTGCGCCTCGGCCCAGGCGACGATGAACAACGTGTTGTTCGGCGACGCGACCTACCAGTACTACGAGACGGTCTGCGGCGGCATCGGCGCCGGCCCCGGCTTCGACGGCGCGGGCCCGGTGCAGACGCACATGACGAACACGCGCATGACGGACCCCGAGATCCTGGAGCTCCGCTATCCGGTGCGGTTGGAGGAATTCTCCATCCGCCGCGGCTCGGGGGGCGCGGGGCAATGGCATGGCGGCGACGGGTCGCGCCGGCGCATCCGCTTCCTGCGCCCGATGGAGGCCGTCATCGTCGCCTCCCGCCGCAATGTCGCGCCGCATGGCCTGCGCGGCGGGGCGGATGGCGCGGCCGGGCGGCAATGGGTCGAGCGTGCCGACGGCTCCATCCACCTCATGCAGGGCAGCGACCGCGCCAGCCTCGCGCCGGGCGAGGTGTTCGGGCTGGAGACGCCGGGCGGCGGCGGCTGGGGCGCGCCCGCGGGGTGAACAGGCGGCGCCTCCTCCTCCTGGTCGGCCTGCCGGCGCTGCTGCTGCTGGCGGCCTGGGCCGTGCCGCGCCTGCTGGACTGGGAGGCACGGCGCGACCAGGTCGCCGCCATCGCGAGCGCGCGGCTCGGCCGGCCGGTCTTGCTGGAAGGCCCGCTGCGCCTCGCGCTGCTGCCGCAGCCGATGATCGAGGCGCAGAGCGTGCGCGTCGGCGCGGCCGATCCGGACGAGATCGGCGTCGCCGCCCGCGCGCTGCGCCTCAGCCTCGGCCTCGGCGCGCTGCTCGGCGGGCGGCTCGAGCCGCGCGAACTGGTCCTGGTCGGCGCCGAGATCCGCCTGCCCTGGCCGCCCGCAAGCGTCGGCGCGCTGCG
>NZ_JACADQ010000269.1:2500-5870 GCF_016106015.1 Neoroseomonas rubea
CTCTATCGTCTCCTTTGGGTTGAGACGGTCATGCCTCGAGTGAGCTGCCTCAATGAGGTGGCGGCACTTCCGAAACCCGCATTGGCGGTGTGGTCCGGGATCCTCGAGAGGGGGGCCGGGTTGCCTGCTGGTGCGAGCATGTTCTTTCACATGGTGAAGATGATCTGGTGTGTGAGTGATTTCTGCACATCGTCCGAGGCGAACTAGACCGCGACCTCGGGGGTGCTGTGGCGCTGCCGTTCGAGACTAGGCAGCATGGGGCGTGTTTTGGCCCTGTGCGCGGGCGGTGGTGAGGATATGGAGTGAGAGAAGGGCATTCGGTGGATGCCTTGGCGCCAAGAGGCGATGAAGGACGTGGCACGCTGCGAAAAGCCGCGGGGAGATGCGAGCGATCGTTGATCCGCGGATGTCCGAATGGGGAAACCCACCCCTTTGGGGTATCCCGGCCTGAATACATAGGGTCGGGAGGCGAACCCGGGGAACTGAAACATCTCAGTACCTGGAGGAAAAGACATCAACAGAGATTCCGTGAGTAGTGGCGAGCGAAAGCGGAGCAGGCCAGTGGTTGCTGAAAGAGAAGCCGAACAATCTGGAAAGGTTGGCCGTAGTGGGTGACAGCCCCGTAGGCGTAGTGCTTTCAGTGATCCTTGAGTAGGGCGGGGCACGTGAAACCCTGTCTGAACATGGGGGGACCACCCTCCAAGCCTAAATACTCCTTGGCGACCGATAGTGCACAAGTACCGTGAGGGAAAGGTGAAAAGCACCCCGACGAGGGGAGTGAAAGAGACCTGAAACCGGATGCCTACAAGCAGTCGGAGCCCCAAGTGGGTGACGGCGTACCTTTTGTATAATGGGTCCGCGAGTTCGTGTTGGCAGCAAGCTTAAGCCGAGAGGTGTAGGCGCAGCGAAAGCGAGTCTGAATAGGGCGCATAGTTGCCGGCATGAGACCCGAAACCTGGTGATCTAGCCATGGACAGGTTGAAGGTGGGGTAACACCCACTGGAGGACCGAACCCACGCCTGTTGAAAAAGTCGGGGATGATCTGTGGCTAGGGGTGAAAGGCCAATCAAACCAGGAAATAGCTGGTTCTCCGCGAAATCTATTGAGGTAGATCGTCCGTTGATCACCGTCGGAGGTAGAGCACCGGAAGGGCTAGGGGGGCCCAAAGCCCTACCAAACCCTACCGAACTCCGAATGCCGATGAGTGCAGGCGGGCAGACAGACAGTGGGTGCTAAGGTCCATTGTCGAGAGGGAAACAACCCAGACCACCAGCTAAGGCCCCCAAATGATGGCTAAGTGGGAAAGCATGTGAGACGGCCAAAACAACCAGGAGGTTGGCTTAGAAGCAGCCATCCTTTAAAGAAAGCGTAATAGCTCACTGGTCTAAACAAGCTGTCTTGCGGCGAAAATGTACCGGGGCTCAAGCCATCTGCCGAAGCTGTGGGTGCGCAGCAATGCGCGCGGTAGCGGAGCGTTCCCTAGGCCAGTGAAGCGGTACCGGTGACGGGCCGTGGAGGTATGGGAAGTGCGAATGCGGACATGAGTAGCGACAAAGAGGGTGAGAAACCCTCTCGCCGAAAGTCCAAGGGTTCCTGCGCAAGGTTAATCCGCGCAGGGTGAGCCGGCCCCTAAGGCGAGGGCGACAGCCGTAGCCGATGGGAACCAGGTGAATATTCCTGGGCCCGCCAGAAGTGACGGCCGTGAAACCGTGTTTCTCCTTATCGGATTGGAGGGGCGCGTGGATCGGTCCGGGAAATAGCTCTGGCATATGGACCGTACCCGAAACCGACACAGGTGGACTGGATGAGTATTCCAAGGCGCTTGAGAGAACCATACCGAAGGAACTAGGCAAATTGCCCGCGTAAGTTAGCGATAAGCGGGACCCATCAATGGGCAACCATGGGTGGGTGGCACAGACCAGGGGGTGGCGACTGTTTAGTAAAAACACAGGGCTCTGCGAAGTCGAGAGACGACGTATAGGGTCTGACGCCTGCCCGGTGCCGGAAGGTCAAGGGGAGGAGTGCAAGCTCCGAACCGAAGCCCCGGTAAACGGCGGCCGTAACTATAACGGTCCTAAGGTAGCGAAATTCCTTGTCGGGTAAGTTCCGACCTGCACGAATGGCGTAACGACCTCCCCACTGTCTCCGGTATGGGCTCAGCGAAATTGAATTCCCCGTGAAGATGCGGGGTACCCGCGGTCAGACGGAAAGACCCTATGAACCTTTACTGCAGCTTGGCAGTGGCGCCAGGAAGGGGCTGTGTAGGATAGGTGGGAGCCATTGAAGCCGGGGCGCCAGCTCTGGTGGAGGCAACCTTGAAATACCACCCTGCGCCTTTCTGGCGTCTAACCGAACCCCGTCACCCGGGGTCGGGACCCTGCCTGGTGGGCAGTTTGACTGGGGCGGTCGCCTCCCAAAAGGTAACGGAGGCGCGCGATGGTGGGCTCAAGCCGGTCGGACATCGGCTGTTGAGTGCAAAGGCACAAGCCCGCCTGACTGCGAGCGCGACAGCGCGAGCAGGGACGAAAGTCGGCCTTAGTGATCCGGTGGTCCCGCGTGGAAGGGCCATCGCTCAACGGATAAAAGGTACTCTAGGGATAACAGGCTGATCTCCCCCAAGAGTCCACATCGACGGGGAGGTTTGGCACCTCGATGTCGGCTCATCGCATCCCGGGGCTGGAGCAGGTCCCAAGGGTTCGGCTGTTCGCCGATTAAAGCGGTACGTGAGCTGGGTTTAGAACGTCGTGAGACAGTTCGGTCCCTATCTGCCGTGGGTGTTGGAGACTTGAGAGGATCTTTCCCTAGTACGAGAGGACCGGGAAGGACGCACCTCTGGTGCACCGGTTGTCGCGCCAGCGGCACCGCCGGGTAGCCAAGTGCGGAATGGATAACCGCTGAAGGCATCTAAGCGGGAAACCAGCCTCAAGACGAGGTCTCCCCAAGGGCCGTGCAAGACCAGCACGTCGATAGGCCGCAGGTGGAAGCTCCGCAAGGAGTGCAGCCGAGCGGTCCTAATCGCCCAATAGAACTCCATATCAACAACTCAATCACCGCACGGATGCATCAGCATCCACCGCGCACAGCGCCAAAACACGCCACACACCAGATCATCTCATCACCACATCCGAGGATCCGGCCCGGTGGCCCGGTGGCCATCGCGGGGTTGATACACCCGTTCCCATCCCGAACACGGCCGTGAAACACCCCAGCGCCCATGGTACTGCGTCTCAAGACGCGGGAGAGTCGGTCGCCGCCGGGCCACCAGGCCGGATCCTCAAACACAACAACATCAACGCGGGGTGGAGCAGCCCGGTAGCTCGTCAGGCTCATAACCTGAAGGTCACAGGTTCAAATCCTGTCCCCGCATCCA
>NZ_JACADQ010000027.1 GCF_016106015.1 Neoroseomonas rubea
TTCCGAGCAGCCCAGGTAGTGGAGATCCTGGACGGGCTGGTCCGCCTGCGCGGCAAGCCGAAGAGCCTGAGGGTGGACAACGGCCCGGAGTTCGCCGGGCGGCTGCTCGACCACTGGGCCTATCTAAGCGGGGTGGAGATCGACTTCTCCAGGCCCGGAAAGCCCACGGACACCGCGTTCATCGAGGCGTTCAATGCCCGGCTGCGGGCGGAGTGCCTGAACGCCTCGTGGTTCCTATCCTTGGCCGACGCCAAGCAACGCATCGAAGAATGGAGGTGCCACTACAACGAGGAGCGACCGCATTCAGCCTTGGGCAACTTGACCCCGAGGGCTTTCGCCAACCAAGGTCAACCAGCTCGAGAACTTGCGTAGACCCCGGACCAGAGCCGGGGGCAGGACCACACTGCCACCGGACAACATCACCGGCGGACCGCTTCTAGGGGGCAGGTCAGTCAGAGTGCCCGAAAAACTTGCGCTGCAAATTGACCAGTCTCGATGGTCAGGACCACCCTAGCGAGCCCTCGGCTTGGATGTGTCGGTGCCCTCCCGCTTCGTGGCAGAAGCGTGGAGCGTATCCAGCGGCCCCGAATCGAGGTGCTCGAGAATCCGCTTCAGTGCCGCGATGTTGTTTTCGTCTTCGGCACTCCCGAGCGCTTCCTGCAGCACCGCGCGGATGTCGTCGGCTCCGACCCGCTCCATCTCCCAATTCGGATACAGACGCGCGCGCTTTTCCACAGTCCGGTCTAGCGTGACGATGTCGTAATGGCGTGGATCGCCATGAAGGCTCGCGATCAAGTTCTCCACCTGGGCGGGCGGCCCCTCGATCCACTGGAAGAAGACGCCGCTGCCGAAAACCAGCACCCCGGTGATGTCGCGGGCGACATTGCGGCGTTGAGACAACTCGATGATGCGAACGACCTCAGCGTCGTCGACGCCTTCGGCGGCACGACTGCAGTATACGAAGGTATCAAGAATTGGCCCGGCGTAGCCCGTGTCAGCGTCGCCCGGAAAACCGAATTCGTCGAACATAGGTCAGCTCGCTTCCTCTATGCCGGGCAGGCCGCGCCATCCGGTGGGTCAGCGTAAGGCTAGCGCATCTCCTCAATTTGAATAAGGAAGGAAGAGCTTCGATGATTCCTTTTTTTGAGATCAGCAACAATGATCGCCCTGGACGTGGCAGGCACCGTGTCCATCGCACGAGCATCCTTGCACTTGCTGCCGCTGGCTACTTCCCAATCGGCTGCGCAGGCGCTCCACCTCCACCGGCGGCCATCCAAACCCATCGATGCATCACCACACCCTACGGTCTGGTGGAATGCACGTTAATCGAAGAGGCGAGCGGCGCCGGATCGGAGGCACGCCCACTGCGCTAGGCACAGAGCCACCTTCCTCCGCACCAGGAGCCGAGGGTCCCATCATCGGCGTTGGGATGGCGCTGGCTAATCCGGTTTATCGAGGCCTGCGTGGACCAGCGGCATCTTCGACGTATACGCTAGGCTGTGGTCCGCGTGTTCGCCTCGCCATCGTCTCTCATGATCTGGGACAACATCGACGCTGCCAGTTCGGAAAACCAGCCATGGGGCTGTCCAAGACGCCGGCTTCACTTCTGACCCGGCCAGATCACCTGCCGCGAAACAAGTCCGAGCCACCTGGGCGCGAAATCGCCAGCCTCAGCTGCTTCTCCAGCGCCGCCAGCCGTGCCGCCCCGCCCAGATCGCGCAGAGCAATCCGCCCAGGAAGCCGCCGGCCGGCATGATGGTGAATACAATGCCCATGGCGAAGGCTCCCTCCATCCGGGAGACCTGGAAGAGGCTGCCCAGCGCATCAGCCACGAAGGCTGCCACGAAGGCCGACACCACGGCGCCGAGCACGAACGCAAGCATCGCACGGGCAAGCGCGTATCCCAGTCGGCTTGGCTGCCACCCTTGCCGCGCGCCCACAGCACCGCAAACGCCGATCACAGAAGCAATGATGAACCACATCACCGCGTCGGACCCTCTCATCGCATAGGGCAGCAGGGCCGCGTGTGCGATGAAGTAGGCAAGGGAACCAAGCGGCACACCCACCAGCGCACCCAGTATGACCCCGGCCGCAGCCTTAGCAGAGGACCCACCACCGACATGTGGCGGCACAGCCTCCGGTGCGACGCGCAGCGCGCTGAGGTGGTCGAACAAGGCTTCCGCGTCGATGACCTGGCCATCGGGCGCCATCGGCCAGCTCTCCAATATCTCGCGATGCGCGCCGCTCGCCTCAGGAGGTACACGCGCATCCACATCGCGCACCATGGCATCCAGCGTCGGGCCGAAGACTCGTCCCTGGCCCCGCATGATCCGATCGTATCTGCTTTCCGGGTTGTTTTGCTTCTCCATGATGCTCAACGTCTGGCGATTTCGCACCCTCGGCAAGGGCTGGCATCATCTCGCGAGATCCTGGAGCTCCAGCGAAGGTTGGTTTCTGGTTCCGACCGCTGCTCCAATCTTGTCGCTCAGAACTTGCCTCTCCCGAACGGTGCACCGCGCTGAGGCGCAGGTTTGGCCGGGGGTTCGTGCGTGGACCTCGGTGGGTCTAAGCCGCAACTAGCGCCGGATTTCGACCTGAGAAAGCGGGGAGTCTCCGAACCTTGAGCGTAGGTCGACGTTAGCCTGGACCTTGAGTCGTTGAGATCAAGTCGCCCTTTTCGGCCGCCGCATCGCCCACTTCGAGAACGCCACCGCCTACGGCCTGCTGAACAGCGGCAACGGCGAACCGTCACGCCGCGCCAGGTGAAGCCGTCCTGCATGTCCTCCGAGCGGAGCATGCGGCAGCCCGCCTGCGCGGCCCCGGCCAGCATCAACGAGGCCCAGAAGCCGAGGCGATGGGTGGTCACCAGTTCCTTCGCCTCAAGGATCACCCCCGGCGTGGTGTCGATCAGCGGGAAGCTGTCCGACCAGCCGAGCACGGCGCTGCGGGCCTCCGCCGCCTCGCGCTTGGCCTTGCGGGTCAGCATCACGAACAGCCCGCCGACCGCCTGCGCCGGCACCATCAGCTCGTGCTCGGCGAAGTCGCGCAGGACCAGCAGCGTGGTGTCCTTGCGCTCCTGCGGAGCTACATCCAGCCGGGCGACAGCCGTGCCACTGCGGTGCCCTATGCCGCCGGCGTCGCCGCCGGCCAGGGCTTCCTGGTCGACGCGTTGTTCTGCGACGCCGCCGTCGACGGCGCGCAGAACACTGTCGTCGGGGCCGACCAGTACGCCACGTGGCGCCGAAGGTGCCCGCGCTGCGATAGCCCTGCCCCGCGGTCGCTAATGCGCCCCAGCGCCCCGCAAGCCAGTGCGGAGCGGCACCAGAACGCCGGCTGCTGCCGCGCTGCGCCGGGAAAACCAGTCTCGCAGCTGATCATCTGGCATGGGCCGGGCGAACAGGAAGCCCTGGGCGGCGTCGCAGCCGAGCTTGGCGGCAATCGCCGCCTGACGTTCCGTTTCCACGCCCTCGGCTACAACCGACAGCCTGAGACCGTGCGCGAGCGAGACAGTCGCGCGCACGATTTCCTCCGCTCTGTCATCCATTCCAAGACGTTGTACGAAGCGCTTATCCAGTTTCACGGCGTCGAGCGGGAGGCGCAGCAATTGCGCCAACCCCGAGTTGCCCGTGCCGAAATCGTCGAGCACCAGCCGTGCTCCCCGCCCGCGCAGCGCGGCCAGGCTGTCCAGCGTGCGGTCGCTCACCCGATCCAGCAGCACTTCTTCGGTGATCTCAAGTTCGATGGCGTCCAGCGAAAGGCCCGCGGCCTCCACCTCCGTGGCGATATCCTGCGCGATGGTGGACCGCGCGACCTCGGCCGGCGAGAGATTGAGCGCCACTCGTGCGCCGGTCATCCCGTCGGCGCGAAGCCCAGCCACGACTGCCATGGCCGCTGCGCGCACCGCTCGCCCGAGCACAGCTCCACGCGTGGGTCCGAGCAGCGGAAACAGTTCGGCGGGAGGTACGCTCCCAAGTGAAGCATCCGACCAACGGGCCAACGCCTCCAGCGCGAGCACCGGTGTGCCCTTCCGATTGTCTGTGCTGTGCGCGTGGAGAGCGATGATGGGCTGAAGGACTGCCGTAGACCCGCGAACCGTTGCCCCGTCTTCGCTGATCGCGGCATCAAAAGTACGCACCACGGCTGCCGCCCGAACGAGGCGCTCCGCCCCTTCGCGGCTGGCCCAACCGATCCCGCCGCGACCTTCGCGCTTCGCAAGGACAAGCGCCTCGTCTGCCGCACGAAGCACGACCTCCGCGCGCTCGGCGTCTTCCGGGGCAACGGCAACGCCGAGAGTGGCGCCCAACCGCAGGAGCTTGCCATTGAACGGCACTGGCTGGTGCAATGCTTCGCTGATCTGTCGAGCAATGCTTTCCGCAATCTGTCGATTGTCGAGCCCGATCAAGAAAACTGCGAACTCGTCACCACCGAGCCGTGCGACGAGGTCAGTCTGCCGAACCGAGGCAAGCAGTCGGCTCGCAGCGGCGCACAGCAGTGCATCGCCCGCAGCATGGCCTTCGGCGTCGTTGGTTTCCTTGAAATGGTCGAGGTCTACTGCCACCACAGCCACCGGCTGGCCTTGGGCGATGAATTCGGCCAGCCGAGCCGTCGCCGCGCGTCGGTTCGGCAAGCCGGTGAGCGCATCACTCATCGCCGCCTCCTGGGAACGGCGAAGCGCACGGCGCAGCTCGAGGTTGACCATGACTGCGCTTGCCAGTGTGGAGATCACCTCGATCTCCTGCGGGCCGTGCTGCCGCGCTACGCGGTCGATCACGCAGAGGGTACCGATGGCCTGACCGCATTGAGCGACCAGGGGAACGCCGAGGTAGGCGCGGATGTCGGGCGCGCCAGTGACGAGTGGATTGCCGGCGAAGCGCGCATCAGCCGTCGCATCGGGCACCGAAAACGGGCGGTCCGGCGCGAGGATGGCGTGAGCGCAGAACGCCATTTCTCGCGGCGTCTCGGCGGCATCCAGCCCGTGGCGGGCCTTGAACCACTGGCGCCCAGCGTCAACAAGGGAGACCAGGGCAATGGGGCTGCCAGTGAGGCGCGCGGCCAGACGGACGATCTGGTCGAAGACCTCCTCGGCCTGGGTATCTAGGACACCGTAGGATTCCAGCGCGGTGAGGCGAGTCGCCTCGTCAGGTGGCAGCGAAGCCGGAATCATGATGGCTCAGTCTCCGATGGTACGCGACGCCTATCCGCAGCACCTGCGCCAAGGCCAAGGCCAAGGCGCATCCGCGCTCTCCCACTCGCCATATCGCGTGGGACTGACTAATCCCGAGTTACCTCACGAAGCTCCGCGGACATCATGATCCGGGACTGCCTGGCCGGTCGCGTAGCGGCAATCGACGGCGGAGCTGGTGTTCGTTGCGGAAGGACAGGTCGCTGTGGGCGAGCGACGCTTGCCTGTACCTCACGGCACCGGCCGCTTCGCTGACCTTCCCCCCTGCCTGGGATCTGCCGGTGATGAGAGAGTTGACGTCCTTGGAAGGAGGCAGGGATGCCGACGAAGCGTCACACGGCCGAGCAGATCATTAGTCTGCTGCGGCAGGCCGAGGTGGAGTTGGCGCAGGGCCGGACGGTCGGAGAGACCTGCCGGGGCCTCGGCGTATCCGAGGCGAGTTTCTACCGCTGGTGCGCTGAGGATGGCGAGTGACACGTGACGCGCGCCTCCGCTGCGTCAAGCGATGCTGCCCCAGCACCGCGCAGGCCTTCCGCTCCGACATGCCGAGTTCGTACACAACATGCTCGACGCAGGCCCGACGCTGCGCGGGGCTCAGCGTTTTCCCGACGCGGCTTCCTTCAGGATAACCTTCTCGAGCGTCAGGTCAGAGGCCGCCTTTCGCAGCCGCGCGTTCTCCCGCTCGAGTTCCTTCAGCCGCTTAACCCGGTCCAGTTTCAGCCCGCCGAACTCCGTCCGCCAGCGATGGTAGGTCGGCTCCGTCACGCCGATCGCACGCACCGCAGCGACCACCGTCTTCCCCTGGCCGATCGGCACCTTTGCCTGTCGCAGCTTCGCGACGATCTCCTCAGGCCTGCGCGCCTTCTTCCGCCCCATCCCCGCAACTCACATCGCCGCCGCCGGACGACATCACCGGCGGACCGCTTCTAGGTGGTCAGGTCAATGCCACCTCAGGCAGCTGGATCAGCGCTGCAACGACAGCGCATCGCCCAGCAGGTCAAAGACCACCCGCACGCGTCGGCTGGTGTGCAGTTCCCGATGTGTGACGAGCCAGATGGGGAAGACGATGGGCGCCGCCTCGGGCAGCACACGGCATACCCGTGGCTCCGCATCGCCGATCGCTTCCGTTGTGAAGCCGATGCCCGCGCCCTGCTTCACCAATTCCCAATGCACCAGGTGGCTGTCCACCTGAACTCGCAGTTGCTGCGCCGTCAAATGCAGGCCGAAGGCGCGCATGCCCTCGATGAAGTCGGAGGCTTCGCCGAAGCCCACAAACTCGGCCCGCGCTAGATCATCCCAGCCCCGAGGATGGCCCAGCTTGCTGAGATAGCCCGGCGTCGCGTAGGGGCGGCCCCGATCCTCTCCCACCTTGCGGGCGATGAGTTCCGGCTCACGCGGGTCGAAGTTGCGGATAGCGATGTCGGCCTCGCGCCGCAGCAGATCGGCCGTGCGATTGGTCGCGCGGATTTCCACCGTGATGCCCGGATGTGCCGCGCGCAGCCTGGCAATGATGGGGGGCAGGATGTGCGCCGCACAGACTTCGGTGGCGGTAATCCGAATCGGGCCTTCGATCCGCTGCGACTGGCCGGTCGCGGCCAGGGCCAAGCGGCCGGCGGCCTCGCCCATCGTGCGCACGTGGTCCAGCAACGCCCCGGCGGTGGGTGTGAGTACGAGGCCGCGACCGGCCCGCTCGAACAGGGCAACACCAAGCTCACGCTCCAGCGCTGCGATCTGGCGGCCGAGCGTTGGTTGGGTGAGGCCGAGTGCCCGCGCCGCGGCGGAGAGTGAACCCGCCTCGGCGGTGGCGAGGAAGGCGCGGATGCGGTTCCAATCGAGTTGTGTGGCGCTCCAATCCATACATCCTTGTATGGATCATGACCGGATTTCGCCAGTTCCACGCGTACTGCTGCATGGGTAGGTGACCAGTCTCACACCGCCGGAGACGAGACAATCATGCACATTCGACCCATCGTACCCCTCGCTGCCGCGCTTGCCCTGCTGGCCGGATGTGCGGCCACCATCAGTCAGGACGGCCTGGAGCAACGCACCGCTCAGGCCATCGGGCGAACCGTCGGCCAGTTCACCATCACCGACCGCGGCGAAGAGGCGGGAGGCCGTATCAATTACACCGTGAACACGCGCGACGGGGCTGCTTACCGCTGCTACCTGTACGGTGCCACCGGCCTCCAGAATGCCGTGACCTTCGGCCAGACACCGCATTCCGATGCCATCTGCACTGCCATGGCGAGTGGCCAGAGGGGGAGCGGCAATGAGAGGGCCGTGGCCACAGGCCAACCTGGTCGAAGCGCTGGGGGCGCTTGCAATGCGTTGTTGCGGGCAGCAGGGCGGTGCTGATCCGTCATCCCTGAGCCGAAGTCGCAATGGTACGGACTTTCGCCCGGCCGATTCCGCTTGTTCTGACTCTGGCCTTTTGCACCTTCATTCCCGTGATGATGGCCGCTGTCCGCGTGGTGCAGATCCCGCTGGACGCATTGCCCGAGGACAGCCTGCGGCTGACCTCCGTTCCTGTCGCATTCTTTCTTCACGCGCTCGCGGGCGTGCTGTTCGGCGTACTTGGGCCGGTGCAGTTTGTCCGCGCCCTTCGACGCCGATTCGGGACTCTGCACCGCCTGACCGGGCAAGTCTTTGTGCTTGCGGGAGTGGGGTTGGCGCTGTCGGGGTTGGCGCTGCTGCTGCAAGTCGAGAGCATCGCTACCGGGCTTCTGAATGCCGCACGCGGGGTCTTTGGCGTGGCGCTGATCGCGGTGCTCGTGCTGGGGGTGGCGGCGGCGCGGACGCACGCCATGCTTCGACACCGCGCTTGGATGATCCGCGCATATGCCATCGGCATGGGATCGGGAACCGTCGCGCCGGTCATGTTCCCCGTCTACCTGATCAGTGGAGAACCGCCCACGGGGCTGACCACTGACATCGTGGTTGTCGGCATGTGGCTGCTCACCATCGCTGTGGGTGAATCGGTCGTCCGGAGGCTTGCATTCCCCAACCACTGCAGCCCGTCAGCACCGTGAGCCAACCAGCTCAGCGTCGGAGGGAAGCACATGAACATCGGCAAGGCAGACAGCCAAAGATGTAACCACGATGACGGAGGCGCGGAGCGCGGATCCGTCAAAGGTTTCGGATGATCTCAACTAGGACTTGGCCCGTTTTCCTGCTCGCACTGGCCGGCGTTTCCACGCTCGCCATAGAAGCCAGGGTGCGTCGGATCGCCTTCAGCAGCGCATCGCCAGTGTCCATGGCGATGACCATCGGCGCGCCGCTGACCGTTGCCCCCGCCGTACCAAGGTGTTCGCTCTCGAAATACGTATTTCGGGTAAGTGGGCTCAAACCGAGGCAAGTGCCGACCGCACTGAAACCGGCCTTTTATCTGAGTTTTTGAGTTCCGCACTGAATCAGCGAAGTCAGAAGGTCCGGAGAGAATTGGCCTCCGGAGAGCGATTTTTCTCCGTCTCCGCGTCCGGCCGGTCGACAGGTCTGCACCGAAAACCCTAGGAAACCTGCCACTCAGCGCAGCCTCCGGTCCGGCGGAGAGCACGTCTCGGAAGGGAGCTGGCGGAGGGAGTGCACCCGGATTCGAACCGTCGCAGTCATCCCAGCCCGCGAAGTGTCTTGCCGCCCTACAGGATGAACCACCCCGCTTCCGGTCCAGAGGAGGCGGTGACGCGGACGGCGAAGTCAGCCGCCGCGTCGCCGTCGATGTCGCCCTCGATCCGGTACTCGCCGCCGCCGAGGTCTGTGTAGCGCAGCCTGGCCTGCCCGGGGGCGGTCTCGTTCGGCTGGGCGGTCCCGCGGCGAATCGGTTGTGGCCGCGTCGCGGTCGGCCCTCGATCAGCGCCGGGCGCGGCGCCCTGCTTTCCGCTTTCCCGTCGCCTTGGTCCGCTTGTCCTTCGGGGTGGCATGAACCGGCTCGGCTGCGGGGATTCCCTCCGTCCCAGCATAACGCTGGAGCGTCGCGCCGGCCGCCAGGTGCGGATAGGCCTTCGGGCCTGTCGGCCACGTCTTCGCGAAGGCGGCGACCTCGGCATGGTCGTGCTTGCGAATGGTCTGGACGAGGAAGGACGTCACCTGGGCCGGCCGCAGCCTCCGCTCGCGCAGGAGCTGGGCGTGCCATTCGCGGGCGCGCAGGGGGCACCAGTCGACCAGCGCTTCCTGCAGGGCGCGGCGAACCTCCGCGGGAAGTTCCTCATACGCCCGATAGGGGTCGCCCTTCAGCTTGCTGTAGGGCCTGGTCGCCATGCTGTTGTCCATGCCGGGCTTCTAGCGAAGGGCGGACCTTCGGGAAACCGCGGCGCCCCGCTCAGCCACCATCGAGGAAGGCGGGCCGCGCATCCGGGTTCCACCGGATACCGTCGGCCGCGAGCGTCCGCGCCAGCATCTCCCCATCCAGGCGGCAATGCCGCACCAGCAGCCGGACATAGGTGCCGACGAAGTCCGGACCGTGGCCATCGCCCGCGCCCTCGGCCGTGCTGGTCAGCGCATGCGCGATCTCATGCAGCAGGACCCAGCTCGGCAGGCGCGCCGGCGCCTCGATCGCCAGGCGGCTTCCCGTCGCGAGCGTGGCCCGGGACGCCCTGCGTGGCCGTACGCGCGGCGGCCATTTCAGGCCCTCGGCCGCCCAGACATGGTCGACGATCGCCTGCATCCGTTCGAACGGCACCACCGAGCGGTCCAGCGGCGCGACGACCCGGTTCTCCCAGGCGTAGAGTCGCCGGTCGCGCGCGCTCGTCATCGCGGGCGGCGCGGCAGCGACGGCGCGCCGCCCGCGCCATGGACCGGCCGCTCGAGATTGACGCGCCCACCGGCCTCCATCCCGTTCCGATACGCCGTCCCGTCCCGCACGGTGCGCGTCGTGTAGCTCGTCCGCAGGCGGATCCCGAGTTCGCGGAAACCCTCGGCGATGATCCGCCGCTTCACCAGGACCAGGGCGGTGCCCGACGCGGTCGGCGTCCGCGCCGCCTCCTCCGCCGCGCGCCGATGCGCTGCGAGGTCCGCGATGCGCTTCGACACGCGCTCGGCGAAGCCGTAGCGGAAGCTGCGGAGCCGGTTCTGTGGCGTCGCGCGGCCCTGCCGGTAGGCGTCGCTCGCGCGGTACGCCGCCTCCTCGTGGTCGACCGCGCGTGCGACGACCTGCAGCAGGTACTCCGCCATCAGCACATCCGGCTCGAGCCCGTAGAAGACGAAGGTTGTCCGCCCAACCATCCAGCCCTTGGTCTCGGTCAGCTCGATGATCGGCAGGAAGATGGTGCCGAGCGCCTGCAGGCGCGGCCCGCTGAAGACGATCTGGCGCTGGATGCAGCTCTCCTGCCGGAGTTCCACCTCCGACATGGTCAGGCCGTAGATCTCGAGCAGCTCGCCGATCTTCTGGGCGGCGGCCAGCGCCTCCGCCTCCGAGCAGCCGCGATCCACCGTGCGCGCCGCCAGGGCGCGGATGCGGCCCTTCACCCTGTCGAGTTCGGTCTGCTGGCTCACCGCTGCTGCGCCTCGTCCGCGTGACGTGAAGGCCGGTCCATCGCGCGCCGCACGGCGGCGTGCCCCCGCATCCGGCCCGACCGCCGTGGATCTTGGCGGTGCATCCGCCCCGCGCAAGCGTCGCGCCGCCGCCCGTGCCGCGCCTTGACCACCCGGCGGGCCGGCCGCAGCGTGCCTCGAGCAGCCTTGGCGCGGCCGGGTCGGCCCATGCCAGCGAGATGTCCCGGAGAGCCCCATGGCCACCCACCGATTCCACCCCACATGCTACTTCAACGCGATCGGCGTCGCCGAACCCGTCCTGCGCGTCGCGGATGGCGACACGGTGGTCACGGACACGCTCGACGCCTCCGGCCTCGATGCGCGGGAGGTTGCCGTCGGCAGCCGGCCCAACCCCATGACCGGACCCTTCTTCATCGAGGGTGCGGAGCCCGGGGACACGCTCGCCGTGCGGATCAACCGGCTGACACCGAGCCGCGCGACCGGCTGGACCTATTCGCCGCTCGCCCTGACCGTGCTGGACCCGGCCGCGATCATCGACCGGCCGCCGCAGCAGCGTGTCGTCTGGAACATCGACCGCGCGGCCGGGACGGTGCGCCTGCAGGAGCCGGTGAAGGGGCTGGAGGATTTCGCGCCGCCGATCCAGCCCATGATCGGCTGCTTCGGGGTCGCGCCGCCGGGCGGGCAGGCCCTGTCCACCGCGACCAGCGCGCAGAACGGCGGCAACATGGATTATCGCCTGTTCGCGCCGGGCACGACGGCCTGGTTCCCGGTCTCGGTGCCGGGCGCGCTCTTCTATCTCGGCGACGGGCATGCCTGCCAGGGCGATGGCGAGATCACCGGCACCGGCATCGAGACATCCTTCGAGATGGAGGTGACCTTCCGCGTCCTGAAGCGGAAGATCACCTGGCCGCGCGGCGAGACGGCGGACGACATCTTCACCGTCGGCAATGCCCGGCCGCTGGACCAGGCGCTGCAGCACGCCACGACAGAGATGTCGCGGTGGCTCGGCGAGGATTACGGGCTGGACGCGCGGGCCGCCAGCCACCTGATGGGCCAGGTCGTCCGCTACGACGTCGGCAATGTCTTCAACCCCGCCTACACCGTCGCCTGCCGCATTGCCAGGCGCTGGCTCCCGAAGCGGTAGGGCGGGGCGTCACGCCGCGCTGCCTCGCTCGCTCGCCAGCGCGCGGACCGGCGGTCTCTCCGGGGCGCCGGCGGCACCGGGGCGGGGGATCGTCCCACCCGAGACCGGGTGGCGTCCACGCCCCGGCGTGTCGCGGCGGCCGCCTGTCTATCCTCGCCCGGCGCGCTCGATGTTCCAGATGATCGGGAAGCCGAAATCGATCACGCCGCGCAGTTCCGCACGCCAGGCGGCGGGGGCGCGGAATTGCCCGGCGATGGGGAAGGTCGCGCGGTCGATGGCAACGCGGTTGAGTTCCGCGGCCAGTTCGCGCCGCCGCGCCGGATCGCTCTCCGCCTCGAAGCGCTCGATCAACGGCGTCATCGATGCCTCGCAGTATCCCCAGGGCTGGTTGCCGGTGCAGTTGAAGCCGACGCCGAGGTTCGACAGCGGATCCGCCATGTCGAAGCCGGTGTAGACGACCGGCACCACCGACCAGCCGCCGCGGTCGAGCGGCTGGCGTTGCACCCAGCGTTGCGCGATCGACGACCAGTCCGAGGCCTGGATGTCGAGGTTGAAGCCGGCGCGCCGCATCCGGTCGATCAGCATCAGGCCGAAGGGATTGAGCAGCGCGGAATCGACCGGGTGCATGAGCACCACGCGCTCGTTGTTGTAGCCGGCCTCGCGCAGCAATTCCTTCGCGCGGTCGATGCTGGGCCGCGCGATCGCCTCGCTGCCGCGGTCGCTGCTGAAGGTGGTGCCGCACATGAACATCGCCGTGCAATCGGGCCGCCCCACCTCGGCGAAGCCGGCGCCGGCCAGGATCTCCGTCCGGTCGAGGCATTGCTGGAGCGCGCGGCGCACCAGCACGTTGTCGAAGGGCGGCTGGTGGTGGTTGATGCTGACGGCGTACATCATCTCCGCCTGGCCGCTGGCCTGGGAGATGACGATGTTCCGGTTGCTCCGCATGCGCGGCAGGTTGTCGATGGGCGCGTATTCCAGGTAGTCCACCTCGCCCTGCTGGAGCGACGTCGCGCGCAGCGCGATGTCGGGCATGGTGATCATCTCGACGCGGTCCACCTTGGCGACCTTGCCGCCGGCCAGCCCGTCGGCCGGCTCGTCGCGCGGCACGTAGCGCTCGTTGCGGCGGAAGAAGGTGCGCTCGCCGGGGACCCATTCGTCGCGCAGGAAGACGAAGGGGCCCGAGCCCATGATCTCGCGCACCTGCTGCGTCGGCGGCGTGGCGGATGCGATGCGGGCGGGCATGATGAAGGGCACGTGGACGGATGGCTTGCCCAGCGCCTCGATGACGCCGCCATAGGGGCGCGACAGCTTCAGCACGAAGCCGTCCGGGCCGGACGTGGTCAGTTCCGCCGTGGCCGCCAACAGTCGCCGGCCGATGGAATCGCGCGCCCCCCAGCGGCGCAGCGAGGCGACGGCATCCTCCGACGTCACCGGCGACCCATCGTGGAAGGTAAGGCCCGGGCGCAGCCGGAAGGTCCAGGTGAGCCTGTCCGCGCTCACCTCCCACCCCTGCAGCATCTGCGGCCGGTAGCGCCCCTGGCCGTCCATCGACACCAGCGTATCGAAGACAAGGTAGGCGAAGTTACGCGTCACGAAGGACGGGCCGGCGATCGGGTCGAGGTTCTGCAGCCCGACATTGACCACGAAGCGGAAGGGCCGCTCCCGCCCCTGCGCGATGGCGAGGCGCGGCATCGCAAGCGAGGCGCCTGCGGCGGCGAGACCCTGGCGGCGCGTGAACATCATCTGCCTTCTCCTATCGGGGTTCAGGACTGCGTGGAGGCCCAGGCCTCGGCGACCTGGCTGCAGGTGGCGAACCAGACGCCCTCGAAGCCGCGCATGAAGGCGATCATCTCGCGCAACAGGGCGATGCGGCTCGGGCGGCCGGAGAACTGGGGATGCATCACCAGGTTGTAGTAGCCGCCCCAGCGATGGATCTCGCGGAACTCATCCTGCCAGACCTCGCGGATGTGGCTGTTCGTGAAGATCGGCCGCGGCGTCTTGATCGAGAACAGGAGGAAGGGCGCGTCGTCGAGGCTCCAGTGCCAGGGCAGCTCGATCACGGATTCGCCGTCCGGGCCGGCGATGCGATAGGGGTTGATGTCCGCCATCATCGAGCTGTCGTAGAGGAAGCCGTGCTTCGCCAGCAGGCGGATGGTGTTGTCGCTCGTCTCCCCGGCGGGCGAGCGATAGCCCTTGGGCACCACGCCGAGCACGCGCTTCAGGGCGGCGAGGCCACGTTCCATCTCCTCGACCTCCTGCTCCGGGAAGGCGGGGTCGATCCAGGCATGGGTATGGCTGTGATGGCCGATCTCGTGCCCGGCCTTCAGCACCATCTCCGCGCGGTCGGCGTGGTTCTCGACCGTCCAGCCGGGGATGAAGAAAGTGGCGGGCACGCCGGCATCCCGCAGCGTCTCGAGGATCTTCGGCACGCCCACGCGCGCGCCATAGGTCCCCTGGCTGAGCGTGCCCGGGCGCTGCGCGTTGGCGGGGTCGCGGGATAGCCACAGCGTCTCCGCATCGAAGTCGAAGGTCAGCGTCACCGCGACGTGTGCTCCGTTCGGCCACTTCACGCTCATGTCCATGCCCGTTTCTCCTTGCGTCATTCGCGCGGGGGGTGTCGCGCCGCGAGCCAGCCGCCATCCACGGCGATCACCTGGCCCGCGACGTAGGAGGCATCCTCCGAGGCGAGGAAGGCGACGACGGCGGCGACCTCCTCCGGCCGGCCCGCGCGGCGGAGCGGCGTCGGGTCCAGCACCGCGCGGCGATAATAGGCATTCCGAAGGTGGCCTTCGGTCATCGCCGTCTCGATGACGCCGGGGGCCACCGCGTTCACCGTGATGCCGTCCGGCGCGACCTCGCCGGCGAGCTGGCGCGTGAACTGCGCGATGCCGCCCTTGGCGACAGCATAGGCCGTCGTGCCGGGATGTCCGGCGATGCCGAAGACGGAGCTGACATTGACGATGCGCCCGCCCGGCCGCGCCAGATGCGGAAGGACGTCGCGCGTCACGCGCAGGACGGCGGCGAGGTTCACGTCAATGAAGCGCGCGATCAGCGCGTCGTCCGACTCCGCCAGCGGCTTCGACCCGCCGATGCCGGCATTGTTCACGAGGATGTCGATGCGCCCGAAGGCGTCGAGCGCAGCTTGCGCCAGCCTGGCCCCCGCGCTTGGTTCGGCGACGTCGAGCACCAGCGCCTCCCCGCCCAGGCGGGCCGCCGTCCGAATCACGCCCTCGTCACGATCCACGAGCAGAACGCGGGCGCCATCGCGCCGAAGGCGTGCCGCCACCGCTTCCCCGATGCCGCGCGCGGCGCCGGTGACGATCGCCGCGCGCCCCGCGAGGTCAGGCAAGCCGCCCTCCATCCACCGGCATCGCCACGCCGTTGACGTAGGACGCGGCGTCGCTCAGCAGGAACAGCACCGTCTCGGCCACCTCGGCAGGCGTGCCGAAGCGGCCCATCGGGTTGCGCGCACGGGTGTAGTCCTCCCGCGCGGCCGCGGCATCCCCGGCCTGGGCGAAGCTGTCGCGCAGCATCGGCGTCTCGATCGGGCCGGGGCAGACGATATTGGCCCGGATGCCCTTCGCGGTGTGGCCAGCGACCAGGCTGCGCGTCATCATCACCACCGCGCCCTTGCTGGCGGAATAGGCGGGGAAGACCGGGTTGCCGACGAGCCCTGCGCCGGAGGCGAAGGTGACGATCGCCCCGCCGCCCGCCGCCTCCATGCGCGGCACGACGTGCTTCAGCGCCAGCCATGTTCCCTTCACGTTGACGGCGAACAGGCGATCCCACTCGGCCTCGCTCACCTCCGGCAGCGGAACGGTGGGGCCGAGGATGCCGGCGGCGGTCACCAGCAGCCGCACGGGGCCGAGGCGATCAAGCGCCGCGGCCGCGCGCGCCACATCGGCCGCGACCGAGACGTCGCCGATGACGGCCTCGGCGCCCGGGCAATCGCGCGCGACGGCGGCCAGTGCCTCGGCGTTCCGATCCATCAGCACGAGCCTCGCGCCCTCCCGCGCGAGGCGCAGGGCGACGTCGCGACCGAGGCCCGATCCCGCGCCGGTCACGAGACCCACGCGTCCTTCGAACCGTGCCGCACCTCCGGTGGTGGTCAAGGCTACCTCCCGTCGCCGAAGCGCGTCGATCAGGCGGGCCGTGGAAGACCTGCTCGCAGGATCAGCACAAAACGCTATGCACCGCCCCCGCGGGTGTCAAACCGTGCGCGCCGCGCATTGACGGTCGTCGCAGCACCGCTAGCATCCCCGCATGGGTGGGAACATGAAGCTGGGCGCCCTTGTCGATCATCACGGGCATGTCGCGCCGCAGGACGCGCTGGCGGACGCGATGGCGCGCCGGTTCATGCCCTTCCCCAAGGATCCGCCGCCGCTGCTGTTCGACGTCGCCGGCCATCACGCTCAGATGGATGCGCAGGGCATCCTGCGGCGCATCGTCTCGGTGCCGCCGATCCTCTACCTGTACGAACTGCCCGCCGCTGAGCAGGCGGCGCGGATCGCCAGGCTGAACGATTGGCTGGCCGGGCTGGTCGCGGGGACGCGGCTGTCCGCGATGGCGGTGCTGCCGCTCGGCGACCCCGCCGCCGCGCTCGCGGAGCTGCGCCGCTGCGCCGAGCGCCACGGCATCCGCGACATCGCGATCGGCAGCCATGTCGCCGGCACCGACCTCGACAAGGCGGTGCCGGACGAGCTCTGGGCCGCGCTCGCCGAGGGCGGCGGCCTGGTGATGCTGCATCCCTGGCAGGTGCGCGACCGGGCGCGCCTGGACGACAGGCGGCTGGGCAATCCACTCGGCAATCCCTTCGAGACGGCGGTCGCCGCGGCGCGGCTGATCGAAGCCGGCACGCTGCAGCGGCATCCGTCGCTTCGCCTGATGCTCGCGCATGGCGGCGGCGCGTTGCCCTTCCTGCTCGGCCGCATGGACCGCGCCTGGGAGGCGGCGGAGCATGGCCGCGCGCCGGAGCGGCCTTCGCTCGCCGCGCGGCGCTTCCTCTACGACACGGTGGTGTTCGAGCCGGAGCCGCTGGCCTTCCTCGCGCGCATGGTCGGGCCGGAGCGGATCCTGTTCGGCACGGACAGCCCCTTCGACATGAGCCTGCAGGATCCGGCGGAGCTGCTGGCCGCGGCGGGGCTCGCGACGTGAACCCGGCCGCGCCGCTCCTCCGCTGGGCCGCCGGGCCGGGAGCTGCGGTGCTGACGCTCGCCGCGTTGCTCGTGCTGTGGGAGGCCGGTGTCCGCGGCTTCGACATCCCGCGCTTCCTGCTGCCGGCACCGAGCGACGTGGCGGCGGAGTTCATCAAGGACTGGAACCTGATCTTCGGCCATGCGGTGCAGACGGTGTGGGGCATCCTTGCCGGCTACGCCGCCGCGGTGTGCTTCGCGCTGGCAGCGAGCATGGCGATGATCCGCTGGCCGCTGGTCGAGCGCATGATCATGCCGATCTTCGTCGCGAGCCAATCCGTGCCGAAGATCGCGATCGCGCCGCTGATCCTGCTGTGGGTCGGCGCGGGGGCGGGCTCGAAGGTCCTGGTGGTGGCTTCGATCGCCTTCTTCCCCGTGGTGATCAACACCATGGCCGGCTTCAAGCAGGTCGATCGTGGCTTGCTGGATGTCTTCGCCAGCGTCGATGCGACGAGCCGGCAGACCTTCTTCCGGCTGCGGCTGCCCTATGCGGTGCCCTACATCTTCGCCGGCCTGCGCATCGCCACGACGCTGGCGGTGCTCGGCGCCATCGTCGCCGAATGGCTCGCGGCGACGGACGGCATCGGCTACCTTGTTCTGTCGGGCAGCTTCAACTTCAACACGGCGAGGTCCTTTGCCGCGATCATCCTGCTCGCCGTCATCGGCATGAGCTTCTTCGGGGCGATGGGCGCCGTGGAACGCGCGCTGTCCTGGCAGCGCGCTGAGGACGGCGCGACTCGCGCCCAGGCCTGACAACCACAGGGAGACGAGGCATGGCGACGCTTGGACGACGGACCTTCGTGGCGCTGGGCGCGCTGGCCGCCGCGGTGCCGGAGGGGCTGCGCCCCGCCCGCGCGCAGGGCCGCCTGCAGGATGCGATCCTGCGCCTGAACTTCACGCCGTGGGGCATGCACGCGCAGTACTATGCGGGGCTGCGCCAGAACATCTATCGCTCCGAAGGCATCAACCTCGAGATCCGCCCGGCCGCCGCCGGCCAGCAGAACGAGGTCTTCATCGCGGCGGGGCGCGAGCAGTTCCTGGTGGCCAACGCCGACGGCTACATCAAGTCCCGCGCCGCCGGCCTGCCGGTGGTCGCCGTGATGGCGGACCAGCCGGACACGCCCTTCTCGGTCTTCGCGCTGCGGACGACGAACATCTCACGGCCCGAGCATCTTCGCGGCAAGCGGATCACCTGGTTCCAGAGCCAGGTGAAGGGGCTGCTCGACCCGCTGCTGCAGTCGGGGGGACTGACGCGCAACGACATCACCTTCCTGACGGTGAGCCGCGGCGCCGAGGTGCAGATGGTCGCCGCCGGCCAGGCCGATGCCGGCTTCGGCTTCTCCTACGGCCAGCCCCTGACGCTCGAGGAGCGCGGCTTCCCCTGCAACGTCATGGCGCTCAAGGATTTCGGCGTGAAGTTCTGCGGCACCTCCATCGTCGCGAACGAGCGGGAGGCCGGCCGCGGCGACCTGACGGAGCGATTCATCCGCGCCACCATGAAGTCGCTGATCTGGACGCATGCGAACATGGACACGGCGATGAACTACGTCGTGGAGGTGGCGCCGGACCGCATGCATGCGCTCGAGGTGCGCAAGCTGCGCATCATCTACGAGATGTACCGCAGCCCCGACTTCGCCGAGCGCTTCGGCCGCTTCGACGAGTCGAAATGGGCGTCCTCGGTGGAATACCTGGCCGAAGGCGGCGACCTGCAGCGCAAGCCGACCGCGCGCGAACTCTACACCAACCAGTTCGTGGACCGGATCGAGGAGGCGAGGCAGCTCTCCGCCCTGGTGCACGGGCGCCCCGCATCCTGACCATGGACGCCGCCGTCCTCGAATCCGGCTTCGCCGGCCCTCCGGGCGCCGAGCACAAGGCCGCCTTCATCGCGGTCGAGGGCGTCGGCGTCACCTACGGGCCGCAGGGGGCGGAGCCCGTCACGGCCCTGTCGGAGATCGCGTTGCGCGTGCCGGAAGGCGCCTTCGTCTCGCTGGTCGGACCATCGGGCTGCGGCAAGTCGACTCTGCTGAAATGCGTCGCCGACCTTCTGCAGCCCAGCACGGGCGGCATTTCGATCGGCGGCGTGCCGGCGTCCGACCTGCGCCGCCAGGGACGCATCGGGATGGTGTTCCAGCAGCCCAACCTGATGCCGTGGCTGCGCATCGAGGACAATGTCCGCCTGCTGCATCGGCTGGTCGCGGATCGTGGCGTCGCGACGGCCGCGCCCGATGTGCCCGGCCTGCTGCAGCTCGTCGGGCTGGAAGGCTTCGGGCGCAAGTATCCCTCGCAGCTCTCGGGCGGCATGCAGTCGCGCGCGGCGCTGGCCCGCGCGCTGGCGCTCGACCCGACGGTACTGCTGATGGACGAACCCTTCGCGGCGCTGGACGAGATCACCCGCGACCGCATGGGGATCGAGCTGATGCGCATCTGGTCCCGGTTCGGCAAGACGGTGCTGTTCGTGACCCACTCGCTTGCCGAGGCGGTCTTCCTGTCGGACGCCGTGGTGCTGATGACACCGCGGCCGGGACGGATCGCGCGCATCCTGCAGGTGCCGCTCCCCCGCCCGCGCACGCCGGAGATGCGCCTGACCGACGAATTCGCCCACCTCGTCGCGGCGCTGAACCGCGATCTCTACCGGATGCTGGCCGCCTGATGCGTCCTGACCTGACCCCCGCGCAGCTCGACCGCGCGGCGCTGCTGCTGGTCGACATGAACCGCAGCCACCTCGACCATTCCATCGGGCATCTGCTGGTGGCGAAGGACGATGCTGACCGCATCATCGCCGCGGCGGCGAAGGTGCGCGACGCCTGGGCCGCCGCGGGCCGCCCGGTGATCTTCGTGCGCACCCACCATCGCTGGAACCCGGCCACCGGGGAGGTTATCGACAACCGCAACCCGTTCTGGATGGCGCAGCACGCCGCACCGATCCCCGGATTGTCCAAGCCGCGCAAGACGCTCGCGGTGGAAGGATCGCCGGTGACGGAGGTGGTGCCGCAGCTGGCGCCGCGGCCGGGCGAGCATACCGTCTTCAAGCACCGCTACAGCCCCTTCCACAACACGGATCTCGAGCTGCTGCTGAAGAACCTCGGCGTCGACACGCTGGTCGTGGGCGGCGTCAACACCAACAATTGCGTCCTGTGCACCTGCTTCGAGGCCTTCAACCGCGACCTCCGCGTGATCCTGATGCCCGATGTTTGCGCCAGCATGAACGGCCCGGGCTACCACGCCTCGGCATTGACGCTCATCGAGGCCGCGCTCGCCTGGCTGGTGCCTTCGGACGACATCGTCGCCGCCTGCGCGCGCTGACTTCAGGGAGGGGATTTCCATGGCCCAACGCCGCATCGGCATCGTCATGCACGGGGTCACCGGCCGCATCGGGACCAACCAGCATCTCGTGAACTCCATCCTGGCGATCCGCCGCGAAGGCGGGTTGCCGTTGTCGAACGGCGACCGGCTGATGCCCGACCCCATCCTGGTCGGGCGCAGCGTCGAGAAGCTGCAGGCCCTGGCGGCGACGACCGGCATCGAGCGCTGGACGACCGACCTCGACGCCGCGCTGGCCGACCCGCAGGACGAGATCTTCTTCGACAGCGCCTACACCGCCGCGCGTCCCGCACTTGCGCGTCGCGCCATAGCCGCGGGGAAGCACATCTATCTGGAGAAGCCGGTCGCGCCGTCGCTCGACGAGGTGCTCGAGCTGCGGCGCGCCGCCGAAGCCGCGGGCGTCAAGCACGGCGTGGTCCAGGACAAGCTGTTCCTGCCCGGCCTCGCCAAGCTGAGGCTGCTCAAGGACCAGGGCTTCTTCGGCCGCCTGCTGTCCGTGCGCATCGATTTCGGCTGGTGGGTCTTCGACGGGGAACAGGTGCCGGCGCAGCGTTCGTCCTGGAACTACCGTCTGGCCGATGGCGGCGGGCTCGTGCTCGATATGTTTCCGCACTGGCGCTACATCATGGAGGGGTTGTTCGGTCGCCCGACCTCGGTCACCTGCCATATCCGCACGGCTCAGCCCCACCGGCGCGACGAGCGCGGCCGGCCCTACGCCGTGGATGTGGAGGACGAGGCGCGTGCGCTCCTTGAACTCGAGGACGGCGTCGTTGCCGAGATCAACGCGTCCTGGGCGAACCGGGTGCGGCGCGACGACCTCCTGACCATCACGGCCGAAGGCACGCTGGGCAGCGCGGTGGCCGGGCTGCATCGCTGCGTCGTGCAGCCGCTCTCGACCACCCCGAAGCCGGTGTGGAACGTGGATGTGCCGGCGGCCCAGGATCTCTATGCGCAGTGGGCGCCGGTGCCGGATCTGCTGCCACTCAAGAACTCCTATCGCATGGCCTGGGAAGCCTTCCTGCGCCATGTCGCCGATGACGGGCCGAACCATGCGAGCCTGATCGAGGCCGCGAAGGGCCTGCAGCTCATCGAGGCCTGCCATGCCAGCCACCGTGAGCGCCGGTGGATCGACCTGCCCGCGCTCGGCGGATGATGCGTGCCTTCGTGGCGGACGCCGAACCGCCCCTGGTCTGCCGGAGACGCCGACGCCTGGGAGGCTCGAGCGATCGCGCGCACGACGACGGGAATGGCGGCCCGGCTTGAGGCCCTGGAACGCGAGACATGGGACCTGCCGCCAGCGAACGAGATCCTGCGCAGGGCATCGGCGCGCCCTGCCCAGGTGGAACGCGACGGCCGGTGCAAGCCATGGGCGGCGTCAACGAGGATCATCGCAGTGCGTAGGTCGCATCCCCGGTGGTGGTGCAGGACGGCTGGCGCTCGGGGCGCGTAGCGTAGTCCCTGGGTAGGCGAAACGGGGCCGCCCTGGCAGTCACCGCGATGATCCCGGCAGGATCGGGGTGCTCAGCCCTGCGACCCCAGGCCCTGGATCGACCACGATGGGCCACCCAACGCGCATGCTGCATGACGCTGGAAGCAACCCGCGCCGTCAGCAACACTCACAACGTCCGCCGCGACAGCCAGACACCGCGGCCCAACCGGCCGAGGATCGTCGCTCCCCCGCCCCGCGATGGGACACGACCGTCACCCGCGCCGCGTCGCGCCTGAACCGGGCCACGCGACACGCGCGATCATGCCGCCGGGCGGGCTGCGCGTCGCAGGCCGGCAGGGAGAGTCGCGGGCCTCCGCCGATCGGCCCGGCCCGGAACGCATCGCGATGATCATCGGCCGGGCCCATCATCGTTTGAACCGACGCCCGAGCGGCGCCTCGACAAGCGCGCAGCCAGGCGCGAGCCTTCGGCAGACCCGCGGAGCACTGCCATGGCAACCCTGATCCACGACACTACCATCGTGACCGTCGATGATGCCGATACGGTTCATCATGACGCATCCATCGCCATCGAGGGCGGGCGCATCGCCGCGATCGGCGCGAATGACGCGCTGCGTGCACGCTTCCCGGATGCCGAGCGCATCGACGGGCGCAACCGGATGGTCATGCCGGGCTTCGCCAATATCCACACGCATCTGGGCATGACGCTGGCCCGCGGCATCTTCGAGGACCTGTCGCCGCCGCATGCGCCGCCCTTCTGCGGCGGGCTGTCGCCCCTGCCGCTGCCGCCGCTCTCGCGGGAGGAGACGGGGGTGATGGTGCAACTCGGCGCGCTGGAGGCGCTGCGGTCCGGCACCACGGCGCTGTTGGAGGATGGCGCCGGCATCGCCGGCTATGCCGGGCTGCTGGAGACGACCGGGCTGCGCCTCCTGCTGGCCGAGCGCGCCTGGGATCGTGCGAAGGCCGGCATCGGCGACCCGGGCCCCTTCGAGGTCTCCGAGCGCCTTGGCGACGAGGGGATGGAACGCATCGCCCGCCTGCACGCCGAATGGAACGGCAAGGCGGGCGGACGCATCAAGGTGGGTGTCGCGGCCTGGGCGCCGGACATGTGCACGCCCGGGATGCTGAAGCGGTTGCGCGGACTGCAGCAGTCGCTGGATTGCGTCTGCACGGTGCACCTCAACCAGATCTGGGGCGAGGTCGCGGCGGTGCAGGCGCATCGCGGCATGCTGCCGACCGAATACCTGCATGCCGAAGGCTTCGTGAGCGATCGCATGGTGGCGGCGCATTGCCGCTGCATGGCGCACCGGGAGGAACGCCTGCTCGGCCAGGCGCGCGCGCGCGTCTCCTTCAACTCCGCCATCGCGGCGCGGCGCGGGCTGTCCCCGCGCATCCAGGTGCTGGAAGCCGAGGGCTGCACCATCGGCATGGGCACCGACAACATGGCCGAGGACATGGTGGAGGTGATGCGCACCGGCCTGTTCATGGAGCGCATCCGCCGCGAGGACGGTCGCAGCCCGACGCCGGAACACGCGCTGCGCTGGGCCACGCGCAACGGCTACGCGGCGATGGAGGTTCCCGATGGCGGATGGCTCGCGCAAGGCAACCGGGCCGACCTGATCATGGTGCGCACCGATCGCGCGCATCTGGTGCCGCGGATGCGCCCGGTCTCGGGCTTCGTGCACCAGGGCCAGGCGGCGGACGTGGTGGATGTGATGGTGGATGGCGCCTGGCTGATGCGCGACGGGCGCGTGCTGAGCATGGACGAGGAGGTGATCGTCGCCGAGGCCGACCGCATCGCGCGACGCGCCTGGGCGAAGATGTTCGCCGACAATCCCGGGCTGGAGGTGCCGCGGGGCTTCGCGCCGCCGGCGTGACCCCGCTTGCCCTGCGCCGGCGCCAATCGGCCGCGGCGGCGGCTCTGCGCCGAGGTGCGGCCATCCCTGGCCATGCCCGCCCGCGGAGCATCTCGCGCGGATGCGATGCGCCGGCGGCCGGGATCATCGGCTTTGCGCTTCCCGCGCGAGCTCGTCCCGCTCTAGGCTCGGTTCTTGCTTGCGATGGACTTGCTGGAACCAGGAGCGAGCCATGGATGCATCACGCCGCCTTCTCCTCACCGCGGGCATCGGCGCTCCCGGACTCCTGTCCGGCGCATCGCGGCGCGCCATGGCGCAGGATCCGCGCAAGGTCATCCGCGCGGTGCCGATCGGCGACCTGCGCACGCTCGATCCGATCTGGACGACGGCATACATCACGCGCAACCACGGCTACCTGGTCTACGACACGCTCTTCGCGCTGGATGCGGCCAACACGCCACGGCCGCAGATGGTCGAGGCCTTCGAAGCCAGCGGCGACGGGCTGAACTGGACCTTCCGCCTTCGCGAAGGGCTGATGTGGCACGACGACACCCCCGTGCGCGCCGCCGATTGCGTCGCGTCCATCCGCCGCTGGTCGGCCAAGGACGGGATGGGCCGCGTGCTGGCGACGGTGACGGACGCGATGGAGGCGCGCGACGCGCGCACTTTCACGCTGAAACTGAAGCGGCGCGTCGGCTTCCTGATCGAGGCGCTGGGCAAGATCGACAGCAACGTGCCCTTCATGATGCCCGAGCGGATCGCCGCGACGGATCCGAATACCGCCGTCACCGACCCGATCGGGTCCGGCCCGTTCCGCATGCTGCGCGCCGAATGGGTGCCGGGCGCGAAGGTGGTCTACGAGAAGTTCGCCCGCTACGTGCCGCGCGCCGAACCGCCGAGCCAGGCGGCCGGCGGCAAGGTCGCCAAGGTGGACAGGGTGGAACTGCTCTACACGCCCGACGCGGCGACCGCGATGAATGGGCTGGTGGCCGGCGAGTTCGACCTGCTGGAGAGCCCGGCGCCGGATCTGGTGGCGCCGCTGTCGCGCGCACGCGGCGTCGTCGTGGCGGCGAATGATCCGCTCGGCGTCCAGCTGTTTGCCGTGATGAACCAGCTGCATCCGCCCTTCGACAAGGTGGAGGCGCGCCGCGCCCTGATGATGGCGGTGAAGCAGTCCGACTTCATGCAGGCGACGGTCGGCGACCGTACGCCCTGGCGCGAATGCGCCGCCCTGTTCGGGTGCGGGCCGGACGACGGCGTGCAGGCGGATACGCTGGGCTGGCCCGCCCATGATCTCGCCCGCGCGCGCGAGATGCTGCGCGCCTCGGGCTATGACGGGCGGCCGGTGGTGGTCATGGACCCGGCGGACAACGCGACGCTGCATCCTTCAGCGCTGCTCATCGCCGATGCGCTGCGGCGCATGGGCGCGACCGTGGACCTGCAAGCCATGGACTGGAGCACGCTGGTGCAGCGGCGCGCCAATCGCGGCGCCCCGACCCAGGGCGGCTGGAACATCTTCGTCACCAACGCGACGCTGACAGGCATCGCCAACCCGCTGCTGAACACCTTCGCGCGGCATTGCGACCAGGCGTGGTTCGGCTGGCCCTGCGATGCGCGCGTCGGTGAACTGACGAACGCCTGGAGCTTCGAGCCGGAGGCGGCGAAGCGCCAGGAGATCCTGAAGCAGCTCGAGAGATTGCACCTCGAGGTCGCGACGCTGGTGCCGCTCGGCCAGTACCGCAGCGTGATCGCGCATCGCAGCGCCCTGCGCGGGGTCATACCCGGACCGGCGCTGTTCTATTGGAATGTGGAGAAGACCTAGGCGACAGCGCCAGTCTTGCAGGCGTCGGGATCGACGATCCCGGCGGCGCGACGACCTTCGCCGCGATCGCGACAGACGCGTTGGACACGATCCGCGGCCCGATCCGGGTCCTACATCAACACGCCGGGCGCGCTGCCATGCCGGTTCTCGTTGACCCCGCTCAACGCCAATCGCTAGCGTTCCTTACACTTCGGAAGGACACGGGGCGCCGTGCCGCTCGACATGACAGGCCTGACGCTCTCCCAGAAGACCGTCGTCAAGCGCCTCGAAGCGGACATGCTCTCCGCCCTGCAGAAGACGCGGGACAAGATCGCCACCGGGAAGGCCAGCGCGGCGCTGACGCGTTGGTTCGGCGCGAACAGCACCGCGCTCGCTAACTCGGTCAAGGGCAAGGTCGCGAGGATGCGTTCGGTCCTGCTCAAACGGACCATCAAGTGCCTGGACGGCGAGAAGAGCCGTCCCGCAGGGACGAACGCGGAGGCGCTCGGCTACGATACGGGATTGTTCGACGGCGGCATCTCCGAATCTGACCGCGTCGCGCGGATGCTCGACGACGACGACTCGATCCATATCGACCCCAATTTCAAGAGCCTGCCACGCACTGCGTCGGGCGCTGCGAGCGGCTGGACGGGCCAGGACCAGCTGGAGACCCTGTTCCACGAGCTGAGCCACATCGTCCTTGGCACCGACGACGAAAAACTCGACGACAACGCGACCACGGCGTATGGTGGTGCCAATGCGCGCCGGCTGGCGGTCCAGTCGGCGGCGCGCCCCCAGAACAACGCTGAAAACTGGGGCTTCTTCATCGAGGAATGCGGGACCTGACCCGCGGCCTGTGCCATCGTGCCCCGCCCAGCCGGACGATGACCGCGTTTGCCGCGTGCGCGCTGCGGCCGGACACGTCCGGGCGTTCCGGGCCGCACCCGCCGCCCGGGCCGGTCCACGGAAGTTGGAGGGACGTCGACTCTCGCGAGGCGGCCCATTTGACCATCGGGCTCAACTCGCCGACCTTGGCGGTGACGGTCGGGACCGCTGGCCCGAGTCCCACCGGCCAACCGTCGCTTCGCGGCGCCGGGCGACACACGAGCCTTCCCGCGGCGCCGCGGCGCCGCCTTATCTCGCAGCACTGGACGTCCATGGACGACAAGGACCACGTCTTCGCCCGGTTCAAGGATGACAAGCCCGAACCGGCGAACCGGCGCGAAACGCTGAACATCCCCCGGCGCAACGGCGCGACGGGCAGCAGGACCGTGCAGGTCGTGCACCTGCGCTCGGGCGGGGCGACCAAGGATCGCGCGCAGCGCCAGGACACACAGGTCCGCGCCGCGTCCTGGGACGATGGCTTTCCCGCGAAGAAAGCCTTCTCCGCACCCGAATTCGCCACGCCCGCGCCCGCCCCGCCGACGCCGCCCAGGGCGCATGTGATGCCGGCATGGGCGCCGGCCGAGCCAGCGCCAGCGCCCGCGCCGGTCCCGGACGCGGC
>NZ_JACADQ010000270.1 GCF_016106015.1 Neoroseomonas rubea
TGGGCCTGCTGCAACGCGGCGGCGACCGCGGCGCGGGCCTCGGCGCGGGCCTGGTCGCTGGCGGCGCGATGCGCGGCCATGGCGGCGTCCGCTTCCAGCTTCGCGGCCTGCGCGGCCTCGAGGTCGGCGGTGATGCGGCGGTGGCGCTCCTCGATCACGGCGCCGACGCGCGGCAGCGCGATCGTCGCCATCAGGTACACCAGCGCCGCGAAGATGATGAGCTGCCAGACCATCTGGCCGACCAGCAGGCGGCCCTGGGTCGGATGGCCGAAGGCAAGCTGCGGCATGCCGTCGACCGGCACGGCGGAGCTGCTCGCCGCGAAGGCCATGGCAGGCAGGGTGGCGGCCAGGGCCGCCAGAACGAACACTCGGCGCATCGCCGCTCTCTCCTCAGCCCGGATGCCCGGGCGGGGTGCCCGGGCAGGCCCACGCGCCCCGCCGCGCCCGGATGGGCGGGCGGGGCGGCGGATCAGGCGAACAGGATGAGGAAGGCGATGAGCAGCGCGAAGAGCGCGACCGCTTCCGTGAGCGCGAAGCCCAGGATGCCGATCGGGAACACGACGTCACGGGCCGCCGGGTTGCGCGCCACGCTGTTGATCAGCGAGGAGAAGATGTTGCCGATGCCGAGACCCACGCCAAACAGCGCGATGACGGCGATACCAGCCCCGAGGGCCTTCGCGGCGGCGACTTCCATGATGCTCGTCCTTCTTTACATGGAGGTTCTGAACGTACGCGTGCGCAACCGCACCCCGTTCACATGGCGGGTCAGTGCAGGTGCACCGCGTCGTGCAGGTAGATGCTGGTCAGGATCGCGAAGACGTAGGCCTGCAGGAACGCGACCAGGAATTCGAAGCCGACCAGGGCGACGTTGACCGCGAGCGGCATGGCGGCGACGAAGGGGCCGACCGCGCCGAGGCCGCCGAGCAGCACGACGAAGGTGGCGAACACCTTCAGCATGACGTGGCCGGCGACCATGTTCGCGAAAAGACGGACCGAGAGGCTCACCATGCGGGAGAGGTAGGAGATGACCTCGACCGGGATGATGATCGGCGCCAGCCAGACCGGCGCGCCCTCGGGGAAGAAGTAGGAGAAGAAGTGCATGCCGTGGCGCTGGATCGCGATCACGGTCACCGCCACCCACACCACGACCGCGAGCGTGAGCGTGACGACGATGTGGGAGGTGTACGTGAAGGCGTAGGGCAGCATGCCGAGCAGGTTACCGAACAGCACGAACATGAAGATCGAGAAGACGAAGGGGAAGTACTTCTTCCCCTCGTCGCCCACCTGGTCGCGCACCATGCCGGCGATGAAGCCATAGGCGCTTTCCCCCAGCGCCTGCAGGCGGCCAGGGACGAGCGCGCCGCGGTCGGCCGTCGCCTTCATCAGGTACCAGGTGAGCGCTACGGCGATCACCATGAACAGGTTCGACTGGCTGAAAGACACGGCATCACCGAAGATGCCGAGCACCGGCGACAGCTCGAACTGGCTGAGAGCGTCGATCGTCTTGCCTTCAACGGCCACCGGCTGGTCTCCCGTTCGTCCTGCCGCGCGCCATGCGCGCCATCGTCACTTCACACCCGGGCGCGAACGGGGATTGAACAGGCGATAGACGTTCAGCACCCCGGCCACGCTGCCCAGGACGAAGAACACCAGGAAAAGCCAAGGCCAGGTGCCGAGCCAACGGTCCAGCAGGAAGCCGAGACCGATGCCGACGACCAGGGCCGAGACCACCTCGACCCCCGCCCGCAGGCCGATTCCCCAGGGGCCCTGCGGCAGCTGACCGTGCCCGTCAGGGCGCCGATCCAGGCCCTCACGGGCCCTGGCCTGCCGCAACCGATCCTCGAAACCGTCGCGTTCGTCCACCTTCGCTCCCTGGCGGACCCCGCCGGAAGGCAGGCGGCGCTTTACGGGGGGGGCTTGGTGCTGTCAAGCGGATGCGGCGGCGCAGCATGGCGCCGCGCGGCCTATTCCGCGGCGAAGACGGCGGCGAGCGGCTCGCCCGCCGCGACGCGCGCGGCGGCCAGCCCTTGGGACCGCGCGAGTGCCGACAGCGCCTCGGGCGCCATCGGCCGGCCGAGCAGGTAGCCCTGCCCCTCGTCGCAGCCGATCTCGCGCAGCCGGGCGAGCTGCACCGCGTTCTCCACCCCCTCGGCCACCAGCTTGGCGCCGAGCCCGTGGGCGATGCGCGTGATCGCGTCCACGATCCGTTCCGTCCGCGTGCTGGACCCCAGCCCCGCCACAAAGGACCGGTCGAGTTTGATCACGTCGAAGGGCAGTTGCTGGAGGTAGCCGAGCGAGGCGTAGCCCGTGCCGAAATCATCCAGCGCAAGCCGCACGCCAAGCCCCCGCAGCGCCTCCAGCGTCGTGGCCGCCGCACCCGGGTCGCGGATGAAGACATCCTCGGTCACCTCGATCTCGAGCCGCTCGGGCACGCCGTTCTCGGCCTCGAGCGCGTCGCGCACCAGCTCGACCGCCTGGCCCGAGACGATGTGCCGGGCCGAGAGGTTGACCGCGACCGCGATGTCGATGTCCTGCGCCCGCCAGGCCGCCTGCTGGCGGAGCGCGGCGTGCAGCGTGTGGCGCGCGAGCGGGACGGACAGGCCCGCGCGCTCGGCGGCGGGGATGAAGATGCCGGGCGGCACCGGCCCGCGCAGCCGGTGGTCCCAGCGCAGCAGCGCCTCGCAGCCCGCGAAGCCGAGGTCCGACAGGCGGAACTTCGGCTGGAAGGCGAAGTGGAAGGCGCTTTCCGCCAGCGCCTTCTGCACATCCTGCTCCAGCCGCCGCTGCTCGCCGAGCGCCGCGTCCATCGCCGCGGAGAAGGTCCGCACCTGGCGCCGCCCGGCCGCCTTGGCCGCGTGCAGCGCGATGTCGGCGCGCTGGAGCAGCCGCGGCCCGTCGGCCTCCGCCGTGCCGCCGATGGCGATGCCGACGCTCGCGCCCGCCTTCACCAGCGCGCCCTCGATCGCATAGGGCGCGGACAGCGCCCGGACGATGCGCGCGGCGACGGCCTCCGCCTCCTCCGCGCAGCGGATGGCGGGCTGCACCACTGCGAATTCGTCCCCGCCGAGCCGCGCGAGCACATCCTCGGGCCGCAGGCAGCCGCGCATGCGGCTGGTCGCGGTCAGCAGCAACGCGTCGCCCGCGGCGTGGCCGAGGCTGTCGTTCACGTCCTTGAAGTCGTCGATGTCGATCAGGTGCAGCGCGACCCGCCCGCCGGCGTTCAGCGCATGGTTCAGCCGCTGCGTGAACAGCAGCCGGTTGGCGAGGCCGGTCAGCGAATCATGCTCCGCGATGTAGCGGATCTGCTCCTCGGCGGCCTTCCGCTCGGTGATGTCGAGCGAGATGCGGGCGACCGCGGTCACCGCGCCATCGGCGTCCAGCACCGGGGCCGCGCTGGTCAGCAGCGTGCGCGCGTTGCCGTCGGGGCCTGGCGCCGCGGTCTCGCGGAAGGGCAGCTGGCCGCCGCCGGCCAGCGCGGCGGCGAGGTCGGCCTCATCCTCGGCCGAGCCCGTCGCCTCGGCCACGCTCCGCCCGAGCAGGGCCTGCTCCGTCGTGCGGTGGAATTCGGCGAAGTCGGCATTGGCCATGACGAAGCGACCATCACGGTCATGCGCCGAGACCATCAGCGGCAGCGAATCGACGACGACGCGCAGCAGCCGCTCGGACCGGCCCGCATGCGCGCGGGCCTCCTCGGCCTCGTGCAGCGTCGCCTGGGCACGGCGCCAGAGCCAGAACAGCACGGTGCACAGCAGCGAGGCGCTGACGATCAGCCCGAGCGCGCTCGCCGCGAAGGTCGTCTGCAGGCGCGACAGGCCGAGCGTCGCCGCCTCGGAGGCGATCTGCCGGTCCTGGTGCAGCGCCCGGTTCGCGACGTTGAGCCGGGAGACCAGGTCCGCCAGCACGAGCTCGGCCCGCGCCAGCGCCCCGGTGTCGCGCCCGATGACTCCGGGCAGGTCCGCTTCCAGCGCCGTGAGCTGCCCCAGGATCTCGGGCAGCGTCGCCCGCACCGCGTCGAGCGCCGGGTAGCTGCGCCGTTCGCCATCGCCGCCCTGCAGCGCGAGGATGCGGCTCCAGAGGATCTCGAAGCGCTGGGGAATGCCCGCGGCGGCACCAGGGACGCCGGCCGCGTGGCGGTGGACGTCGGTGCGCAGCCGCGCGGCTTCCAGCAGCGCCTGCCCCGCTTCCCAGAAGCCGATCCGGTGCCCGGTCGCTTCCAGCCGCACATGGTTCGCGAGTTGGCGCCCCGAGACCGCGAGCGAGGCGACGAACACCAGCGCGGCCAGCAGGAAGGCCAGCAGCGGGATGGTCGAGCGCGACCATCCGCCTTTCCCGGCGAGGCCGGGCAACGTCACGCGATTTCGATCCGGCGGATCTGCCAGATGGAGCGTTGGCGCGTCACCGCGTTCTCGAGCTGCGGCCGCGCCGACCAAGGGAACACGATCCAGAGCGGGCCGCGCGTGCGCACCGGCATGGGCGCGCCGCCGATCCGCGTCGCGAGGAAGCCGCCATCGGCCACGACCTCGGCCACCGGCATGCTGACCATGTAGTCGTTGAGGGCCGTCGCGCGCAGCGTTGCGCCGCGCGCGTCGAGCACCGTGAGCAGCCGTTCCACCGTCACCCCGGCGAAATGCTGCGGCCCCGTCGTCCAGGGCGTGTGGGTCACGAGGCCGGTCGCGCCGAAAGCCTCGATCTCGGCCAGGCTGAGGCTGCGCGGCGACGGCGGCGCGATCTGCCCCGCCAGTTCCAGCACCGGCCCGCTCTCCGTCGCCAGGGCCGCGGCAGGCATGGCCGCGACCGCGAGAAGGGCGCGACGGGCAATCGACATAGCGGGACCTCCTCCATCCGGATGGTCCTCGATACTCCCGCGCGGGTAACGGAAGCGTTTATCCGCGGCGCCGGCTACAGCACTCTCCGATCACGCTGACTGAGCGTGATCGGATGTCGTGCCGCAGGATCACTGGGTTCCGGAGCAAGACATCCGATCAGCCGCTCCCGGCGGATCGGATATTGCTCTAGGCGACCGGTCCTTCCGCCATCTGCACCGCCTGGCCGAGATCGACGCTGAGCAGCCGCGACACGCCGCGTTCCTGCATCGTCACGCCGTACAGCCGATGCATCCGCGCCATGGTCAGCGGATGGTGCGTCACGACCAGGAACCGCGTGCCGCTCTCGGCCGCCATCGCATCCAGCAGGTCGCACAGGCGTTCCACATTTGCGTCGTCGAGCGGCGCATCCACCTCGTCCAGCACGCAGACCGGCGCAGGGTGGCAGCGGAACACCGCGAAAATCAGGGAGAGCGCGGTCAGCGCCTGCTCCCCGCCCGACAGCAGGCTCAGCGTCGCGAGCTTCTTGCCCGGCGGCTCGGCATAGATCTCGAGCCCCGCCTCCAGCGGATCGTCCGAGCCGACCAGCGCGAGATGCGCCCGCCCGCCGCCGAACAGGCGGGAGAACAGGCTGCGGAACTCCGCGTCGACGCGGTCGAAGACCTCCCGCAGCCGCTCCCGGCCCTCCCGGTTCAGGTGCCCGATCGACCCGCGCAGCTTGGCGATCGCGGCCTGCACCTCGTCGCGGTCGACGGTGATGGTGCGGATGCGCTCCTCGATCTCGGCGACCTCGATCTCCGCGCGCAGGTTGACCGGGCCCATCTCCTCCCGTTCCCGGGCGAGCCGCTCGACCTTGCGCCGTGCCTTCTCCTCCGCCGCATCGGAGAGTTCCTCCGGCGTCTCGGGCAGTTCCGCATCCTCGCCGAGCCGTTCGGCGATGCGCGCGGCGACGGCTTCCTCCGCCGTGCCGGCGGCCTCGGCGGCGGCCTCGGCGCGCACCTGGCCTTCGCGCGCGCCGGCGAAGGCGGCGTCGGCCGTGCGGCGC
>NZ_JACADQ010000271.1 GCF_016106015.1 Neoroseomonas rubea
CGCTCGCGGACCCCGCAAGCGCCCCCACGCCCGCACCGATCGCCGCCCCGGCGAGCGCCCCGCCCCCCGGATCCTCGCACAGCGGGCCGGCCGGCAGCGCCAGGGGCACGGGCTGGACGACGATGCAGCCGGCGAGCGGCAGCGCGAGCAGGGGAAGCAGGCAGCGAAGCATCGTCCGACGTTGCGCGGGCGATGCGGCGGCGATGTGGCGGCCGCAGGACGCGCCTCAATCCGGGCGGATGTTGTTCTCCCGCACCACGCGGCCCCAGGTTTCCATCTGCCGGGCCACGAAGGGGCCGAACACCGCTTCCCCCTGCGGGTCGAGGTCGATGCCGAGGCCGATGACGCGCTCGCGCACCTCCGGGATGTCGAGCGCCTTGCGGATCGCCGCTTCCATCCTCTGCTTGATCGGCGCCGGCAGGCCGGCGGGCCCGAGGAAGCCCCAGAACGCCCGGGCATCGATCCCCGGGATGCCGGCTTCGGCCAGCGTCGGGATGTCGGGCATGGAGGGTGAGCGCGTCGCCCCGGTCTGGGCCAGCGGGATCAGCGCGCCGGAATCGATGTGGACGCCGATCGCCGGGCGCGTCGCGATCGGCAGGTCGACCTCCCCCGCCACGGCGGCGGTGGCGAGCGGCCCGCCGCCGCGATAGGGCACGTGCACCAGGCGGAAGCCGCCCGCGCGCTGCGCCAACTCCATCGTCAGATGCGCAAGGGAGCCGTTGCCGATGCTGCCATAGGTTACCGTCTCGGGCCGCGCTTTAGCGGCCTCGACCACCTGCGCGACGCTGCGATAGGGCCGCGTGCGGTGCGCCGTCAGCACCATCGGCGCGGTGCCGAACAGCAGCAGCGGCGTCAGGTCGCGCTGGGTGTCGAAGCCGATGTTCGGGATCAGCGCCGGATTCACCGCATGCGTGTCGAACACGATCAGCCAGGTGTTGCCGTCCGGCGCCGCGCGCGCGACCTGCGCCGTCCCGAGCGCGCCCGACGCGCCGCCGCGATTCTCCACCACGACCGGCACGCCGAATTCCTGGGTCAGCCGCGGCTGAAGCAGGCGCGCCATCGCGTCGGTGGATCCACCGGGGGGAAAGGGCACGACGATGCGGATCGGCCCGTTCGGCCAGACAGGCTGGGCGCGGGCGGGTAGCGGCGTGGCGAGCGCGGCCGATGCGGCCAGCAGGTGGCGGCGCGGGAACATCTGTCATTTCCTCCGGCGGTTTCTGTAACGGAGGTCGCGCGCCGCGTCCGTGCCGTCAAGCCGCGTGGCGGCCCATCGCGGCCGGGCAGGGCACCATGGTCACGCCGCGCGCGGGGTCGGATGCCCCGCGCGCGGTCGTCACCAGTTCAACTGCCGCCGCCATTGCGCTGCGCAAGGCCGACAAGGGCCGGGCGCGCGCTCGGCACGCGGGGTGGGCGGGCAAGGCGCCGCAGGGTCTCCTCCGGTCCCGCCGCGAAGGTCGTGCGCGGCAGGGCCGTCAGCGCGGCGGCGCGGTCATTGCGTTCCAGCGCCTCGGCGGCGCTGCGCAGGCCGAGCACCACGGCGCCGGCCGCCGCGTCGGCCGGAATGCCGAGCGCCACGCGGTGTTCCCGCCGGGCGATCTGCAGCTGCGGCAGGCCAGCCCCCGCGCCACCGCGCAGGTTCGGTTCCCGTGTCAGCGCCTCGGCAAGAAATTCAAGCTCGGCATGGGCGCGCGCGGCCTGGGCGGGTTGGTTCGGTCGCGGCCGGGCGAACCAGGAATTGGCGTCGATCGCGGCACGCCGGGCCTCGTCCACCGGCAGGCCGGGCGTGGCGGATACGGGCGATGGCAGGGGCGGCGGCTGGCTGGCAGGCGTGGCGCAGGCGGCAAGCGCGAGGGCCGCGGCGGCGATGGGGCTGAAGCGCATAGGAATCCTCCCTTCTTTCACGAACCAGTGAAAGCCTGCGCCTGTCCGGCGTAGCGCCTCTTGATCCGCCGCAAGTCGAATGGTTCAGCCGTAGCCTTCCTGCCGGAGCCGGTCGCCGAGCACCTTCACCTGCACGGCGAGCGCCATGGTCTCCTGCTCCCGGAGCCGCGTGCGGATCTCCTCGGCCTCGCTCGCCATGGCAGCGAGCAGCCGGTCGAGCCCCGGCGGTGGGACGGCGCCGGCGGCGAGCCGGTCGGCGATGCGTTCCAGTCCATCGAGGTGCATCTCGATCAGCGGCCGCGCCTCCGCGACGCGCGCCGGCAGCAGGACCAGGTCGGCAAGGACGCCGTCGAGCGCGAGGACCACGCTGCCCATGGCCGGCGTCGGCAATGCCGGCACGCGCGCGGCGAGCAGGTCCAGCCGGTGCCGCGCCTGGCGGAGCGGTTCCGGCACGGGGGGTGGCGCGGGCGGCGGCGGTGGCGGAACTACTTCCCGGACGCCGGTGTAGAGCAGCCGCGTGCCCCCCCAGGCCCCGGCGGCCAGCAGCACCGCCGCAACCGGCCCAGCCCCGGCCCCGAGCAGCGTGACGATGCCCGCCGCGCCACCCATGGCCGCCGCCGCAAGTTGCGCATCGCCGGCCTTCCCGCGTCGCATCAGCCAAGTGGCGGCCATCGGCAGCGCGATGCCCACCACGCAGCCGAGCAGCGCCCATTCGCGCCCCGCGAACAGGTTGAACAGCGTCGCCGGCAGCAGCGGCAGCACGGTGAAGGGCAGCAGCCAGCGGCGCCAGAAGGCGGAGATCATGGCGTCGCCACCGCCATCACCGCGCCGAACAGCGCCAGAAGCCCCGCGATCCACATGGTGCCGCCGAGCAGGAAGAAGCCGATCACCCGCACGCCGAGCGGCGGTGGGGTGCTGGGGGGCGCGCCGGGCGCGTTGGCGGGATTGTTCACAGTGGCTTAGATCGTCCGGCAGAGGCGGCCGATCAAGCCGCCTTCGGGGAGGGACGCGGCATGGCGGAACGGATCGCAGTGGTGGGCGCGGGGCTGATCGGGGGCGCCTGGGCGATCGTCTTCGCCCGCGCCGGGCACGAGGTGCGAATCTGGGACCCGGCGCCGGGTGCGGCCGAAGCCGCGCTCGCGACGATCGCCGCGCGGCTTGGGGACTTCTCCGCGGCGGGCCTCGTGGCGGAAGCGCCCGGGGCGATCGCCGCGCGCGTGACGGCTGCGCTGACACTGGAAGCCTGCCTCGAGGGCGCCGACCACGTGCAGGAGAACGGGCCGGAGCGCGTCGAGGTGAAGCGCGAGACCTTCGCGCGGCTCGACGCGTTGGCGCCAAGGGATGTCGTGCTCGCCTCCTCCACCTCCGGCATCCCGGCCTCGGCCTTCACTGAGGGGCTGGCCGGCCGGGCGCGCTGCCTCGTCGCGCATCCGGTGAACCCCCCTTCCCTCGTGCCGCTCGTCGAACTCGTCCCGGCGCCCTGGACCGACCCGGAAGTGGTGGCGCGCACGCGCGCGCTGATGGATGCCGTCGGCCAGGTGCCGGTGACGGCGATGAAGGAGACCAAGGGCTTCGTTCTCAACCGCCTGCAGGCGGCGCTGGTGGCGGAAGCCTTCCGGCTGGTGCGCGACGGGGTGATGAGCGTCGAGGATGTCGATGCCTGCGTGAAGGATGGGCTCGGCCTGCGCTGGTCCTTCATGGGCCCCTTCGAGACGATCGACCTGAACGCGCCCGGCGGCGTGGCGGACTACGCGGCGCGCTTCGGCGGGCTGATGGGCTCGATCACCGAGGAACAGACGCCCTTCCGCTACGATGCGGACACGGTCGCGAAGGTGGACGCGGCGCGGCGCGAGGTGCTGGCGCGGGACGGGATTGCGGGCCGCAGCGCCTGGCGCGACCGGCGGCTGATGGCGCTCGCCGCCTTCCGCAAGGCGCAGGGCTGAAGGAGGCACGATGAGCGGGACCTTTCGCCAGACGGGCACGCGGCGCGCACCGGGGCCGCCGCGCTGGCTCGCATGGATGTTCCTGCTGTTCGGCCTGGGCTCCGCCGCCGGCGCGGGCGTGGCAGTCTCGCGCGAGCTCGCCTTCCGCCAGCGCGCGGTCGAGACCGAGGGCAGGATCGTGCAGATGATCCAGCGCGCCGGCAGCAGCAGCAGCGGCAACCGCTCCGCGAACTGGACGCCGGTCTTCGCCTTCCGCCTGCCCGACGGGAAGGAGGTTCGGGTCGAGGCCGGCTTCTCCTCCTCTCCCCCCTGCTGCGCCGTCGGCGACCGCGTGACGGTGCGCTACGAACCGGGCGACCCCTCCAACGCGCAGATGGCGGGCTTCCTCTCCTCCTGGCTGCTCGCCTCGATCCTCGGCGGCATCGGCGCGTCGTTCCTGCTCGCGGGCGGGCTCGTCATGCGCTTCGCGGGGCGTGGCGGCGCCGCGGCGGCGGATGGCGCAGCGCTGGCCGCGCCCCCCGGCGTCATGACCTTCCAGGTGCCGCTCATCGGGCTCCGCCGCGACGGCCCGACCTACATTCTCCAGGCGCGCTGGGCCGATCCGCGCAGCGGCGTCGAGCGCTTCTTCGAAAGCGTGCCGATCCCCTTCGATCCCGTGCCGCAGATGCGGCAGATGGACAGCGTCGCGATATCCTTCGATCCATCGCAGCCCGACGGGCCCTACTTGATGGACCTGTCCTTCCTCCGCGCGCCGGGCTGACCCGCGCGCGGCGCGCTTGACGCGGCGCGGCGCGGCGCGCAGACGACGCCGTACATGTCCTTCCCTGATCTTCCCCCGGCGCTGGCATCCGCCCTCGCCGCCCGCGGCTATGCCGAGGCGACCCCCGTGCAGTCCGCCGTGCTGGCCCCCGAGGCCGCCGGGCGCGACCTGCTTGTCTCCGCCCAGACCGGCTCGGGCAAGACCGTCGCGTTCGGCCTCGCCCTCGCCCCCGACCTGATGGGCGAGGCCGCGCGGCTGCCGCCCGCGGGGGCGCCCCTCGCCCTTGTGGTCGCGCCGACGCGCGAACTGGCCCTTCAGGTAAAGACCGAACTCGCCTGGCTCTATGCCGACGCCGGCGGGCGCGTCGTCTCCTGCGTCGGCGGCATGGACCCCGTGGCGGAGCGGCGCGCGCTGCTCGCGGGAACGCATATCGTCGTCGGCACGCCGGGGCGGCTCGTCGATCACCTCGAACGCGGCAACCTCCGCCCCGAGGCGCTGCGCGCCGTGGTGCTGGACGAGGCGGACGAGATGCTCGACCTCGGCTTCCGGGAGGAACTGGAGGCGATCCTCGAGGAGACGCCCGCCGGGCGGCGGACGCTGATGTTCTCGGCGACCGTGCCGCGCGGCATCGCGGCCCTCGCCAAGACCTACCAGCGGGACGCGCTGCGCATCGAGGCCGCGGGCAGCGCCGGCCCGCATGGCGACATCGAGTACCGCGCCGCCCTGGTCGCGCCGCATGAGCTGGAGCGCGCCGTCGTCAACCTGCTGCGCTTCGAGGCGCCGCGCCTGGCGATGGTGTTCTGCGCGACGCGCGCGGCCGTCGCGCGCCTGTCGGGCAACCTCGCCGAACGCGGCTTCCCGGCCGTCTCGCTCTCGGGCGAGATGTCCCAGGCCGAGCGGCTGCGCGCCCTGCAGCAACTGCGCGACGGGCATGCGCGGGTGTGCGTGGCGACCGATGTCGCGGCGCGCGGCATCGACCTGCCGGAACTCGGTCTTGTGATTCATGCGGAACTGCCGCGGGACCCCGACACGCTGCTGCACCGCTCGGGCCGCACGGGGCGTGCGGGGCGGAAGGGTGTTTCGGTGCTGCTGGTGCCGCATCCGCGTCGCCGCGCGGCGGAACGGCTGATCTCGGCCGCGCGGGTCGCGGCCGCCTGGGGGCCGGCGCCCTCGGCCGAGGCGATCCGCAGCCGCGATGCGGAACGGCTTGCCGAGGAAGCGCGCGCGCTGCTCGCCGAGCCGCCGGCCGAGCAGGACGCGG
>NZ_JACADQ010000272.1 GCF_016106015.1 Neoroseomonas rubea
GATCCAAGTGTGGCTGGAGTTCGGGCGTGCGCTCTTCCGATCTCGGCCAGCGCGGCGACGGTCGGCTGCGGCACCGCAGGGGCGGCATCGGTCAGCGGGCGCCCGACCAGGGCACGGGCGAGGCGCGGCCAGAGCATCAGTCGCAGGCCTCCATCCGTTCCGAGAAGACGAGCCTGTTGCCGAAGGGATCGGCGACCTCCATGTCGCGCCAGCCCCAGGGGCGGTCCTCGATCGCGGGCCGCGCGTGGCGATACGCCTGCGCGATCAGCGCGCCGCGGAAGGCCGCGATCCCGGTCATGCGCAGGATGAGCTTCGCCCCCGGCGTGCCGTCGCCATGATGCTCGCTGAGGAAAAGCACCAGGTCCCCGCGCGAGACCTGCACGAAGGCCGGCAGGTCCGGCTCGAACCGATGCTCCCAGTCCCAGGCGAAGCCGAGGAAGCCTTCGTAGAATTCCCGCGCCTTCGGCAGGTCGAAGATGCGCAGCACAGGAATCGCGTGCTCGAAGGCCGGCGTCACAGGTCCACCCCGCTGTAGGAGCAGTTGAAGGATTTGTTGCACAGCGGGAAGTCGGCGACGATGTTGCCCTCGATCGCCGCTTCCAGCAGCGGCCATTGCAGCCAGGACGGGTCGCGCGGGAAGACGGCGCGGATGAGCCCGCCATCATCCAGCCTGAGCCAGGTGAGGCAGTCGCCGCGGAAGCCCTCGACGAGCCCGACGCCTTCGCCGGCGCGGTCGGGCAGGGCGACCAGCGTCTCGCCGCCCGGAAGGTCCGCCAGCAGCCGCCGCACCAGCCCGATCGAGATGCCGAGTTCGGCCACGCGCACACGCACCCGCGCATCCACGTCCCCGCCCGCCTCCACCACCACCGCGGGGGCGAGCACGTCATAGGGCGCGTAGCCCGGCGCGAGGCGCGCATCGACGCGCCGGCCGGACCCGCGGCCCACGAAGCCGCCGGCGGCGAAGCGCTCGGCGAGGGCAGGGTCGAGGAAGCCGGTGCCGACGACGCGGTCCTGCAGGCTCGCATGGCTGTCGTAGATGGCGACCAGCGAGGGCATCTCCCGCTCCACCGCATCGAGCGCGGCGAGGATCGCCGCCGGCCCTTCCGGCGCGATGTCGGGTGCCACGCCGCCGGGCAGCACGCGGTCCATCATCAGGCGATGGCCGAAGGCCAGGGCGCAGCCGCGCAGCACGCCTTCGCGCAGGAAGCCGCAGCGCGCATGCGGGAAGGCGAAGGCGGCGTCGTTGCAGACGAAGCCCCAGTCATTGAGGTGGTTGTGGATGCGCTCGAGTTCGGCCATCAGCGCCCGCAGCGCGAGCGCGCGCGGCGGCACCGTCACGCCGAGCGCAGCCTCTGCCGCCGCCGCGAAGGCCCAGCCATGTGCGACGGTGGAATCCCCCGACAGCCGCGCGGCGAAGGCGGCGGCCGCGCGCGGCGACTTGCCGAGCATCAGCGCGATGATGCCCTTGTGCTTGTAGCCGAGCCGCTGCTCCAGCCGCACCACCGCTTCGCCCTGGATGTGGAAGCGGAAATGGCCTGGCTCGATCACTCCGGCATGGATCGGGCCGACGGGGATCTGGTGCACGCCCTCGCCTTCGACCGGCAGGAATTCGGGCTGCGGCGCCTCGATGCCCGGCGTGGCGCGGGGCTGCGCCGACAGCGGCGCCGCGATCGGCCAGCGGCCATGGTCGAGCCAGGGGCGCAGGTCGAGCGCGCCCTCGGCGGTCAGGCCCCAGAGGTCGCGCACCATGCGCTCGAAGCGGATGGCGCCGGGGCGGGCGGGGGAAAGCGCGGCGTAGCGGCCTTCCGGCGCGGGGGCGCGCGCGAGCACGGGCACGCCGTCCGGCCCCGCGAAGGCGGCGTGGATGATGCCGGGCTCGGCCCAAAGCGCGAGGAGTGCCGTCGTCGGGTCCGCGGCCAAGGCGGCGGGCAGGGCGGACCATTGCTCGGGAGTGAGCGTGGGCGTCGCGCGGAGGAGGTCGAGGGCGCTCATTTCGAAAAGTCCGGGGGGAAGGGAACTTCCCCCCGGGCCCCCCAACCTTCTTTGTTTCTTGGAGACTGACAGCCGACGTCAGTTCCCAACGGAAAAAGAAGGGAGGGGGCCCGGGGGAGGTTCCCCTCCCCCGCACTTGTTTTCAGGCTCATCCGACGACCCTCGCCGCGTCCGCCAGCATCGCCGCCAGCCCCGCCGGCATGGCGAGCGCAAGGATCGCCGCCACCGCAAGGTGCAGCCACAGCGGCGCCGCCGCCGCCGCTTCGCGCCACCCATCCAACGCCCTCGCGGCATCCGGCGTGGGCGGCCCGAAGCACAGCGCCTGCAGCACGGTGATCAGCGCGGCGAAGGCCGCGACCATGCCGAGTGCCAGCGCGAGCGCGAGCCACGGCGCCTGCCCCGCGGCGGCGGTCAGCAGCCGGATCTCGGAGGCGAACAGCAGGAAGGGCGGCAGCCCCGCAATGCCCGCGATGGCCAGCGCGAGCCCCCATCCCAGCGCCGGATGCGTCGCGACCAGCCCGCCTATATCGGCGATCTTCTGGCTGCCCTTGGCCTGCGCCGCGCGCCCCACGCCGAAGAACACCGCGGACTTCACGAGGGAATGGCCGAGCAGATGGATCAGCCCGGCAAGGTTCGCCGCAGCGCCGCCCAGGCCGAAGGCGAAGGCGGCGATTCCCATGTGCTCGATGCTCGACCAGCCGAAGAAGCGCCGCGCATCCCGCCGCCGCCAGAGCGAGAGCGCGGCGAGCAGGACGGAGGCGAGGCCGAGCGCGAGCAGGAAGGGGCCGGGTGCGACGGCATCCGGGTGGGATCCGACGATCGCCTTGGCGCGCAGCACGGCGAGCATGGCCGCGTTCAGCAGCAGGCCCGACAGCACGGCGGAAATCGGCACCGGACCCTCGGCATGCGCGTCCGGCAGCCAGGAATGCAGCGGCACGAGCCCCGCCTTGGTGCCGTAGCCCAGCAGCAGGAAGGCGAAGGCCAGGTTCAGCGTGCCCGGGTCGCAGCGCGCCGCGACGGCCATGAGTGCCGCCCAGGACAGCCCCGTCTCCTCGTTCAGCAGCGGCTGGGCGGCGAGGTACAGCACGATGGTCCCGAACAGCGCGAGCGCGATGCCGACGCCGCACAGGATGAAGAACTTCCACGCCGCCTCGAAGGCTGCCGGCGTGCGGTGGACCGCGACCATGGAGACGGTGGCGAGGGTGGCGATTTCCACCGCCACCCACATCACGCCGAGATTGTCGGCGAGCAGGGCGAGGAACTGCGCGCCCATGAAGGTCTGGAAGGCGGCGTGGTAGGCGCGCACGCGCCAATGGTCGAAGCCTTCCGCTTCCAGCGTCGCGGCGGAGAAGACCGCGGTGGTCAGCCCGACGAAGGCCGCGACCAGGATGAAGGGCAGGTTCAGCGCATCCGTGCGCGTCCAGCCATGCTGCTCGAACGGCATCGCGACCAGCGCGATGGCGAGCAGGAAGGACAACGCGCTGACGCCGATATTCGCGAAGGTCGCGCGCCGGAGGTCCGGCACCGCGGCGAGCGCCGCCGCACCCAGCCAGGGCAGGAAGACGATGAGCCATTGCAGGGGCATCAGCGCCCCTCCCCGCGATGTTCCTCGAGGCTGCCGGTGTCCAGCGTGTCGAAGCGTTCGCGGATCTGGAAGGCGAAGACGCCGGCGACGACCGCGACCATCAGCACCAGCGCGGCGGTGGAGAGTTCCACCACCAGCGGCATGCCGGCCACGCCGATCGCGGCGAGGATCAGCCCGTTCTCCAGGCTCAGCAGCCCGATCACCTGGCTCAGCGCGTTGCGCCGCGTGATCATCATCAGCATGCCCAGCAGCACGACCGACAGCGCGATGGCGAGGTCTTCCCGTGCGAGGGCCCGCGCGCCCTCGGTCGCCGGCAGGACAACCAGGATGGATAGCGCGACGAGGGCCACGCCGGCGACCAGCGACGGCCCGATGCCGAGTGCGGTTTCCACCGTGCGATGCAGGTCGAGCCGCCGGACGATGGCATGCAGTGCGATCGGGATGAGCACGCCCTTGGCGACGAAGGCGAGCAGCGCGGTCACATACAGCCCCGGCGCGCCCTGGATGTGCCCCTGCCAGGCGGCGGCGAGTGCCAGCAGCGTACCCTGCGTCGCGAAGGCGCTGATCACCGCGCCGATGCGCCGCTGGTACAGCAGCACGAAGGACATCAGCAGCACCGCGCCGGCGAGCAGGTGCGCGACGTCGTAGGGCAGCTGGCCGAAGCTCATGTCAGCCTCGTCGACACGAACAGCAGCACCGCGCCGAGCAGCCCGAGCAGCAGCGCCGCGCCGAGGAATTCCGGCACGCGGAAGACGCGCATCTTGGCGATCGCGCTCTCGAAGGCGGCAAGCGCCAGGGCCAGCCCGCCGATCTTGGCCGCGAAGGCCAGCAGCCCGAGCGGCCAGTGATGCGGCGCGGACCCCGCGGCCGCCTGGCCGAAGGGCAGGAAGATGGCGGCCAGCAGCATCAGCCACAGCAGCAGCCGCAGCATCGCGGCGAATTCCCACAGCGCGAGGTGCCGGCCGGAGGCTTCGAGGATCATCGCCTCATGCACCATGGTCAGTTCCAGATGCGTGGCGGGATTGTCCACCGGGATGCGCGCATTCTCGGCCACCGCGACGGCGAGCAGGGCGACGAGCGCGAGGCCGAGCGAGACGCGCAGCCCGAGCCCGCCGTCGCGGAAGGCCGCGCCGATCGCATCGAGGTTCGTCGTGCCGGCGAGGATGGCGAGCGTCAGCGCGGCGACGATCAGCGCGGGTTCGGCGAGCGCGGCGAACGACATCTCCCGCGCCGCGCCGAGCCCGCCGAAGGGCGTGCCGACATCCATCCCGGCAAGCGCCATCGCCACGCGCCCGAGCGCGAGCAGCCCCGCGACCAGGATCAGGTCCGCGAGCGGGGCGAAGGCCATGCCGCGCGCGAAGGAGGGCACGAGCGCGGCTGCCGCGAGCGCCGCGCCGGCCGCGAGATAGGGCGCGGCGCGGGAGACGGCGGAGGCGTTGTCCGCCAGCACCGGCCGCTTGCGCAACAGCTTCAGCAAATCCCGCATCGGCTGCAGCGGATGCGGTCCGCGCCGGCCCATCATCCGCGCCTTCAGCCAGCGCACCAGGCCGGTCAGCAGCGGCGCGGCGGCCAGCAGCATCGCGATATGGACGACCTGCGCGAGGCCCCCCCAGAGGATCGCCATCTCAGCGCGCCTCCATCCAGGCGAGCAGGGCGAGCATCAGCACGACCGCGCCGAAGGACAGGCCGAGGCATTGGCGGATGGACAGATCGCGCAGGCGTTCGGCCTGCGCCGCCGCGGCATCGCGCCAGCGGGGCAGGGGGCCTTCCAGCGCGGCCAGCGCCGGGTCGTGGAAGCCGGCCTCGATCCGCGCTGCGCGCGGGTCGCCGGGGGGCGGCATCGTCACCTGCTCGCGTGCGGCAAGCAGGCTCGTCCCCAGCATCCGCCGCAGCGGCTGGCCGAAGCCGGCGGCCGAAGGCTGCGTCGCCGGGTCGCCGAAGGGCAGGTGGGACGGGGGCGCGATGAAGCCGCAATCCCAGGCCGGGCCGCGCACGATGCCGGGGGGCGCGCGGCGGCGCACCTGCCACAGGATCAGCGCGGTGGCGGCGGCGAGCAGCAGGGCGACCAGGATGGGCCAGTAGCGCGCCCCGCCTTCCGCCGCGCCGACCAGGAGCAACCCGCTCCGCGGCGCCGGCGCGCCGGCGACCATGCGCAGGGCGGGTTCCGCGAGGTCGAGCAGCGGCCCCGGCAGCAGGGCGAGGGCGGTGGGCAGAGAACGGAAGAGGGG
>NZ_JACADQ010000273.1 GCF_016106015.1 Neoroseomonas rubea
GTGCTCGGCCACGAAGCGCAGCAGCGCGGCGGCGAGCGCCTCCTCCTCCGTCGCCGCGGCCAGCACGCCGCTGCGCCCGTCGCGCACGAGGTCGGGCAGGCCGCCCGCCGGCGTCGCGACGCAGGGCGTCCCGCACGCGAGCGCCTCGAGCGCGAGGTTCGGGTAGTTGTCCTCGAGCGAGGGAAGGCAGGCGAGGTCGGCGGCGCCGAGCATGTCGGCGATCGCGGCATCCTCGCTGATCTCGCCGAGGTCGAAGGCCTCCAGACCCGCCGTCGTGCCCCAGGCCGACCGGCCGAAGACCGCGAGCGCGACGCGCGCGCCGGCGGGCAGAAGCGCGGCCAGGCTGCCATCCGCCGTGATCCGCGCCAGCGCGTCGGCGAGCAGCGCGCCGCCCTTGCGCCGTTCGCGGTTGTCGTAGGCGCCGGCGAGGATGAGCAGGTCGTCGGGGCCGAAGCCGAGCGCGGCGCGCAGCCCGTCGCGGTCGGCCGGCGGGGCGAAGATGTCCGTCTCGATCGGGTTCGGGACGATCTCGATCCGGCAACCGCCGAGGATGGCGCTGTCCGCGGCCTGCGCCGCCATCCACGAGGAGGGCGCGACGACGAGCGGCACGCCGGCCCAGCCCGCGCGCTTCTCCGCGAAGCCGTTCGGCACCAGAGACCACGCATCGGCCAGTTGGGGGCAGGCCATGCAGGCGGTGCGGAACTGCTCGCAGCCACCCGGATAGTGGCAGCCGCCGGTCATCGGCCAGAGGTCGTGCAGCGTCCAGACGATGGCGCGGCCGGCCGCGTGCCAGCGCCGCAGCTGCGCCGGCGGCACCAACCAGGAGGTCCAGTGCAGGTGCAGGATGTCCGCCGCGGCGATCATCGGGTGGCGGTCGAGCGCGAGGCCTGGATGCGGGATGGAGAACAGCGTGTTGTGATCGCCGCGCCGCGCCTGCGGCACGATCTCCCACTGCACGCGCTGGCGGAGCGTCGTCGCAAGCGCCGCTTCGGCCGTGTCGGCCGAGGGTGCGGTACGGAGCAGGATGTCGCCCGGGCCGGTCTCGCCCTCGGCGAAGGCGAAGGTGGACAGCAGGCCGGCCGATCGGATGGCGAGATGGGCCCGACGCGCCGCGCGGCCCGCGCCGCCGCCCGCGCCATGGGCGAGATGCACCACCGTCAGCGCCACGCGCGAACTCCGCCTGGTCCGTGAAACGTTCCGTCCGCGGTATACTGCGATATCGCAACGGTCAAGCCGGGTGGTCGCTTGACTTGGGGGCTTGCGAGCGTGTTGTTATCGAAACGATATCTCCATCGGAACGCCGCCGCGCATGCAGGACACCCCGCCGCCCTTCCTCGTCACCATCGCGACGCAGCGCAGCGGCACGAAGTTCCTGGGCACGGCGTTCAGCGCCGGCACGCGGGTGGAATCGCGCGGGGAGGCGTTCCAGCCCGGCGGCCCGGCCCGCTTCGGCGCCTTCGTCGCCGAATTCGTCGCACAGCGTGGCAGCTTCGGATTCGAGGCGACGGAGATGGCGGCGATGCTCGACGCCTTCGTCGCGCGGCTCGCGGCCGATGTGGCGCCGGCGCTGCTGCACTTCGACCTGATGTACAACAACCTCGGCGCCTTCGGGCCGGTCTGGTCCCAGGCCACGCCAGGCCCGCGCGCGAACTTCATGCTGAACTGGCTGAAGCAGCGCGGCGCCGGCGTGATCCACCTGGTGCGTCCGGATCTCGCCGAATGCCTTGCCAGCCACGTCATCGCGGAGACGCGCGGCGTGTACCACACCGGCAACGCGGCGGAGGCGGCGCGCGACATGTCGGTGACGATCGGCGCCGAGCAGGCGACCGCCTACATGTTGCCGATCCTGCGCGCGCGCCGCTTCGTCCGGCAGGCCTTCGCCGACTATCCGCGCATCGTCGAGGTGACCTACCCGTCCTTCGTCGACGGCCAGACGGTCGCGGCGGAACCGGCGATGCGGATCGCGCGCCTGATCGGCCTGCCGCCGGGCACGGCGCCGAGCCTGTTCGGCGTCTCCCCCCTGCGGCAGACGGCGCCGGACAAGCGGGGGATCGTGACCAACTTCGACGACATCGCGCGGCTCGCGCGGCTGCTGGAACAGGATGTCGCCGCCGCCTGATCAGCGGGCGGCGGCGCTCGCCTCCGACCGCGTGCCGCCGACGCGCTGCGCCAGCGCCGCGGCCATGAAGTCGTCGAGTTCCCCATCCAGCACCGCGTCGGGATTGCCCTTCTCGACGCTCGTCCGGAGGTCCTTGACCATCTGGTAGGGCTGCAGGACATAGGAGCGGATCTGGTGGCCCCAGCCGATATCGGTCTTGCCGGCCTCGACTGCGTCGCTGATCGCCTCGCGCTTGCGCAGTTCCAGCTCGTAGAGCCGGGCCTTGAGCATCTCCATCGCGATGGCGCGGTTGCGATGCTGGCTGCGGTCCTGGGTCGAGGCGACGACGATGCCGGTCGGGATATGCGTGAAGCGGACGCCCGATTCCGTCTTGTTGACGTGCTGCCCGCCGGCGCCGGAGGCTCGGAAGGTGTCGGTCTTGAGGTCGGCCGGGTTGATCTCGACCTCGATGCGGTCGTCGATCACGGGATAGACGTAGACCGAGGCGAAGGAGGTCTGCCGCCGCGCCGCCGCGTCGAAGGGGCTGATGCGCACGAGGCGGTGGACGCCACCCTCGGTCTTCAGCCAGCCATAGGCGTTGGGACCGGTCACCTGGATGGTGGCCGACTTCACGCCGGCCTGCTCGCCGTCGCTGCGTTCCGTCACCGTCACCTTGTAGCCGCGCTTTTCCGCCCAGCGGACATACATGCGCAGCAGCATCTCGGCCCAGTCCTGCGCCTCGGTCCCGCCGGCGCCGGCATTGACCTCGACATAGGCGTCGTTGGCGTCGGCCTCCCCGGACAGGAGGCTCTCGATCTCGCGGCGCTTCGCTTCCTCGGCGAGGCGCTCGAGGTCGGCGACCGCAGCCTCGATGGTCGCTTCGTCGCCTTCGGCCTCGGCGAGTTCGATCAGGCCCAGCGCGTCCTCGACATCGCGTTCGAGCCGGCGCACGCCATCAACCTGCTCGGCAAGGCGGCCGCGCTCGCGCATCACGCGGCCGGCTTCGGCGGCATCGTTCCACAGCGCCGGATCCTCGGCGCGGGCGTTCAGTTCTTCGAGGCGGCGGACGGCGGCATCCCAGTCAAAGATGCCTCCTCAGCAGGGACACCGACGCGGTGATCTGCTCGTTCAGGGATGTGGCTTCAGCGCGCATGATGCGGGGTCAATAGAGGCCGCCCAGGTTGCTGTCGAGGCCGGCCGCCGATCCGCCGCCCTCGGATGCGTCGCGCATCCGCCGCGCGCTGTTCTCGGTGCCGGGGCGGAAGGCCTCCAGGATTGAGCCGCCGCCGACATTCACGCGCACCAGCGCGACGCCCGGCGGGGCGCGGAAGGGCACGGGCGGGCTGTCGCGCAGCGCCGCGGCCACCACCTCGCGGAAGATCGGCGCCGCGTTGCCGCCGCCCGTCTCCCCCTGGCCGAGGCTGCGCGGGTCATCATGGCCGATCCAGACGGCGACCACGATGTCGGGCGTGAAGCCCACGAACCAGTTGTCCTTGTAGTCGTCCGTCGTGCCGGTCTTGCCGGCGACGGGGCGGCCCAGGCGGTTGCCGATGGCATTGGCGCCTGTGCCGCGCTGCACCACGCCCTGCAGCAGGCTCACCATCTGGTAGGCGGCGATCGGGTCGGTCACCTGGCGGCGCTGCGGGTCCACCAGGTCGGGCACCTGCTCCGGCCCGCCGCCGCAGGCCGCGCAGGCGCGGCGATCGGCGCGCCACACCACGCGGCCGCGCCGGTCCTGCACGGAATCGATCAGCGTCGGCGTCACTTCCTGCCCGCCATTGACGAAGGCGGCGTAGCCGGCGGCCATGCGCATCACCGTCGTCTCGCCCGCGCCCAGCGACAGGGCGAGGAAGCGCGGCATGTTCGGGATGACGCCGAAGCGCGCCGCGGCATCCGCGACGGCGTCGATGCCGACCTGCTGGGCCAGCCGGACCGTCACCAGGTTGAGGCTGCGCTCCATGGCGGTGCGCATCGTCACCCAGCCATTCGCCGTGCCGGCGGTGTAGTTCTGCGGCCGCCAGATCCGTCCGCCCGACATCACCTCGATCGGCTCGTCGAGCAGTTCGGTGTTGGGCGGCATGCCCTGCTCGAGCGCCGTGATGTAGACGAAGGGCTTGAAGGAGGAGCCGGGCTGGCGCATCGCCTGCGTCGCCCGGTTGAACCAGGACCGCTCGAACGACCAGCCGCCGGCCATGGCCAGCACGCGCCCGGTCTGCGGGTCGAGCGCCACGACGGCGCCTTCGACCTGCGGCATCTGGCGCAGTTCCAGCCTTTCCGGCCGCGCCGGGCGGCCCTGCGCGGGCGCCTGGGTCGGCATCGGCTCGACGAAGACCAGATCGCCGACATTGACCACCTGGTTCATGCGCGTGGGCGGCGCGCCGACGCGCCCGTCCCGCGCCGGGCGCGCCCAGCCGAGGTCGGCGAGGTACATCAGCCCCGTGCGCGGCTGCTGCGCGGCGCGCGGTTCGGGACGTTCGAGCCAGCCGAGCCGCGCTTCCGTCGCGCGGACTTCCAGCACCACGGCAAGCCGCCATTCCGGCAGGCCGCCGGGCGGCCGCTGCGCCGCTTCCAGCGCGGCCATCCATTCCGTCTGGCCGGCGGCGATGCTCGCGAAGGGGCCGCGCCAGCCGCCGCGGCGGCGGTCATAGGCGATGAGCCCGTCGCGCAGTGCGCGTTCCGTCGCCGCCTGCAATTCGGGGTCGAGGCTGGTGCGCACGACGAGCCCGCCCATCGTCGTCTGCTCGGCACCGAAGCGGGTGATCAGTTCGCGGCGGACTTCCTCGGTGAAGTGCTGGCCGACGGGCACGACCTCGGGCCGGCGCGTGGGCCGCGGCATGATCGGCTCCGCCTTGGCGTAGCGGGCTTCCTCCCGCGTGATGTGGCCATCCTCGGCCATGCGGTCGAGCACCCAGTCGCGCCGCGCGCGCGCCTGTTCGGGGAAGCGCAGCGGGTTGTAGTTGTTGGGCGCCTTGGGCAGGGCGGCGAGGAAGGCCGCCTCGGCCAGCGTCAGCTCGTCGAGGCCCTTGTTGAAGTAGGCCTGCGCCGCGGCCGCCACGCCGTAGGCCGACTGCCCGAGGAAGATCTCGTTCAGGTAGAGTTCGAGGATCCGGTCCTTCGACAGCGCCTGCTCGATCCGCACGGCGAGGATCGCCTCGCGCACCTTGCGCATGACCGAGCGCTCGGCGCCGACCAGCATGTTCTTGGCGACCTGCTGGGTGATGGTGGAGGCGCCGCCCATGCGCCGCCCGCTGCCCCACTGCTCGGCGGCGGTGAGCAGCGCGCGGCCGATCCCCAGCGGATCGACGCCGTGATGTTCCCAGAAGCGCTGGTCCTCCGCCGAGACGAAGGCCTGCTGCACGCGGGCCGGGATCGCCTCGATCGGCACGAAGACGCGCCGTTCGGTCGCAAGTTCCGCCTGCAGCCGCGAATCGGCGGCGTAGATGCGCGACATCTGCGGCGGATCGTAGCTGGCGAGCCAGCGATGGTCGGGCAGGTCCTCCGCGATCTGGCGGTACATGCCGTAGCCGGCCACGCTCGCGACGATGCCGCCCACGACCAGCAGCATGAAGAACAGGCGGAACAGGCCCAGGCCGCGGCGGCGGCGGCGCGCCGGCTTTTCCCGCCGCTTGCGCTCGGGGGGCGGGGCGTCGCTGCCTTCGGGCGGCGGGGCATCGGGTGGCCGCCCGCCTGCGCGCCGGCG
>NZ_JACADQ010000274.1 GCF_016106015.1 Neoroseomonas rubea
CCGCCGCGCCGTCGCGCTCCGCCTCGCCGGCCAGGCGCGGCCGGGCGAGACGGCATCGGACGCGGGGGAACGCGCCATGATCCTGCTGCGCGCCGGCGCGCTCGACGACGGCGTCCTGCTGCGCGCCGCGCGCGCCGCGGAAGCGGATTTCGTCAAGTCGGCGCTCGCCGCGCTGGCCGGGGTGGCGCTGGCGGAGGTTGAGCACGTCGTCGTCACGCGCTGCGGCAAGTCGATCGCCGGTCTCTGTCGGCGCGCGGAGCTCTCCGAGGCGACGGCCGCGGCAGTGGCGATGCTTCTTGTCCCGCCGGCGCCGACGGCCTCGGCGTCCGTCGCGCCGTCGCTCGTGGGCGACGGCGAGCTGCGCTGGCGGATCGACGCGCTGGCCCGCGCCGCGGCGCGCTGAACCCGCCGGTCAGGGCCGGATCAGCGTGCCCGGCCCGGCATCCGTGAAAAGCTCGGCCAGGATCGCGTGCGGCACGCGCCCGTCGAGGATGACCGCACCCTTCACGCCACGCTCGATCGCGTAGATGCAGGTCTCGACCTTCGGGATCATGCCGCCGGAGATCCAGCCGGCCTCGATGCCGGCCTTGACCTCGGCGACGCTCATCTCCGGGATCAGGCGCTTGTCGGTGTCGAGCACGCCCGGCACGTCGGTCAGCATCAGCAGCCGTTCGGCCGAAAGCGCGCCGGCGATGGCACCGGCGGCGGTGTCGGCGTTGATGTTGTAGGTCTGCCCGTCCTCCCCCACGCCGACGGGGGCGACGACGGGAACGATGTCCGCGCCGATCAGCAGGCGCAGCACCTTGGGGTCAACGCTGGCGGGTTCGCCCACGAAGCCGAGGTCCAGCACCTTCTCGATGTTGCTGTCGGGATCGCGGTAGGTGCGCTGCAGCTTGCGCGCGCGGATCAGCCCGCCATCCTTGCCGGAGATACCGACCGCCATGACGCCCGCGCGCGTGATGGCTTCCGCCACCTGCTTGTTGACCGGGCCGGCGAGGACCATCTCGACCACGTCGAGCATCTCCTCATCCGTCACGCGCAAGCCCTGGATGAAGGTGGACTTCACGTTGAGCCGCTTGAGCATGGCGTTGATCTGCGGCCCGCCGCCATGGACGACGACGGGGTTCACGCCGACCTGCTCCAGCAGCGCGATGTCGCGGCCGAAGCGCAGCGCCGTGTCCTCCTCCCCCATCGCGTGGCCGCCATACTTCACGACGACCGTCGCGTCGTCGTAGCGCTTCAGGAAGGGCAGCGCACCGGCCAGGATCTGCATGGCTTCGGGCGTGTCGACGGTCTCGGTCATGCGGCGGGCTCGTTGCGTCTGGCGTGGCCGGTTCGGCCGTTGGGGCCACCCCCTTAGAGCAGATCGGTCCGGCTGGAAATCGCCGCGCCACGAGGGGGCCGGCGCCTTGCCGGTGGGCGAGGGCTCTCGCATAGTCGGGGCAACGCGCCATCAGGATCGCACGGCCGACACCGACCCGGAGGTTCCATGGCCTGTCCCGCCGCCCGGAGCATCGCGCCGTGACCCGCCGGCGGATGCATCTCGTCGCCTACCTCAAGACCGGTCCGACGGCGAACCATCCCGGTGCCTGGCGCCACCCCGAAGCGGCGCTCGACGACATCTTCGACCCCGCCCGCTACGAGCACATCGCGCGCGTGCTGGAAGCCGCGTGCTTCGATGCCTGCTTCTATGCCGACACCTTCGGCCTGCCGGACATCCATGGCGGGAACTTCGACGCCTATCTGCGGCTCGGCGGGCAGATCTCCTACATGGATCCGCTCGTGGTGCTGCCGATCATGGCGCGGGTGACGCGGCATCTCGGCCTCGGGGCCACGCTGTCCACCACGCTGCTGCATCCCTACTGGATCGCGCGGACGCTCGCTTCGCTCGATCTGCTGAGCGGCGGGCGGATGGCGTGGAACATCGTGACCTCGGCCACCGACCTCGAGGCGCGCAACTTCGGGATGGGCGGCATCGCGGCGAAGAACGAACGCTACGATCGCGCCGAGGAAGTGGTCGCCGCCTGCAACGCGCTGTGGGAGTCCTGGGACGAGGGCGCGATGGTGGCCGACCGCGAGGGCGGCGTGTTCATCGACCCGTCTAAGGTGCGCTACACGAATTACGAAGGCCGCTACGTGCGCACGCGCGGGCCGCTGGCCATGCCGCGCACGCCGCAGGTGCGGCCGGTGTTCATGCAGGCGGGGTCGTCGGACCGAGGGCGCGACTTCGCCGCGCGCTGGGCGGAGCTGGTGTTCTGCACGCCGAACACGATGGCGGATGGCATCGCCTTCACCACCGACCTCAAGGCGCGCATGGCGAAGTTCGGCCGCGCTCCGGAGGCGTGTCACGTGCTGCCATCCTTCATGACGGTGATCGGCGAGACGCAGAGCATCGCGCAGGAGAAGTACGAATACCTGCAATCGCTGATCGACCCCGACGCGCAGCGGATGCTCAATTCCGCGCTGATGGGGGTGGATCTGTCGAAGGTCGCCTCGCCCGAGGAAATGCGCGCGAAGCAGGGCAACCAGGGGATCGTGGGCTCGCAGGACCGCGTGCTGCAGGTGATGCGGCAGGAGGGGATCGGCTTCCAGGATGCGGTGGCGAAGCCCCGGTCGCTGCTGGTGGGCACGCCGTCGTCGATCGCGGACACGCTGGAGGAGTGGTTCACCTCCGGCGCCTGCGACGGCTTCATCATCACGCCGACGGTGCATCCGCGCATGTTCGAGGAATTCTGCCGGCTGGTGGTGCCGGAATTGCAGCGGCGCGGGCTGTTCCGGAAGGAGTATGCTGGCGTGACGCTGCGGGAGAATTTAGCGCGGGGGTAAGGCGCTCGCGCCTCATCACATCCATGACGTCAGCGGCTTTGTTGGGTCTCTCCAGACGTCGTCCCCATCCGTTCCCGCAGTTCAGCCCACCCACGGGCCGTTTCCTGGCGGAACCGCACCGGATCCGCCGCGAACTTGGCTTACAGGCCAGGGATGAAAGGGCTCAAGGATGAGGGGCGATCGCCACGACAGGCTGCCTGCACGTCGGCCGGCGTGCCGTGCCCTGCCAGCATCCGCCGCTTCGCCGCCTCCGGTGCACCGCGCGTGATCGAGTTTGTTCTCATGATGTATGCCTCGATGAGCGCGACGGTTTCGTCGATCTCCCTGCGAAGCTCCGTTTCGCCTGCGAAGCACGCATCGAAGACCTGCTGAAAGGTGAGCAGATAGCCGTAGGCCATCCCCGTCCCCGCCTGGTTGGCCGGACGGTCACCTTGCGTTTGCGCGAATGCAGGCGCGGCCCGAAGGCAAAGCGCCCCGAAGCGTGCGGCACGCCACGGTCGCATCGTGTCGATATAGGAATATTCCAGCTAAATCTACAGTGCCGCGAAGACACACTGCAAGGCGCGTGATTCAGAGCGGCGCCGCGAGCGACGTCACCTCCGCCCGCAATTCGTCGATCCCCAGCCCCGTCTCGCTGCTGGTGACCAGCACCAGCGGGTGCGCGGCGGTGTTGCGGCGGGCGAGGTCCTTGGCCTCCTCGAGCCGCGCGGCGAGCTTCACCGGACCCACGTCGTCGGCCTTGGTCAGGACGATCTGGAAGGCGACGGCGGCGGTGTTGAGCAGGTCCATCGCTGCGCGGTCGGCGGACTTCGTCTCGATGCGGGCGTCCAGCAGCAGCATCACGCGCATCAGGTTCGGCCGGCCGCGCAGGTAGTCGAACATCACGCCCTGCCAGTCGCGCTGCATGTCCTTCGACGCCTTGGCGTAGCCGTAGCCCGGCAGGTCCACCAGCACCAGGCGTTCCGCCAGGTTGAAGAAGTTCAGCTGCCGCGTCCGCCCCGGCGTCTGGGAGACGCGCGCGAGCGCCTTCTGCCCTGTCAGCGCGTTGAGCAGCGAGGACTTGCCCACGTTGGACCGCCCGCAGAAGGCGACCTCGGGCAGCCCCGGCGGCGGCAGCTGGTCGGATTTCTGCGCCGCGTAGAAGAAGGTGCAGGGCCGCGCGAAGAGCAGCCGCCCCGCCTCGATCAGTGCCGCGCGCTCGGCGTCGTCCTTGGCCTCGGCAAGCCCGGTCATGCTGGTCCTTTCGCCGGATGGGCCACGGTAGCCGCGCTTGTGCGCCTTGGTGACAGCCAGAAGAAGGAGGGGGTCCGGGGGAGTTCCCTCCCCCGGCCTTCTACTTGGACTTGGCCGCCTTCGCCGCCCGGCGATCGTGCCGCATGATGTAGTACTGTTGCGCGACCGACAGGGTGTTGTTCCAGGCCCAGTAGATGATCAGCCCGGCCGGGAAGGACGCCAGCATGAAGGTGAAGATGATCGGCATCCAGGCGAAGATCTTGGCCTGGATCGGGTCAGGCGGCTGCGGGTTCAGCTTCTGCTGCACCCACATCGTGACGCCCATGATGAGCGCCCAGGCCGGCATGTGCAGGAAGCTGCTCCACTGCGCCGGGTCGAAGGGCAGCAGCCCGAACAGGTTGAACAGGTTCGTCGGATCCGGCGCGGAAAGATCCTGGATCCAGCCGAAGAAGGGCTGGTGGCGCATCTCGATGGTGACGAACAGCGCCTTGTACAGCGCGAAGAAGACCGGGATCTGGATAAGGATGGGCAGGCAGCCGGAGGCGGGGTTCACCTTCTCCGACCGGTACAGCGCCATCATCTCCTGCTGCGCCTTCTGCGGCTCATCCTTGTAGCGGTCCCGGATCTCCGTCATTTTCGGCGCGAGCACCTTCATCCGCGCCATGGAATGGTAGGCCTTGTTGGCCAGCGGGAAGAAGGCGGCCTTGATCAGCACCGTGAAGATCAGGATCGCGACGCCGAAGTTCCCCGTCATGCGGAACAGCCAGTCGAGCGCGAGGAAGAACGGCTTCACCAGGAAGTAGAACCAGCCGAAGTCGATCGCCTTGTCGAAGTCGGTGATGTTCAGCCGGTCCATGTAGCCGTCGAGGAGATGGACCTCCTTCGCCCCGGCAAACAGGCGCGTGGCCAGCGTCGCTGTGGCACCCGGCGCGACGGCCTGCGGCGCGGTCGCCGCCATGTCCACCTGCCAGCGGTCGCCCGCCGCGCCGCCGCCCTCGTTCACGTGGCGATATGCGGCCCGCAGCGCCTGGTCGGGGCCGCCCGGCATGATGGCGGCAAGCCAGTACTTGTCGGTGATGCCGGCCCAGCCGCCGGTCGTCTCCTCCTCCATCGCCACGCCGCGGCGGCGTTCGCCCTCGGACTTGGCGTCGCTGTAGGTGACTTCGCGCAGGCGGCCGTTGAGCACGCCGGTGAAGCCCTCATGCAGGATGAAGAAGCCTTCGACCCGCGGCGTGCGCTCCCGCCGGATGCGTACCCAGGGGAGCACCGAGGCAGGCTCGGCGCCCGTGTTGCGCACGCGCTGCTCGGCGCTGACCATGTATTGCTCGTCGATCGTCAGCGCGATCTCGAACACCAGTCCCTGGCCGTTGTCCCAGGACAGCGTCACGGGCCGGCCGGGCGCGAGCGGCCCGCCCGTCGCGGTCCAGTCGGTCTCGCCATCGGGCACGCGCGACCGGCCATCGGCCGCCGTCCAGCCCCATTGGGCGAAATAGGGATGCTCGGTCTCGCGCTGGCCGAACAGGCGGACCTGCGGCGGGTTCGGCTCGGTGCGGGAGGCGAGGCGCTCGGTGTAGGTCGTGAGTACCAGGTCGTCGATGCGCGCACCGCGCAGGTTGATGCTGCCCGCGAGCCGGGGTGTTTCGACCGGTACGCGCGCGGCTGGCGGCCGGCCCGCATCCGTCGCGGCGGCGGCCGCGGCGGCGGCCCCG
>NZ_JACADQ010000275.1 GCF_016106015.1 Neoroseomonas rubea
TCCGAGGCCACGGGGCCGACCCCGGCGAGGCGCCCCTCGGCCGCGGCCGCGAGGCGTTCGGCGGCGAGCGCAAGCGCCGCATGGCGCGCGCGCGCGGCCTCCGTCTCGGCCCGCGCCTCGGCCGCGTCGATGGTCAGAAGCGCCTGGCCTTCGATGACGCGATCCCCGGCGGCGACGAGGATGGCTGTGACGCGGCCGCCATCCGCATGCTGCACGGGCTGCACGAATCCCCGGGGAATGATCTCCCCCTGTCCCGTGGCGCGCTGCGCCACGGGGAAATGGTACGCCCAGCCGAGGAAGCCGCAGACCATGATGAGGCCGAGCAGGATCGCCGCGCGCGCCGAGCGCGGCGGCGGGCATTCCTCCAGCTCCTGGACGGTGAGCGCATAGCGCCGCGCGACGGGCAGCGCGGGCGCGCGGATGACGGGCGGCGGCGGGCTATCGTTCAGCGTCATGATGCGGTCTCCGGCCGTGGCGCGGCTCCGGCGTGCGGGGTGAGCATGCGCAGCTGCCCGTGGTCGAGCGCGAAGGCGCGGTCGCAGCTACGGATCAGGTCGGGGCGATGCGTCACGATCAGCACGCCGACAGTCCCGTGCAGACGGCGGAGCAGCGCGGCGAGGCGCTCCTCCCGCGCGCGGTCGAGCGCATGCGTCGGATCGTCGAGCAGCAGGATCTCCGGCCGGCGCAGCAGCGCCTGGGCGAGCGCCAGGCCCTGCAGCAGGCTCTGCGGGAGGCGCGCCTTGTCGAGGTCGTTGAGCCGCGTGGCGAAGCCTTGCGGCATGGCGAGGATGTGCTCGAGGATGCCGACCTCCTCGCACGCCTCGGCGAGATCGGCATCCTCCGCCGCCGGCGCGGCGAGGCGCAGGTTCTGCGCCACGGTCCCGTAGATCAGGGCGGGCCGTTGCGGCAGGTAGCCCATCCGCGCTCGCAGCGTGGAGGGATCGAGCTGCGCGATGTTCACGCCACCCAGCGTGACGACGCCACCCTGCGGCGGCACAAGGCCCAGCGCGCAGCGCAGCAGTGTGGATTTCCCGGCACCGGAGGGTCCGGTCAGCGCCACGCGCGCGCCCTCCGGCAGCGCCAGGTAGGCGCCGGCGAGCAGCGTGCCGCCGCCGGGGACGCGCAGGACGACGCCATCGAGCCGCAGCGTACGCCCGCGGCCCTTGGCACGCGGGGCATCCGGCGCGGGGCGCGCTTCCTCGGCCAGCGCCTGCAGACGATGCAGTTGCGCGACGGAGTCGACGATCTGGCGCCCGCGGCTGATCGCGAGGAAGAAGGTCTGCAGCGGTATGATGACGCGCCAGGACAGCATGATAGCGGCCACCAGCGCGCCTGCGCTGACCCGCCCCTCGATCACGAGGTGCGCGCCCAGCGCAGCGACGCCACAGGCCGCGGCAGGCAGGCCGAGCTGCGCGACGAGTTCGACCGCGTGCCCGGCGCGCGCCGCACGGGCATGGGCAGCAGCGGCGGCGGCCGAGATGTCGCGGAACCGCGCGAGCCACGCGGCTTCCGCGCCGATCGCCCGCAGCGTTCCGGCATGGGACAGGGTCTCGAGGATCATGTGCCGGCGCTCGGTCGCGAGCAGCGCGGCACGATGTTCCTTCTCCCGCGCGCGGGGGACAAGGACCAGCGCGACGGCGAACTGTACCGGCAGGATCAGCAGGGGCACGACGACGACAAGGCCGGCCAGCGCCCAGATCACGCCGAGTAAGACGACGACGAGCGGGACCTGCAGGATCAGCTGCGGCAAGGGCCCTGTGAAGACCTCCCGGCTCGTCTCCAGGTCGCGCATGCGCATCACCTGCGCCGCCGGGTCCTGCGAGGTGACGGCCGACAGCGGCAACCGCAGCACCTTCGCGAAGACGAGGCCGAGCACCTGGCGTTCCGCTCTTTCGCCGATTCGCCCGAGACCGCGGGCGAGCATGGTGCGCAGCGCGACATCGCAGGCGAGCGCGCCGATGAAGCCGGCACCGAGTGCCAGCAGCGGCGCCGCCTGCCCGCCCGGGATCACCATGTCGAAGGCGATCATGACGACGAGGCCGAGCGCGATGGAGGTGAGGTTCGAGAGCACCGAGAGGGCGGCGAGCCCGGCGATCGGCCCGGCATGCTCCGACAGCAGGCGCGGCAGCAGGGGGCGGTCCGCGCCTTCCAGCGCTTCGTCCCGGCCGGCGAAGACGTACAGGTCCCCGGGCATCGCGACGGCGTGGACGCGCTCCGGCTCGGCGCCTTCCCCCCGCGCGACGAGGAGGAAGTCCCCGCTTCGCCCGATGACGAGCGCCGGCCGCCCGCCCGGCGCGATCCAGAGCGCGGGAAGCAGAGATGCGGGCAGGCTGCGGCTCGTGCCTGCCCAGCGGCGGTGGGCGAGGCCCAGGCGCGCCGCGGCGGCCAGCACGGCCGGGCCGGTGTCGTTCGCCATGGCGTGCGGCAGCGCTTCGAGCAGCTCGCGCTCGCCGACGCGGTGGCCGAGCAGGAGGGCGAGTTCGCGCAGCACCCAGGGCGCCCTCTCCCGCGTCGGTCCTTCGGAGAGTCCGCCCGGCCCGGCCGGCAGGGCGAGGGCGCGGAGCGGCGCGTTCACGACGGCGCATCCGAGACCAGGGTGCCACCCGCGATGCGCAGGCGACGATCGGCGATGGCAAGCCAGTCCCGCCGATCCGTGACCATGAGCATCGCGGTGTCGGACTTGAGGCGCCGCAGCAACTGGCGCATCCGGCGGTCGCCTTCGCGGTCCTGGGACGCCGCGGCGTCGTCGAAGAGGATGACGCGCGGTTGGACGACCAGCGCGCGGACCGCGGCGACGCGCTCGACGACGGAGGGCGGGAGTTCTTGCCCGGCACCCCGGCCGACGACGGTGCCGTAGCCCGACGGCAGGCGGTGGAAGTGCTCGTCGAGTCCGAGTTCCGCAGCGAGCGCGAGCGCTGCCTCCTCGAGCGTCGCGTCGAACCGGCAGAGATTGTCGATGACCCGGCCCGGAACCAAGGCGGGCCGTTGCGGCAGAAGCGCGATGCGCTGGCGAAGCGTCGCCTCGTCCAGCCCGGCACGGTCCCGCCCGTCGATGCGCATGGTGCCGCCATCCGCCGGGATCAGCCCGGCGATCGCGAGCAGCAGGCGCGTCTTGCCTGATCCGCCCACGCCTTGCAGGGCGACGCATTCACCGACGCGCAGCGTCAGGTCGGCGTCGCGGAGCAGCGTGCCACGGCCCTGCGCGGCGAGGCTGAGTCGTTCGACCGAGAGTTCCGCGATGTCCGCGACGACGCTGCCGCCCCGGTGCTGCTGCGGTGTGCCGAGGATGGCGCCGATCCGACCGACGGCGGCGCCCGCGCGTGTCAGGGTGGGCGTCGCCGCGGCCAGGCGCGCGACCGGCTCGAAGCCGCGGCTGGCGAGCAGGATGGCGGCGGCGAGTGTTCCGCCGGTGAGCTCGTCCTGCATCACCAGCCAGGCGCCGCTGAGCGCGACGGCCGCCGCGACGCACTGGCTGCCGGCCATGGAGAGCGATTGGCAGAGCTGGACGGCGAAGGCGGTGCGCCGGCCTGCCGCGGCGCTTGTCGCGACCAGGCGGTCATGCCGGCGCAGCATGGCGGCCTCGGCGCCCATGGCCTTGAGTGGCTCGATCGCCGCAACGGCCTCGAAGGTCAGATCGTGGCGGGCGGATTCCGCAGCCGTGCGGTCGGCTATGGCACACGCGGCGAGTGGCGCGACCGCCGCGGCGGCGAGCAGGCCGGGCAGGCCCGCCAGCACGGCAATGCCGGCGAGCAGCGGCGACAGCCAGGCGAGGAAGCCCAGATAGATCAGCGCGAAGGGAAGGTCTGCCAGCGCGAAGGCGAGCTGGCCGGTGCGGTGCGAGCGCCATTCGGCGATCGCTGCCAGGCCGTCTGCCTGCACGCCGGATGTCGCCGAGGCGCGCGGATCTGCGTGGAGGATGCGGGCGAGGGCGAGGCGCGTGAGGCCGTGTTCCTCCTGCGCCGCGGACCAGGCCGAGATGCTCGCCCTGGCGTGACGCAGCGCAGCCTCGATGGCCACGGCCATGGCCACGCCGGCGAGCAGCGCGGCCAGCGTCCCGTAGGCGGCGTTCGGGATGATGCGGTCATAGACCTGCAGCAGCAGCACAGGCACCGCCAGCGCGGCGAGGTTCAGCAGCGCGGAGGCGACCAGCGTGTCGATGCGCGTCGAGACCAGGCCCGGCAGGCGATGTGTCGCAGCCCGTTCCATCGTGACATCCTGTCGGGCACGGCGCGCTTCGGGCCGCTTCGTGGCGGAGGATTATCACGCATCCGGTTCAAAAAAAGTGAAGCGCGCGGCGCCGCTTCGCCCTATTGCCAGGTCAGGCGCTCAATGTCCTGGAACGTAATCTGGGAGTTGTCGGCGAAGATGATGCGGCCATCGGCGTCGGCAGAGAGTGCCAGGACGTTGGCGCTCTCGTTGACGATGGACCCGGACGTCAGTTCAAGGGTCCAACTGCCGCCGCGATAGGCCCCGACTTCGACTAGCGAGATGGTGTCGGTGCCCACGCCGCCGAACAGGACGTCGGAGGTCCCATCGTCGCTGGCGATGTACACGTCGTTGCCGGCGCCGCCCTGCAAGGTGTCCGCGCCGGTCCCGCCGACGAGCGTATCGGCGCCGTCCTCGCCCATCAGGCTGTCGTTGCCGCTGCCGCCTGTGATCTGGTCGTCGTTCCTGCCGCCGAGGAGAATGTCGTCGCCGTCGTCGCCCCGGAGGCTGTCGTTGCCGTCGGCGCCGAGGATGCTGTCGTTACCCTGGCCGCCCCAGACGATGTCCTGGTCGGTCCCTGCGTCGATCGTGTCGTCGCCGGCCTCACCGTAGAGCCTGTCGTCCTGGGTGTTGCCGCGGATAAGGTCCGCGTCGTCGCCACCCCAGATGTGGTCGTTGCCATGCGCACCATCGATCGTGTCGGTGCCGCCTTCGCCCCACAGGCTGTCATTGTCCGAATCGCCAAAGAGGCTGTCATTGCCGGTGCCGCCGAACCCATAGTCAGTGCCAGGACCGCCTTGGATGGTGTCCCGGCCTTCCCCGCCCCAGATCTGGTCATTGGCGTTGTTGCCGAACAACCGGTCGTCCCCGTCTTCGCCCCACAGGCGATCCGCACCATGGGCACCGTTGACGGTGTCGCCGCCGCCGCGGCCATGCATGTCCTCGTTGCCACCCGCCGACGAGATGGTCTGGCTGGCGTCGGTGCCTGTGCGCTGGGTGTCGGCGAAGTCGATGATCTGGATGGTGACGACACGGTCTACGCTGGCGCCGGCAGGATCGGTGCTGCGGATCGTGACGCTGTGGGAGATCTGCTCCTCGCGGTCGAAGGCGGTGTTGCTGCGGAGTGCCAGCGTGTTGTCGCGGATCTCGAACATCTGGTCCGGATCGCTGACGATCGAGTAAGCATGGGTGTCGCCCAAGTCCGCATCGGTGGTGATGAGCGTCGCGATGACGCCGCCGGGCGCTATGCGTTCATTGGCGCTGGTCGTGGACAGGACGATGTCGTTGGGGGCCGTGTTGGCCGGGGCGGCCGCGGCGACGGTGATGTCGAAACAGTCGGCGATGGTCGCACCGGCGCTGTCGGCAACGGTGATGCGGATCGAGACGGTGCCGACGTCGGCATTGCCGGGTGTGCCGGAGAAGGTGCGGGTCGCGGGGTCGAAGGACAGCCAGGCCGGCAGGGGCGAGCCATCGGCCAGCGTCGCGGTGTAGGCGAGGCTGTCGCCTGTGTCGGGATCTGCGAAGGCTCCGGCGGGCA
>NZ_JACADQ010000276.1 GCF_016106015.1 Neoroseomonas rubea
AGCGCGGTGGCGACGGCGACCGGCGGCAGCAGCGCGGGCAGCACGTGGCGGCGGAGGATGCGGGCCTCCCCCGCGCCGAGCGCGCGCGCCGCGCGCACATGGTCGCGGGAGAAGGTGGCCAGGGCCGCCGCCCTCGCCAGCCGTGCGACGCCGACCCAGCCGAACAGCGCGAGGATGACGACGATGCGCAGCACGTCGCCCGCCGCCTCCCCGCGCGCCGGCAGGCCGATGCGCGCGGGATCGGCGGCGGCGAGCAGGACCAGCAGCGGCAGGGCCGGCAGGGCGAGCATGAAGTCGGCGAAGCGCATGGTCAGCGCATCCGTGGCCCCGCCGCGCCAGGCGGCGAGCAGCCCGGCCGTCGTGCCGATCAGCGCGGCGGCGAGTGCGGCCGCGAGCCCGACCGCGAGCGAGACCCGCGCGCCATAGAGCAGCCGCGTCAGGATGTCCCGCCCGAGATCGTCCGTGCCGAGCGGATGGCGCGCGGAAGGTGGTTCGAACCGCGCGAGCAGGTCCGGCGCGAAGGGATCGTGGCCGAGCGCATCGGCGACGAGCGGCGCTGCGGCGGCGCCAAGGGCGAGCAGCCCGAGGAGTCCGAGGCCGAGGGCAAGGCGCGTCATTTTTCGCGCAGCCTCGGGTCGAGCAGGCGCTGGGCGAGGTCCGCCCCGAGCGTCGCCAGCATGGTGACCAGCGCCACCAGCAGCAGTGCGACCAGCGCGAGGTTGGTGTCGTTGCCCATCACCGCGTCGTACAGGAGCTTGCCCATGCCGGGGCGGGCGAAGACCGTCTCCGTCACCAGCGCGCCGCCGGCCAGCGCCCCGGCATCGAGAGCCGCGATCTGCAGCACCGGCAGCGCGGCATTGGGGAAGGCGTGGCGCAGCAGCACGACGCGTTCGGACGCACCGCGCGCGCGGGCGGTGCGAATCCAGGGCTCGGTCAGGGTGGCTTCGAGCGATGCCGCCGAATGCCGCGCATAGGCGGCGAGATGCGCGATGGCCAGCGTCGCGACCGGCAGGACCAGGTAGGCGAGGCCCGTGCCCGCATCCGCCGCCCCGCCCGCCGGCAGCCAGCCGAGCGTGACGGCGAACAGGATGATGAGCAGGATGCCGAGCCAGAAGGTCGGCATGGCCTGGCCCATGACGGCGATGCCATCGACCGCCGGTGCCGCGCGCGGGCGCGATGCGGCGAGCGCGCCGAGTGCGACGCCGAGCGCGAGCGCGATCAGCAGCGCGGTTCCGGCCAGCGCGAGGGTGGAGAGCAGCGCGGGCCCGAGCAGCGACGCGACGGGCTGGGCGAAGAGCCGCGAATAGCCGAATTCGCCCCGAATCAGCCCGCCGGCCCAGGCGAGGTAGCGTTCATGGAAGGGCCGGTCGAGCCCGTGCAGCGCACGCATCCGCTGCGCGTCCTCGCCGGTGAGGCGCGGGTCGCCGGCGATGGCGACTTCGATCGGGTCGCCGGGCATGAGCGCGATGAGGGCGAAGGCGCAGAAGGAGAGGATCGCCAGCGTTACGGCGATCTGCGCGAGGCGGCTGGCGAGGAGGCGCGTCATGCCGCCCGGTGGCACGCCGCCTCGACCCGGTTGCCGTCCGGGTCGAGCAGGAAGGCCGCGTAGTACTGCGCGTGGTAGTGCGGCCGAAGTCCCGGCGTGCCGTCATCCGCGCCGCCCTGCGCGAGGCCCGCCGCGTGGAAGGCGGCGACCGCCGCGCGGTCCGGGGCGCGGAAGCACCAGTGGCGGCGGTCGGTGTGGATCGCCGCGCCCGTCGCGCGGATCGTCAGGTAGGTGTGGCTGTCGTCGCTGGCGTCGCTGCGCTGCCCGTAGCCGATCGCGTCCGCCTCCCGCCACACGCAGGGCACGCCGAGTGCCGCCATCACCGCATCGTAGAAGCGCGCCGCGCGCGGCAGGTCGCTCACGGTGATGGAGACGTGGTCGAGCATCAGCGCGCCCGCCATTCCTCCGCCCACAGGGGCGAGGCGTTGAGATGCCCCGTCGGCCGCACACCATCGAGCCATGTCGGCCAGACATGCGCGTCCGCGCGGAACCACAGCGGGATGGCGGGCAGTTCCTCGGCGTAGATAGCCTGCAGGCGGCGCCACATCTCCCGCCGCCGCTCGCGGTCGAGTTCCTCGGGGATGCTGTGGGTCAGCACGTCCATCTCCGCATTGCGGAAGCCGCCATAGTTCTGGCCGGACCAGTTGCGCTCCTCGCGCGGGATCTCGTCGGAATGCAGCGACGACCGTGGCACGGATTCCGGCGCGCTGATCCAGGCGAACAGCGCCAGGCCCTGGAAGCGGCGACGGGAGAGCGTTTCGGCGAAGAAGACTCGCGGCGGCTCGTTGCGGATGCGCGCCTCGATCCCCGCCTGACGCCACATGCCCTGCAGCACCTGCTGCACCTGTTCGCGCGCGCGGTTGCCGGCGGTGGTCATGAATTCCAGCGACAGCCTCTCCCCGGCCGCGTTGCGGCGGATACCGTCGGGGCCGGGCGTCCAGCCGGCCTCGTCCAGCAGCGCGCGGGCGCGGGCCAGATCGAAGGGCCATTGCCGCACCTGCGGGTCGTGCATCGGGTCGAGCGGGTTCACGGAAGTATGCGCGACGGGCTGCCGCCCGCCGAACAGGCGTTCGGTGATCTGCGCGCGGTCGGTGGCCATCAGAAGCGCCTGGCGCACGCGGCGATCCGCCAGCGCGACGTGGTCGTGCCGCAAATCCATGTGCTCGTAGATCAGGCCGGGCTGGTAGAGGAAGCGGAAGCGGTTGCCGGTGCGGCGTTCCAGCGCGATCGCCTGCTCGATCGGCAGGCCGAGCTCGCCCGCGACCATGTCCACCTGGCCCGCGAGCAACTGCGCCTCGAGCGCGGGCGTGTTCTCGACGGTGCGGATCACGATGCGCCGGAAATGCGGCGCGGCGCCGTTCCAGGCCGCGTTGCGCTCGAGCGTGATGGACGCGCCCGGCTGCACCGCCGTGATGCGATAGGGCCCGTTCCACAAGGCGGGGTTCGTCGTCTCGGTGTCGTAGGCCGTGCGCGTGCGGTAGGCCCGCGGATCGGCCTGCCAGCGCGCGCGCTCGATATGGGCGGGCAGCGGCTGGAAGTCGCCCATGGAGGCATATTCGAAGGTCACGCGGTCGAACCGCAGCGTGACGGTGCGCGGGTCGACCACGATGAGTTCATAGGCGCTGCGGTAGAACTCGGCGGGGCCGAAGCCGGTCGCCGCTTCGCGCCCCGCTTCCCAGGCAAAGCGGAGATCCTCGGAGGTGACGGGCGTGCCGTCCCCCCAGCTTGTGCCCTGCCGCAGCCGGAAGGTCACGCGGATGCCGGCCTTTCCGTCCGGCGTGGTCTCGCGTTCCGCGAGGCCGTTCTCGAGCGAGGGCAGCGTCTCGCAGGCAAGGCAGGTCAGCCGCCAATCCGCGCCATAGGCGGTGAGCGGCCGCCGCGCGAAGCCCAGCACGTAGGACTTCGCGGCCATGTTCTCGATGTTGGGGTGGAATGTGGAAGGGTATTGCGTGATGCCGATGGTGAGCGTGTCGCGCGGCTGCGCGGCGGCGGGGGCGGAGAGCAACGTTGCCACCAGCGCGAGTGGCAGCGCCCCTATGCGCGCCGCAGCCTGGCCGGCCGCGCGCCTGGGCCGCGTCATGCGCCCGTCCGTTCCGGTGCAGCCTCGGCGATCCGCGCGATCTCCCGCCGCACCAGGTCCGGCGTGGCCAGCGCCGCGTCAAGGTCGAAGATGCGGTTCGGCGGAACGCCGCCCATGTGGCGCGCCACCATAAGCGCAAAACCGCCGCTGGTCCGGACGACGAGGTCGGCCGCGGCGAGGGTGTCGATGGCGAACCGCGTGTCCTCCTCCGTCTCCCCCACACGCCGCATCTCGGCGGGCAGGGTCTCGAAGATCCGGCCCTTCTCCTCCAGCTGGGCGATGAGGCTGTCCCGTTCCTCGATGCTCAACCCGGGAACCATGCTGCGAAAGGTCTTCAGGTTGCGGATGGCCAGGTCGTACCCGTCCGAGAGCAGCATGACATCGACCGCCGGGTCCGCCGCCATATGCCGGCAGAAATCGATGGCGCGCGCGACGTCGACCGGAGGGCGCACGCTGAGCGTAGGGTCGGTGCCCAGGATGCGCATCCCGTCCGCCGTCAGGCGCCTTCCGTCGGCAAGCGTCATCGTCGCCGTGTCGCCGAGCCGCAGATGCACCACGAGCCGGATTCGCCCCGTCGCCGGGTTCAGGCTCGGACGGCCCTGCAGGCCGAGCCGATACAGATCCCGGAACGGGAACGGCGCGCTTTGGGCGATGCGCCGGTACAAGTTCTGCATCTTCGGCAGCGCGTTCAGGTACTGGAACTTCACCACCGCGAGCACCGCGCCGCTGCGCACCTCCTCGGGCAGGAGGGTGGTGCAGTCCTCATCGAACAGATCGACGAGGTCGATCATCAGTTGGGGCAGGTCGGGCGGGGCATCCGGATCTGGATGCAACCGATGATATAGGTCAATGCCGGTGAAATCGCCCACATCGGGAAAGATCCGCTTCGGGAACATCGGCAGGTGTACGTAGCGGCCTTGGGAGAAAGCGGCGATCCGGTGGATTAAATCCATCTGCATCATCTGGTCGCCAAGACCTGCCCAGGTGACTTTCACGGCAATGCGATGCTGTATCATGCTGTCTCCGAGACGCCGGGAAAAATGCAGTCTCGAAAATAGGCGACCGTTCGGCAGGCGAAGGGGCTGCGGGACATCACCATCACTTGAATATCGATGGGATCGGGCGCCCAACGCTTACTCGGCGCCCTCGGCGAGCTTCGCCTCCTCGCTGCTGCCGGCGCCGCCATGCGCCTTGGACCAGGACACCGGGTCCTCCAGGAACTTCCGCACTTCCTTGAGCGCCGCCTCGCTGAAATAGGGCTTCTCGCGGCAGACCTCGAGCACGTCCCACCAGGTGCACAGATGGTGCAGGTTCAGCCCCATGGCCTTCATCTTCTCGAAGGACCCGGGGAAGACACCGTAGAAGAACACCACGAAGGTGTGCTCGCAGACCGCGCCCGCTTCGCGCAGCGCGTTGGCGAAGCGGATCTTGGATCCGCCGTCGGTCGTCAGATCCTCGACCAGCAGGGTGCGCTGGCCGACCGGCACCTCGCCCTCGATCTGCGCGTTGCGGCCGAAGCCCTTCGGCTTCTTCCGGACATAGGCCATGGGCGCCATCATCCGGTCGGCGATCCAGGCGCCGAAGGGGATGCCGGCGGTCTCGCCGCCCACCACCACGTCGATGGATTCGTAGCCGACATGCCGGCCGATCTTCTCGACGCCCAACTCCATGATCCGGTTGCGCGCCCGGGGGAAGGAGATGATCTTGCGGCAGTCGATGTAGACGGGGCTCTTCCAGCCGCTGGTGAAGGTATAGGGCTCCTCCGGGCGGAAGTTCACCGCCTTGATCTCGAGCAGGATGCGCGCGGTGGTCAGGGCGGCGTCGCGGTCCCAGTCGGAGGCGTGCAGCGCGGTCATGTCGGGTCGTCCTGGTGATGGTGCCTGTCGCCCCTGTCCTAATCGGCGGGGCGCGCCCCGTCCATGACGGAGGATGTCTGGGTGCTGGCCGACCCGCGGGCGGGCACGGCGGCGCAGGCGCTGGGCATCGCCGAACGGCTCGGCCGGCCCTTCCGGACGGTGCCGCTGGCCTGGGGGCTGCTCGCCCGGCTGCCGCTGCGCTGGGGGACGCTGGCGGGGCTGGTGCCGGCC
>NZ_JACADQ010000277.1 GCF_016106015.1 Neoroseomonas rubea
CGCGTCCCGCTCCGCCGCCGTGATGGCGCCGATCCGAGCCGCGGCGTCGAGCGCGGCGAGCCGCCCCGCCGCGAAGGCCGCTTCCCAGCCGCCGATGCCGGCTCCGTCCCCGGCGACCGCGACGCGCGGGTCGCTCGACGCCCCGAAGCCGTCCACCACCGGGCGCCAGCAGGCCTGCGCCGCGTCCCAGGCATGGTCCAAGCCGATGGCGCGGGAGACATGGGTCGAGGGGATCACCCCCTCATGCAGCAGCAGCGTGTCGCAGGGGGCGCTGCCGCCATCCCAGGCAACGCGCGTGACGCGGCCCTCGCCCTCCGCCCGCAGGCCACGCGCGCCGCGGATCACGCGCACGCCGAGGCGCCTTGCCTCGGCCATCAGGGCGAGGCCTTTCGCGACCAGGCCCCGCCCGGCGACCAGGCCGGCACCCGCGCGGGCAAGCGCGGCCGCGACCGACACACGCCGCGTCTCCAGTACCAGCGGCGCAGCCCCGGCGCGGGCCAATTGCACGGCCAGCAGCCAGACGAGCGGCCCCTGCCCGGCCAGCACCGTGGCGCCCGACGGCACGAGGCCCCCGGTCTTGAGCAGGATCTGCGCCGCGCCGGCGGTCATGACGCCGGGCAGCGTCCAGCCCGGGATCGGCACCGGCCGTTCCTGCGCACCGGTCGCGAGCAGCACGCGGCGCGCGCGGACCTCCGAACAGCCTTCCGCATCGGCGAGCGACAGCAGGCCGTCCTCCGGGTCGAGGTGCCAGAGCGTGGTGGCCGGCCGGTATGTCGCGCCACTCGCGCGGAAGGCGGCGATCAGGGAAAGGCCCGGCGCGATCTCCGGCGCCACCGCGGGGTCGCGCGCGGCAGCCTCGGCGGCGCGGAACACCTGGCCCCCGGGGGCCGCGTTCTCGTCGATGACGAGCACGGCGAGGCCATGGACGCGTGCTTCCGCCGCCGCCGCCATGCCAGAAGGGCCGGCACCGACGATGGCGAGGTCGAATTCGGCGCTCATGCCGCGGGCTCCCGCGCGCCGTGCTGGCGTTCGATGCGCATGCCAGGGGCGACAGGGACCATGCAGGCCTGGCGGTTCGGCACGCCGTCGATGGTAGCGAGGCAATCGAAGCAGACGCCCATCTGGCAGAGCGGCAGGCGGGGGCTGCCCGTGACCGGCGTCTCCCGGATGGCGGGAAGGCCCGCGAGCAGCAAGGCGGCCGCGGCGCTCGTGCCGTCAGGGACCAGGATCTCGGCGCCTTCCACGAGCACCGGGATCGTCGCGGGGCGCGCTTCAGGCCGCGCGCGGAACATCGAAGCGCCGCGCGGTGAAGGGGTCGAGCATCGGGTCGAGCGCGCCGGCGGCGATCATCGGCGCGAGCAGCCGCGCATGAGCGCCGGCGAGCGTGACGCCCGAATGGCAGTTTGCCGTGAAGGCGCCGGGGAATCGATCGGACTGGTCGTAGATGGGCAGGCCGTCGGGCGCCATGACGCGCAGCGCGGACCAAGCGCGGACGATGGCAAGGTCGCCGATCCAGGGGAAGGAGAGTGCCGCGCGGCGCGCGATCTCCGCCATCACGGGCGGGGACTGCCGGGTGTCGAAGCCGACTTCCTCCATGCTGTCGCCGAGCATGATGGTGCCTTCCCCGGTTTGCCGCACAGTGGTGGTGGGCATGGGCAGGACGGGGCGCGCGCGTTCGGTCACCAGGATCTGGCCGCGCTGCGGGCGCACGGGCGTGGAAAGCCCGAAGCGCGGCGCGAGATCGGCATTGCCGAGCCCGGCGGCGAGGACGATCCGTGGCGCGGCGAAGGCGCCGGCGGGCGTCTCCACGCGGAAATCATGCGGGGCGGCGGCGGCTTCCGTGACCTTCGCCTCCGGCACATAGGCGCCGCCCTTGCCCACGAAGGCGCGGTGCAGCGCCTGCAGCAGCGCGAGCGGGCTCGCATGCCCGTCATAGGGCGTGAAGGAAGCGCCGACGACGGAAGGACCGAGGCCGGGGAGCATCTCCCGCAGCTCGGGCGCGCGGATCATGCGGTAGTCGAAGCCGTGGTTGCCGGCTTCGGCCTGCATCCGCGCCATCTTCTCCGCGCGATCCTCGAATTCCGCCTCGCTGAGGCAGAGATGGACGCCGCCCGGCTGCTGGAGCGCGAGGTCGAGACCGGTGCGCTGCGCGAGATCCGCCGCGAGCGAAGGCCATTCGCCCGCCGAGCCGCGCGTCCAGCGCTGGTACCAGGGCGCGCCGAGCCCCTTGGACTGCACCCAGACCAGCCCGAAATTGCCGCGGGAGGCGCGATGCGCGAGGTCGCCCTCATCCAGCAGGACCGTGTCGAGGCCCGCATCGCGCAGGCCGAGCGCGATGGCCGCGCCGACAAGGCCGCCGCCGATGACGATGGCGTCGCTCCGCCGCGCGGTCATGCCGCCGCCTTGCGCGGCAGCGTCACGATGCCCGGCAGCGCGGCAAGGCGCGCGACCCAGTCCGCGACGCCGGGCCAGCGCGACAGGTCGAAGCCGCCCTCATCCGCCACATGCGTGTAGGCGAACAGGGCGAGGTCCGCGATGGTCGGTCCCGCATCCGTCAGCCAGTCATGCGCGGCGAGGCGATGTTCCATGGCATCGAGCGCGCGGGCGCCGCCCTCGTCGCAGCGCTTCAGCCGCTCCGCCGCCTGCACGGCCGCCCCGAGATAGGCGCGGATATTGCGCGCGACGGCGATGTTGGGCTCGTGGCTGTACTGCTCGAAGAACAGCCATTCCATCACGCGGGTGCGCGGCAGGCCGGGGGCGGGGAGCCAGGGCGTGCCTTCCGCGACATGCAGCAGGATCGCGTTCGATTCCACGAGCACAGTGCCGTCGTCCAGTTCCAGCACCGGCACCTTGCCGAAGGGGTTGCGGCGGAGGAACTCCGGGGTGCGCGTCTCCCCGCCATTGGTGTCGACCTCGACCCAGCGGAACGGGGTGCCGGTCAGGCGCAGGATCTGCGCGACCTTCCAGCAATTGCCGGAAGGCGCCATGCCGTAGACGGTTGCCATGGTGGGAGGCTAGCCCCGGCCGTGGCGCCGGCGAAGCCCCTTTCCCGTTGACGCCCCGGCGCCGGGGCGCGAGCCTTCCGCGCCGCTGACAGGGAGGCCCCGATGAGCCCGCTCGACGCCCCGCGCGATCCGCGCAACAGCGACCTGGAGGCCGCGCTGATCGAGGCGCGGGAGGGATATTCCTCCGCGCGCCCGAAAAGTGCGGCGATCCACGCCAAGGCGCGGGAGGTGCTGGCCGGCGGCAACACCCGCACCGTGCTGTTCTACACCCCCTTCCCCACCGCCATGGTGCGCGGCGAAGGCGCCCGGGTGTGGGATGCCGACGGGCGGGAGTATCTCGACTTCTGCGGCGAATACACGGCGGGGCTGTTCGGACATTCCGAGACGCGGATCCTCGATGCCGTGAAGGCGGCGATGGACCGCGGCGTGAACCTCGCCGCGGTGGGCGAGAACGAAGGGAAGCTCGCCGCGCTCATCTGCGGGCGCTTCCCGTCCGTCGAGCAGGTGCGCTTCACCAATTCGGGCACCGAGGCGAACATCATGGCGCTGGCCGGCGCGCGGGGCTTCACCGGGCGGACGGAGGTGCTGGCCTTCCGCGGCGGCTACCATGGCGGCGTCTTCACCTTCCCGGTTGGCGTTGCGACCTCCCCGGTGAACTTGCCCATCCCGATGCGCTTCGCCGACTACAACGACGCCGAGGGCGCGGCGCGCGCCATCCGCGAGGCCGGGGACGCGCTGGCCGCCGTGATCGTGGAACCTATGCAGGGTTCGGCCGGCTGCATCCCGGCGAGCCACGAATTCCTCCAGGCGCTGCGCGACGCGACGAAGGAGACCGGCGCGCTGCTGATCTTCGACGAGGTGATGACGAGCCGGCACGGCTTCGGCGGCTTGCAGCAGCGCCTGGGCATCACGCCGGACATGACGACCTTCGGGAAGTACATGGCGGGCGGGATGTCCTTCGGCGCCTTCGGCGGACGGCGCGACGTGATGGCGATGTTCGACGGGCACCGGCCGGGCGCGATGCCGCATGCCGGCACCTTCAACAACAACGTGCTATCGATGGCGGCGGGCTGCGTGGCGCTCGGCGAGATTTTTGGCGCCGCCGAAGCCGAGGCGCTCTTCGCGCGCGGAGAGGCGCTGAAGGCAGCGCTCAACGCCGCCTGCGCGAAGCACGGCGTCGCGATGCATTTCACCGGCGCCGGGTCCATGCTGAGCCCGCATTTCCGGCCCGGCCCCCTCACCGCGCCCTACAAGGCGACGGTGGAGGAGGAGCAGATGCGCGAGCTGTTCTTCTTCGACATGCTGGCCGCCGGCCTCTATTTGGCGCGGCGCGGCATGGTGGCGCTGATGCTGCCCGTGACCGACGCGGATTGCGCCTGCTTCGTCGCGGCGGTGGAGGAGTTCTGCGCGGCGCGGCGGCCCATCCTCGCGCCCGCCTGATGCCGCCCTTCACCGTCAATCCCGGCCGCGTGGATCCCTACAAGGCGCATCGCTTCCGCGTGCTGTGGGATGGACGGCCGGTCGCCGGCATCAGCCGCCTCAGCGGCCTGTCGCGCAGCACCGAGGTGGTGCTGCACCGGGACGGCGGCGACGCCAACGCGCTGCGCAAGTCACCGGGACTGACGCGCTTCGAACCCATCACGCTCGAGCGTGGCATCACCCATGACGCGGACTTCGAGGCCTGGGCGAACCGCGTCCATGCCGCGGGGCGGGAGATGGCCCTCGGCGACTTCCGCAAGGACATCCGGATCGAATTGATGAACGAGGCCGGGCAAATCGTGCTCGCCTGGATGGTGTTCCGCTGCTGGCCGTCCCGCTACGCCCCGCTGCCCGAACTCGACACCGGCGCGAGCATGGTCGCGATCGAGACGCTCGTGCTCGAGCATGAGGGCTGGGAGCGCGACACGGCGGTGCAGGAGCCCGCCGAGCCGCGCGGCGCCGGCTGAACCCTACCGCCCGCCGCCCACCGGCAGGCAGGCCGCCGTGACATAGGAAGCGGCGTCGGAGGCGAGGAACAGGATGCATTCCGCCACCTCCTCCGCCCGCCCCGCACGGCCCATCGGCACGCCGGGAGCAAGCCGGCCGACGCGGTCCGGCTGGCCCGAGGCGGCGTGGATCTCGGTATCGATCAGGCCGGGGTTCACCGCGTTCACCCGCATCCCCTCCTGCGCCACTTCGCGCGCGAGGCCGATGGTCAGGCTGTCCACCGCGCCCTTGCTCGCCGCGTAGTGGACCCATTCCCCGCCGCTGCCGAGTTCCGAGGCACGGGAGGAGACGTTGACGATCACGCCCCCCGCCCCGCCGCGCTTCGTCGACATGCGCCGCACCGCTTCCCGGCAGGACAGGGCGAGGCCGATCACGTTCGGCTCGAACACGCCGCGCCAATCGGCCTCGGTCGTATCCGCGAGCAGAATCTTGCCCCCCGTGATGCCCGCATTGTTCACCACCGCGTCGATGCGGCCGAATTCACGCTGCGTGGCGTCGTAGGCGGCGATGATGTCGGCCTCCCTCGCCGCGTCGCCGGGCAGCAGCAGCACGCGCGCGCCGGCGGCGCGGCAGGCGGCGGCCGTCTCCTCCGCCCGCGCGGCCTGGCTGCGGTAGGTCAGCGCCAGATCCCAGCCGCGCGCGGCGGCGAGCCTGGCGG
>NZ_JACADQ010000278.1 GCF_016106015.1 Neoroseomonas rubea
TGCCGGCTGCGGCACGGGCGGGTTGCTGCGGCGGCTTGCCGGGCTCGACCGGCCGCTCGTGGGCCTCGATTTCAACCCCGCAGCCGCCGCCCGCGCCGCGGCCAAGTCGGGCGCGGTGGCCGCGGCGGGGGATGCGAACCGCCTGCCCTTCGCAGATGGCGCCTTCGCCGCGCTCACCTCCTGCGACGTGCTCTGCCACCGCGCGGTCGATCCCGCGGCGGCGCTGGCCGAGTTCCGCCGCGTGCTCGCCCCGGGCGGGACGCTGGTGCTGAACCTGCCGGCCTATGACTGGCTGCATTCGGCGCATGACATCCGCGTGCACAACACCCGGCGTTTCACCGCCGGGGGCGCGCGGGCGATGCTCGAGGCCGCGGGCTTTGCCGGCGTCGAGGCACGCTACTGGAACGCCCTGTTGCTCCCCCTCATGGTCCTGCAGCGCAAGATGCTGCGCGCGGACGAGAAGGCGGAAAGCGACGTCCAAGACTTCCCCCCCTGGCTGGACGCCACGCTGCATGGCGTGACGGTGGCCGAGCGCGGCCTCGCCCGCCTCGGCCTGCGCTATCCTGCCGGGGGATCGATCCTCCTGCTCGCCACAAGGTCCTGAATGTCGGAGACGGCTTCCATGTCCACCCAAGCGGCCGGGGCCTCGCACCCGGTCGGACTGTCCATCGTTGTGCCGGTCTATCGCGGCGCGGCCACAGTCGGCACGCTCGTCGCAGAACTGTCCAAGCTCACGCCGGAAGGCGGGATCGAGATCGTGCTGGTGAACGACGGCAGCCCGGACAATTCCGGCGATGTGTGCCGCGAATTGGCCCGCACCGCCACCGTGCCGCTGACGTATATCGAGCACGCACGGAACTTCGGGGAGCACAACGCGGTCATGACCGGGCTCCGCCACGCGCGCGGCGCCTATGTCATCACCATGGACGACGACCTCCAGAACCCGCCGGAGGAGGTCATCAAGCTGTATGACCATGCCCGCCGCGGCGGGTTCGACGTGGTCTACACCCGGTATGCCGTGAAGGAACACGAGGGCTGGCGCAACATCGGCAGCCGCTTCGCCAACTGGGTGGCGGACCAGCTGATGGACAAGCCGAAGGGGCTCTACCTGTCCTCCTTCCGCTGCATGTCGGCCCTCGCGGTGGCCGAGGTGGTGAAGTATCGCGGCCCCTACCCCTATGTGGACGGGCTGCTGATGCAGGTGACGCAGCGGCTCGACAGCATCGAGGTGAAGCACTTCGCCCGCGCCGAGGGCCGGTCGAACTACACGCTGCGGCGCCTGATCCGGCTCTGGCTCAACCTCGCGACCAATTTCTCGGTGCTGCCGTTGCGCCTGGCGGTGCTCGCCGGCGTCGCGATGGGCATGCTCGGCCTCGTCGCCGCGGCCTGGGTGATCTTCGAGGCGCTGGTGGGCGAGACCCCGTCCGGCTGGGCCTCGCTCATGACCGTCACCCTGCTGATCGCGGGGGTGCAGTTCCTGATCCTCGGCGTGCTTGGGGAGTATGTCGGGCGCGCCTTCATGTCGGCGAACGGCAAGCCGCAGGGGGTGGTGCGACAGGTCATCGCGGCGAAGGACCCGCCGGCATGACGCCGTACTGGCTGGCCCTGGCCGCCGCGATCACCACCTCCCTGGTCGGGCAGCTGCTGCTGAAGTCGGGCGCGAACGACGCGGTCGAAGCCGCCGGCGGCTTCATCCACCAGTTGTTCCGCCCCGCGACGATGATCGGCCTCGTCTGCTACGGCGGGGCAGCGCTGCTCTATATCGTGGCGCTGAGAAAAATCCCGATGAGCGTGGCGCTGCCCTGCACCGCCGCCTCCTATGTGGTGATCGCCATCGTCGGCTGGGCGGTGTTCGGGGAAAGCCTCGGGGCGACCAAGATCGCGGCGATCGCGCTGATCTCGGCCGGCGTCGCGCTGCTGGCCACCACGGCGTGAGGAGCGCGGCGGTCGCGCTGGCGCTGCTGGCCGGCGCCTGCGCCGCGCCGCCGCCCGCCTGCCCACAGGGCACCGAGGCCGCGACCGTCTCGGAAGCCTATTTCGGCCGCAACGTTCGCGACCGCGCGCCGGTGAGCGAGGCCGAATGGCGCGCCTTCCTCGCCGATACCGTCACACCCGCCTTCCCCGACGGGCTGACCGCGCTGGATGGTCTCGGCCAGTGGCGCGGCCGTGACGGGCGCATCCTGCAGGAGGAGAGCAAGGTGCTCGTCCTCGTCCTGCCCGGCCAGGACGTCGCCACGGCGCGCGCCCGCCTCCGCCCGGTCGAGGAGGAATGGAAGCGCCGCTTCCGCCAGCAATCGGTGCTGACCGTCCATCGCAGCGCCTGCGTGGCCTTCTGACCGGACCTCAGTCCGCGTCTCCGATGCGGAAATAGTCGCCCGCGACGCTGCCGGCGGCGCCGCAGAAATCGACCGGCCCCGGCCCGATCATGCGGATGCGGAGCACGCTGCCGACGCGTCGCAGGTCCAGCGCGCCGTCCGAGGTCTCCAGCCAGTCGTCGCGGTGGCTCTCGCCCTCGCCCTCGTATTCGCAGGTCCAGGCAAGGTGGTTCACCTCCTCCGTGTTCGCCTCGATGCGATGGCGCCCGCGGCCGGCCACCGAGACCGCGACCTGCCCCTGCACGCCGAACCAGACGCCGCCGATGCGCCAGGAAGGGTCGTGCTGCACGCGCATCAGCCGCGTGAGCCAGTACTCCATCGATCCGCGCAGCGCGGCGCGCGGGGCGGCCTCGTCAAGGCTGCCATCCGGGCGGAAGAACAGGTCGCGCGACAGGCTGCGCCGCCAGGCGGCGTCCTGGCGCCGGAGTTCGGCGGCGCTCCCGGCATCCAGCAGCCGCCCCAGTTCCTCGAGCCGCATGGCCCGCGCCTGGTCGATGATCGCGAGCCAGGGATCGGCGGCGATCGCCGCATCGACCGCGCGCATCGCGCCGGCGCAATCGACATGCGCCCTGCGCGGGCATGGCTCATCGGCCCACGCCGGCAGGGCGAGGAGCAGCAGGGCGAAGAGGGCCGCGATGCGCGTGCTCATCGCCGCCGATCCTGCCAGCGTACCGGCGGGACGGCGCCGAAGCGGTTCAGCCGAAGGCGCCGACCTCATGCGACACCACCGCCGAGCATTCGCGCACCAGGGCGAAGATCCGCGCCATGGGGCCGAGGATGGCGGCGTGCTCCGCTTCGTAGGAGACACCCTCCCGCGGGCCGGCCGCTTCCCCGAAGTCGAGACCCGTCGCCGGATCCGGTGCGGCGGGAAAGATCTCGCCCAGCAGGTCGAGCGCGGGCGGGACATCGAGCTGCAGCAGCCGCGCGATCAGGCTGTCCCGCGTCGCGCCATGGCGTGGGCTGAATTCCGGCAACGCCACCGCGAGCAGCCAGAGCCGCTGCACCAGGCACAGCCGCACCGCATGCGCCAGCACCATCCGGTCCGGCATGCGCGGCAGGTCCGGCCAGGCGGCGCGCAGCTTCTGGTGGTCCGCCTGGAGCCGACGGAACATCCGCCGCGTCAGGGGCGAGAGGTCGAGCCGTTCCAGCGCCTCGGCCACCGCCGTCAGCGCCTCCCGCCGCCCGGGGCGCTTCGTGAAGCCGGCGCGATCCAGCCAGGGGGACGGGTCGAGCATGTCCACCGCCGCGCGCAGCACGCCGAGATCGGAGCATTCCGCGGCCCGCGCAGCCATCGCCATGGCGCGCGCGAAGCGTGGCGAGCGCGCCAGCATGTCGGCGAAGGTGTCCGGGCTGGCGGCCGCCGCGGCGCCGAGCCCGTGCAGCGAATTCGCGAGGAAGCCGAGCTGGTGCAGGATCGCGTTGTTCGGGATCGCCCGCAATTGCGAGGGATGCGTGATGCGGATCGCCCCGCCCAGCCCATCCGTCTGCCGCGCGGAAGGCCGTGACCCGGTCTTGTCGAGCAGCCCGGGGCCGAAGGCGCCGAGGATGGCGGCATAGCCCGGGTCCTCGACCAGGGCAGCGACTTCGCGCCGGACGGTGGCGAAGAAATCCGCGCCCCAATCGGCCTCGGCATAGATCGGGTCAGGTTCGGCGGGCGGGGGCGCGAAGGCGTGCTCGGCGATGCGCGCGACCGTCGCGCGCGCCAGCGCATCGGTGCCGAACAGCAGGTAGCCGTCGCCGCCCTGGAAGGCCGCCTCCTCCCGCAGCCGCAGCCCCGAGGCGACCAGCGCGGCGCGCGCCTGCGGCGGGGAGAGATAGGCGAAGCGGTCGGCGAGGCTGCCGGGATGGCCGCCGCGGCCGATGCTCTCCCCATGCGTGTCGAAGAGCACGAGCTCGATCCCTTCGAGCCCGTGCCGGCGCATCTGCTCGGCCAGCCGGATCTTGAGCCTTTCGGCGAGGTAGGAGGCCGCGAGCTGCCCCACATAGCGCCCTGAATCCGAATAGCCGAATTGCAGGCACAACCGGCCATGGGCGCGCAGGTAGTCGCGGAAATGCGGGCTGCGCAGCGCTTCCTCGAGCACCCGCTCGCCGCGTTCCAGCGCCTCGGCCGTCTCGAAGAGGGGGGAGATCTCGATCCTGTCCGCGATGCCGAGACGCTTGGCCAGCCACAGCGCGGCGAGCAGCGTGTAGCCCGTCTCGGTCTCGGCGATCAGGAAGCGGACGGGCTGGCTCGCATCGATGTGCTTGAGCATCTGCGCGACGGTCATCATCAGCCGCGCGGCGGAGGCCTTTTCCGCCAGCAACGCGCCGTAGTCGACGGGCACGGGCGCGACTTCGGCCAGCGCCGCGTTCACCTGGGCGAGCAGCCCGCGCCGTCCGGCGGGGTCGTCGGGGGCTGAAGCGATGCCGATGCGCTGGCGCAGCGCGTTGTGGATCTGCGTCGCGTTCAGCCGGACATGGGTGTGCGCCAGCGCCAGCCCATGCGCGGCAAGCCCCGCCCGCTGCACCGCCAGCACCTGGCGCGCGGCGCCATCCGGTGCCGCGGCGATCGCGGCGGGGAACAGGTCGAGCAGCGGGTCGGGCGTGGTCAGCGCGGCGTCCTGGCCGCCGACCATCGCCTGGGCGAAGGCCTGCACCGAATCCGCCGTCGCTTTCGCCGGCGTGGCCGCGACCTGGGCGGCGACGACCGCTTCAGCAGCGCGGGCACGGTCGACGATCGGCGCGGCGCAGTCGCCGAGCGGCGCGAGTCGGTCGATCAGCCGCGCCAGTTGCAGCCGCTTCATCCGCAGCCGCAGCCGCAGCGTGTCCTGCCAGCCGATATCCGTCCGCCCATCCGTGTCGTAGCCGACCCAGGAGGACATGATGACCGGCGTGGGCAGCAGCGCCAGCGCCCGGTCCCCCCAGACCGCCTGCCCGGCCTCGATCAGCGCGGCGGCGAGCGCGTCGAGCGCATCCCGCCCGCGCGCGATGGCCGCGGCGGCCTGGTCGAATTCCGCCTCCAGCGTCGGCGGCGCGGGGCGATGCGCGAGCCCTTCGGGCAAGGCTGCGCCGCAGGCCGCGGCGGCGAGCGCCGCCCCCGTCTCCGGCGGCAGGGAGAAGGTCGGGTGGGCGGTGAAGACGGCGGCGAAGCGCGGGCGTTCGACAGCCTCCCGATAGGCGGCGAAGGGCACCGGGCTGTCGTCGGGATCGGGGCGCACGAGGCGCGCCGCGACCGCGGCCAGCGCCGCCGCGTCGTCGCCCAGGCCGGCATAGGCGGCAAGGCGGCGC
>NZ_JACADQ010000279.1 GCF_016106015.1 Neoroseomonas rubea
GGCGTGGCCTCTCCCGACCAGGCCGCGCGCGGCGACGCGCCCGCCTCGGTCGAGTCGCTGCTCAAGGCGCTGGCCGCCGCGCTGGAAGGCTTCGCCGCCCTGCCGGCAAGCCCTTCGCGGCCGGCCGCGGCCCTGTTCGACGCACAGATGAAGGCGGCGGAGGCGCTGGCCGCGACCCCCGACCTGCCCGGCGGCCTGCGGCTGTATGCGGGAGAGGAAGGCGAGCCGCTCGCCCGCCACCTGCATGCGCTGCGGGAGGCGCTGCCCGAACTGCCGCCGATTGCGCCCGCCGACTGGCCCGACCTGTTCGAGGCGACGCTGGCCGGGCCGGTCGCGCCTTCGCTGCGTGCCGCCCGGCGGCGGGGTGATGCGGCGCATCCGCGCGTGGCCATCCTCGGCCTGCTGGAAGCGCGCCTGCAATCCTTCGACCGCGTCGTGCTCGGCGCGCTCGAGGAGACGGTCTGGCCGCAGGCGACCGATCCGGGCCCCTGGATGAGCCGCCCGATGCGCGCCGCCTTCGGCCTGCCGGAACCCGAGGCCCGGATCGGCCGCGTCGCCGCGGATTTCCTGTTCGCCGCGGCCTCGGCGCCGGAGGTTGTGCTCTCCGCGGCCGGGCGGCGCGGCGGCTCGCCCACCGTGCCGGCGCGCTGGCTGACGCGGCTCGACACCTTCCTCGCCGGGCAGGCGGGGCTCGTGATCTCACCTTCCCCGGCCGCCGCCTGGGCGGCAGCGCTGGATGCACCGGAGAGCGTGACGCCCTGGCGTCGCCCGGCCCCGGCGCCGCCTGCGGCGCGACGGCCGCGGCGGCTGACGGTCTCGGACGCGCAGATGCTGATCGCCGATCCCTATGCCTTCTATGCGCGACGCATCCTGGGCCTCTCCGCGCTGAAGCCCCTGGAGGAGGAGGTCGGCGCGCTCGACTACGGCAACCTCGTGCATGTCGCGATGGCCCATTTCCTGCGCGCCATCGGCACGGGCTGGCCGGGGGATGCGGCGGCGGCCGAGGCCTGGCACGTCGCGTCCACCACCGCGCTCGCCGCGCATGCCGAGCGGCCGGGCGTGCTCGCCTTCTGGGCGCCGCGGCTGGCGAATATCGGTGCCTTCGTGCTGGAGCAGGAGGCGATGCTGCGCGCCCCCGGCCCGCTCTCCGCCTGCCTCGTCGAGGTGAAGGGAAAGGCGCTGCTGCGCCTGCCCGGCGGCGATGTGGAGGTCGAGGCCCGCGCCGACCGGCTCGACCGACTGCCGGACGGGTCCTGGCGCGTGGTGGACTACAAGACCGGCGTGGTCCCGAAGGCGCGCGACCTGGCCGCCGGCGGCGCGCCACAGCTGCCGATCGAGGCCTGGCTGCTGGAACAGGGCGCCTTTCCGGGCACCGGGGAAGGGCTGGTCGGGGACCTGCTCTATTGGCGCCTGACCGGCGGCGAGCAGCCGGGGGAAGTCCGCTCCCTCGGCGCCGAGTCCGAGGATGGCGCGCGCTACGCCGACCTGGCGGCGGAGCGACTGGTCGCGCTGGCGGAGCGCTGGCTGCTGGGCGACGCGCCCTTCCTCTCCCGCCCCCATCCCGGGCGGGCAGCGGCGGGCGGGGACTACGACCACCTCTCGCGCATCGCGGAATGGTCGGCGGGCAGCGATTCGGGCGAGTGACCCGCGGCGCAGGATGGCGCGGGCTGCAGCGCCATCCGATCAAGCGGACGCGGCGTGATGCGATTCCATGCACGAGACCCAATGGCTTCCGGAGCAGGACAGCCGTTCGAAAGGACGGATCGCGCGCGATTCGCGGCGGTGGGGCGGCTGCGCGCCGAGCCGAACGTCGAAGCACTTGCCGCCCAAAGGTTGCGCCCATGGGCTGTTGGCATGGTGGCTCCCAGGGTCGCGCCGGTCCTGTTCGCTGGTTGCGGGGAGCGCGCTAGCCCGGCGTGACAGTCGGATCTGGCTTTCGGCGGGTGCTGGTCCGCGCCTTCACCGTGGCGCGGCCGGCCGCCAGTCGGCCACCGGGGCGAGCGCCATGGCTCTGCCCCTGGGATGAACGTCACGCTTCCGCGCGTTGAGCCGGCAACCGGATCGGGTGACCCCCGCGCCGGCCGCAAGAGAACCGGGAGAAAGGACGATGCCCACCATCTACGGCACCGAGGACAATGATCGCCTCGTCGGCAGCAGCCTGGCCGACATCATCTTCGGCCGGTCCGGGAACGACGAGATCTTCGGCGGTCTCGGCAACGACGTGCTGTACGGCGAGGCCGGGAACGACAGCATTATCGGCGGCGACGGCAACGACACCGCCTTCGGCGGCGGCGAGGACGACACCATTCGCGGCGGCAACGGCATCGACAGCCTGGTCGGCGGCGACGGCAACGACGTGCTGTTCGGCGATGCGGGCGCCGATGTGCTGGTCGATGACGACGGCAACGACACGCTCGACGGCGGCGCGGGCGCCGACATCCTCCGCAGCGGCAAGGGCAACGACCTGCTGCGCGGCGGGACCGAAGCCGATGTCCTCCATGCTGGCGCGGACAACGACACGCTGGAAGGCGGCGATGGCTTCGACCGCATGTTCGGCGAGGCCGGCGACGACGTGCTGCGCGGCGGCAACGGCAACGACCTGATGGAAGGCGGCGCCGACCACGACACGCTCGATGGCGGTGCGGGCGCCGACACGATGCGTGGCGGTGAGGGCAGCGACCTCTTCCTCGCCGGCCTCGGCAACGACCTGATGTCGGGCGGCGAGGGCGACGACACCTTCCGCTTCGAGGGCCGCACGGGTTCGGACCGCATCACCGACTTCTCGGTCACCAACGACAAGATCCAGATCGCGTATGCCGGTGTGGACGACTTCTCCGACCTGCGCTTTCGCCAGGATGCCGGCGGCAACGCGGTCGTATCCTGGGGCAATCCGCTCGACGGGATCTCGGTGACGCTGGTCGGCGTGCGCGTCGCGTCGCTGACAAGCGACGACTTCTCCTTCGGCTGAGGCGAAGGGCGGTCCCGGAGACGGGACCGCCCCGCCACCATGCGGCGGGTCTGTCGCTGGGCCGCTTGGATGCCGGGGGTGGGTGCCGGGCCGCTGGGGGGTGGCCCGGCACTTCCTTTTCGGCCTGGCTGCATGGCGCTACCCGGCGGGCTGTCTGCCTTCGGTTCGGCGCGCAGGTGCCCCGCCATCCCGGGGCGCAATCCCGCTCCTACAAGGGTCGACGCTGTGAACGATGGCTATCGACCGGCGGGGCATTCCACGGCAGCGCGCGATGCCGTGCCGATGGCAGCCCGGGCCGCCATCGCGTCAGTGCGCCGGCGTCCAGCCACGGCGGCGGGCGGCGTCCTCCTGCTCGGGCGGCAGCGCGGGGCCGGCGCCGAGCCGTTCGAGCACTTCCCCGATCAGCGGATCGACGCCGCTCGCGGGCTGGTAGCCGCCCCCGCCGGCGCGGGCGACGGCGGCGCGCAGCCGCCAGCCATCCTCCTCCCGGCAGGCGAGGCCGGCCATGCCGCCGGCCCGCTCGGCCACCGTGAAGGCGCGGCAGATGGTCCCGGCCTCGGTCGCGTGGGTGCCCGCCACGATCACGCCGCCGCCGACCGTGCCAGCGCGCGAGTCCAGCGCGGCGAGGATGCGGGGCGTCAGCATCCCGTCCCCCTCGCCGCCGGGCAGCGCGAGGGCCAGGGCGAAGCCCGCGGCGACGCCTGCGAGCAGCCCGAAGCCGGTCCGCCGCCAGCCCGCGCGATTGTCATTCCCCGCCGCCGGGGCCATCGCCGCGGCGACCAGGTGGGCGGGCACGGGCTCGGACAGCGTGTCGGCAAAGGCGCGCTGCGCGGCGTCCCGGCCCTCGGCCAGCAGCGCGGCGCGTTCGGCCAGCGCGGGGTCGGATTCGAGCGCGGCGGCGATGGCCTCGGCCTCGGCCTCCGGCAGCAGGCCGTCGACGAAGAGCAGCAGGGTCTCGTCGGTGACGCTCATGATTCGTCCCCTCCTGGGGCGGGTCGCAGCATCCGCGCCAGTGCCATGCGTCCCCGCGCCGCCCGGCTCATCACCGTCCCCGGCGGTATGCCCAGAAGGGCCGCCGCCTCGGCGAAGGTGAATTCCTCGATGCATGTCAGGGCCAAGGCCTCGCGTTGCTCCTCCGGCAAACGCAGCATCCCCCGTTCCACATCCCTCACGGTGAGCCGCAATGCCACAATTTCGGCACCATCGGCCCCGGAGATCGTCTCGGCGACGTCGATCGTCTCATGCACCCCGCCGCGGGCGGCCCGGCGGCGATGGCTGTCCAGCCACAAATTCCGCAGCACCCGGAACATCCAGGCATCGAAACGCGTTCCGGGTTCGAAGGCCGACTGGTTGCGCAGTGCACGCTCGCAGGCGTCCTGCACCAGGTCGTCGGCCGCCGCCGGGCTGCCGGTCAGCGCCCGGGCCAGGCGGCGCAGGCGCGGCAGCAGCGCGACCAGATCCGCTTGGAAGGAGGACACGCGATGACGACTCCGCAGCATAAGGGGTGGCGCAACTCTGCCTCTGTCTCATATCCGGAGAAGAATGGTCTGGCGAGGGCGAGAGGCTTGCGCGGTCGCGGGTTCGATGTGGTGGCGCTGGTCGGGCTCCTTCTCCTGCTCGGGGGAGGGCCGGCACTCGCGGATGATGACGGCGACGATGGCGGGTCCGGCGGTGGCGCGGGGGCCGGCGCTGGCGCTGGCGGCAGTGCGGGGGGCAGTGGACCCGGCGGGGGCGACGGAGGCGGCGGCCGCGGCTGGAGCGGGAATGGCGGGCCGATGAACCTAGGCCCCAATCCCGGCCGAATCCCCATGCCGCAATCCTGGCAGCGCTCGCTGGACCGTGTGTTCGGTGCTGCTCCGACCGCGCCGGCCGCGCGCCCGGCCCCGCGGGTGGAGATCGTCGCCGCGCGGCTGCCGGACGATGCGCTGTCGCGGTTGCGCGCGCAGGGCTTCACCGTGCTGGCCAGCCGCCCGGGGCTCGCGCGCCTGCGCGGTCCTCAGGGGCTGACCGAAGCCGCGGCGCTCGCCCGCCTTCGCGGCATCGCGCCGGGCGTGCTGGCGGACCGCAACCATCGCTATCGCCTGGCGGCGACGCCCGATGCCAGTGCCGAAGTGCCGGCGGGTGAAGCCACCTCCGCCGCGCCGTCCTGCCTCGCGACGCAACCCGGACTGTTCGCCATCATCGACACGGGCGTGGATCCGCGCCACCCGGCCCTGGCGGGTGTGATCGAACGGCAGGAAACGCTGCGCGGCGCCGGCCGCCGCCCCGCGCGCACGGCCCATGGCACGGCGGTGGCGCTGCGGCTTGCGGCCCATCTCCCCGGCGTGCGGATCGCGGTGCTGGATGCCTTCCACCTCGGCCCGGATGGCGAATCGGCCGACGCCTTTGACATCGCCGCCGCGCTCGCCCGCGCCGCGGCGATCGGTGCGCGCATCGCCAATGTCTCGGTCGTCGGCCCGCAGAATGCGGTGGTGGAACAGATGGGATCGGAAGCCGCCGCGCAGGGCGTGCTGTTCGTCGCGGCGGCGGGCAATGACGGGCCGCGCGCGGCACCGCTCTATCCCGCCGCGCATCCCTGGGCCGTCGCGGTCAGCGCGGTGGACCGGGCCGGGCGGCCCTGGGCGCGGTCCGCCGCCGGCCCGCACATCGCCTTCGC
>NZ_JACADQ010000028.1 GCF_016106015.1 Neoroseomonas rubea
CGGGCGAGGTCGGCGGCGGCGGCGAGCCCGCCGGCGCCGGCGCCGACGACGATGACGCGTGGATCAGGCACGCCGCGTCAGGCCGGGGCCGCTCGGCGCGCGGCAGATTGCCGGTCTACCGCGCGCCAGTGCCAGAGGATGATGGCGATGCCGGTCGCGCAGGGGATGGCCCACATCACGGGGTGCAGCGCCAGTTCGGGCAGGACGCGCACGGACCCGAAGGCCATGAAGGCGGTGTAGACGGAGATGCCCGCGCCCACGAGCGCCTTCACATGTTCCTTGAGCCAGTAGGTCGGGCCGGGCGATTCGCTGCGCAGGAAGCGCATGTTGGTCACGACCGTCGCGATGCCGACGATGGCGATGCCATGCATCAGCGGCTGGCCGATCAGCCAGCCCTGGAAGGAGCAGTTCAGCGAGGCGAGCAGCAGCGCGAATTGCAGCCACAGGTTCAACGGCGTGCGGTTGCGCGCATGCCCGCCGCGCTTGTTCAGCACCGCGAGCCAGCCATACCAGGCGAGGTTCACCGTCAGCACGCCCGTCGTCAGCATCATCCAACCGAAGATGCCGCGCAGGAAGGACGGCTCGAAGCGCCCTTCCAGGTGCGGATGGGTGCCGATCGGGTCGATCAGGGTCAGTGTCGCCATGCACATGGCGAGGCTTCCGGTGATGAGCATGCAGCGGTTGAACAGCCTGCCCCACCAGCGATGGTTTGCCCCACCCTTCCGGCCCAGCACGGGCACCCAGAAGGCGATCGCTCCGGTGGCACCCGTGACGATATGGGCGGCGATCAGGCCGTGGAACAGCATCAGTTCCATCACGCGGCACCCTCTGCGACCGACTGACAATCAGCCGTGACAGATACGTCTGTCAAGAAACGGAATGGGGTGCTTATCTGGCGCACCGCAGCCCGCCACGAAGGCCACGCGATGAGTGCCTCGCTCGCCCTGCCGATCCTACCCTGGGCGCCGTTCGAACCGCCCCACCCGCGATCCCTGCCGGCCGTCATCGCGCTTATCCGCGCGCTGATGGAAGGCGACGGCAACCTGCTCGGCCTGCTGCCGGCCGAGGCGTATCGCATGCCGATCGGCCCGCTCGGCTGGTCGCGCCGTTCCACCATCATCGTCAACCGGCCGGACCTGGTGCGGCACGTTCTCTCGGACCCCGAAGGCATCTTCCCCAAGAGCGACCTGATGGTGAACGCGCTCGATCCGCTGATCGGCGATTCCATCTTCGTCTCCTCGGGCGACACCTGGCGGCGCCAGCGCGCCATGATCGACCCGGCGCTGACCATGATGCGCGTCAACCGCGCCTTCCCGGCGATGGAGGCCGGGGCGGAGGAGGCGGAGGCGTCGCTCTCCCGCCTTGCGGCGACCGGCGAGGCCTTCTCCCTCGACCTGATGATGAGCCACCTGACGGCGGACATCATCTGCCGCACGGTCTTCTCGACCAGCCTGCAGACCCAGGTGGCGCACGAGGTCTTCGACGCCTTCACCGATTTCGAGCGCAGCGTGGCGCAGGTGGAGATCCGCCGCCTGATCATGGATCGCGCCTGGACGCGCATCCCGCAGAAGAAGCACGTGCTCGATGCCTGCACGCTGATCCGCAGCCATCTCGGCGCGCTGCTCGACACGCACCTGGCGGAAGGCGCGGATTTCGACGACATCTGCAAGGCGGTGATGGAGGCGCGCGACGCCGAGGACCGCGCCTTCACGCGCAAGGAACTGATCGACCAACTCGGCGTGCTGTTCCTCGCCGGCCACGAGACGAGCGCGAGCGCGCTTACCTGGGTCTTCTTCCTCCTCGCGACGCAGCCCGCCCTCGTCGCGCGGCTGCGCGCCGAGGTCGCGGAGGTCTGTGGCGACGGCCCCATCACCTTCGAGCACACCCGGAAGCTGCCCTTCGTGCGCAACGTGTTCCGGGAGACGCTGCGCCTCTATCCGCCGATCACCTTCCTGCCGCGCGTGGCGAACGAGGCGACCTCGCTCGACGGCTATCCCATCCGCAAGGGCGCGCTGGTGATGGTGGCGCCCTGGGTGCTGCATCGCCACCAGGCCTATTGGAAGCGGCCGCACATCTTCGACCCGGACCGCTTCGACGCGGCGCGGGAAGGGGAGGTTGCCGCCGGCGCCTACATTCCCTTCGGCATCGGCCCGCGCGTCTGCGCCGGCGCCGCCTTCGCGCAGGTCGAAGCCGTGCTGCTGGTCGCCCGCCTGTTCCGCCGCTTCGATTTCCGTGCGCAAGCGCCGGAAAAGGTGCGCCCCGCCGCGCGCCTGACCACGCGCCCGGTCGAACAGGTGATGGTGACGGTCGCCAAGGCGCGATGAGCACCGTCCTCCTCACGCTCGGCCGGCTGCCCAAGGCGCTCGACCTGGCGCGCGCCTTCCATGCCGCGGGCTGGCGCGTGCTGGTGGCGGAACCCTTCCGCAAGCACCTCGCCGGGGCGTCCAACACCGTCGCGCGGAGCATCGTCGTACCGGCACCGGCGGAGGACCGGGAAGCCTATCTCGCCGCGCTGCTCGGCATCATTGCCGAGGAAGGCGTGGATCTGGTCGTGCCGGTCTCCGAGGAGGTCGTCCACGTCGCCGCGCTGCATGGCCGGCTGCCCTATCGGACGCGCCTCTTCGCGATGCCGGCCGATGCGGTGCTCACGGCGCATGACAAGGGCGCCTTCGCGGCGCAGGCCGCACGATGGGGTCTCGCTGTGCCGCTGACGCATCCGCTGGGCAGTCAGGCGGCGGGTGAACTCGCCGCGCGGCAGGATGTCGTGGTCAAGCCGCTGCACGCCTGCTCGGGTCGTGGCGTGCGGGTGATCCGCCTGGGGGAACCGCTTCCCGCCGCCGATCCCGACGCCCCCGCCATCGTGCAGGCGCGCATTGCCGGGCCGGAGCGCAGCACCTGTTCCCTGGTCCATGCCGGCGTGGTCAGTGGCACCGTGGTCTATCAGGGGCTGATGCAATCGGGCTCTGTCAGCATCGCCTTCGAGCGGGTGGAGGACCCGCTCATCGACGCCTTCGTGCGCGACTACGCCGCGGCGACGGGCTGGACGGGCTTTCTCTCCTTCGACTTCATGCTGGACGGGCAGGGAAGGCCCTGGGCGATCGAGTGCAACCCGCGCACCACCAGCGGGCTGCACTTCTTCGAGCGCGACGACCTGGCCCGCGCCGTGCTCGACCCCGCGCATCCGCTGCGCTTCCGACCGGAGCGACGGCTGCAGCAATTCTATTCCTGCCTGACCGAGACGCAGCTTTCGGTGTTCCGCGGCGGTGGCTTCGGGCGGAAGCTGCGCACGCTGGCGACGACACGCGACGTGACCTGGTCAGCACGCGACCCGAGGCCCTTCCTGACCATGACCGCGACCTCCTGGCCCATCATCCGGGAGGCGATGGCCCGGCGCGCGACCTTCGGGGAGGTCGCGACGCTTGATGTCGGCTGGCGCGGGGGCGGCGCTACCGCAGCGTCCGCGGCACCCTGAAGGGCAGCATCGAATAGAGGATCGGCGAGCGGAAGCGCGCGAGGTTCAGGTACTCGTGCACCGCCGTCGTCTCCTGCCCCAGCAGGTGGGTGCGGATCTCCGACCGCGAATAGAAGGGCGCATCGACCAGCGTGCGCACGGCACGCGCCTGCCCGCCTTCCGCCCGGGTCGGCCGCGGCAGGCGCCAGAGCGTCGGCGCCATGCGGGCGGGCGAGGGCGGTTCCATGTCCTCCACCGCGCCGTCACGCTTCACGCGCAGTGCCAGCGACTGGTGCGTGTTGTCCCGCCGCGTCGCGTTGTAGAGCACGACCGTCTCGTCGCGCATCGGTGCGCGGCACCAGTCCCACTCGGCGAAATCCTCCTCGAGCGGGGCGGTGCCGGTATTGGTGTCGAAATAGGCCGGGCCGGACCAGCGCAGCGCTGGGTGCGTCATGGTCACCTCGACACGCGCGCGTGCCGCGATGGGCTGCCAGCGATGCCGCCCGGCGCCGTCCAGCACGAAGCCGCGGGTCGAGACTGCCTCGGGGATCACGCGCACGCGGCCGGCCAGGCGCGAGGGCACCGGCGCGGTGCGTTCCTCGATGCCGATGGTCAGCGCCGTGCCGTCCCAGTGCAGCGTGCTGGGCCCGATCGCGAGGTTGTCCGCATCCCGCTTCAGCGCCGTCGCGCGCCTGTCCGTCATCGCCCAGCGCTTCGGCCGGCCATAGAGGGCGACGTTCATGCAGCAATGCTCGGCCGGGTCGACCTCCCCTCGCCGGTGCGCCCAGGCGAACCAGGGCGAGAAGACCGTGCCGATGAAGGCGATGATGGTGATGCCATGCGCGCCATCCTCCGACAGCGCGTCCACGTACCACCAGCGATAGCCGCGGGAGGCGACGGGCTGGTCGAAGGACCAGGGGCGGTCGCTCACGCCGCCGCTTCCAGCGGGGCGCGGCCGCGGATGAAGTCGGAGGCCTTCTCCGCGATCATCATCGTCGTCGCATAGGTGTTGGCGGACGGCATGGACGGCATGACTGAGGCATCGACGATGCGCAGCCCGTCCAGCCCATGCACCTGCAGCCGGTCGTTGACGACCGAGGTTCGGTCCGTCTCAGGCCCCATGCGGCAGGTGCCGATCAGGTGGTAGGTCGTGCTGCCGTTGCGATAGGCGAAGTCGAGCAGCTCGTCATCGCGGTCGACATTCACGCCGGGCAGCGTCTCGCGCTCCAGATGCTTCATCATCTGCGGCATGTGCAGCAGGCGGCGGATCAGGCGGATGCCGCCGATATGCACACGCCGGTCGTTTTCGTCGCTCAGGTAGTTGGGCTGGATCTCGGGGTCCTCGAAGACATCGGTGCTCTTCGCGCGCACCCAGCCGGTGCTTTCGGGCCGGTGCTGCCAGGCGCCGGCGGTGCAGCCCGGATAGTCGTCCAGCACATAGACCTTGCCCTCGGCGTAGGAGCCGGGGGTGAAGACACCCTGCAGGTCGGGCTCGTCCAGCCCCTCGAACGATTTCCAGAAGAGGTGGACATGAGACGGCGCGGTCGCGAGGATCGAGGGCTTGCCCGTCGCCCACCGCGCCACCTGCTTGACCAGGCCGAAGCCGCGGGCGAGTTCGTTCAACGTCTCGACGCCGGGCTTGGCGCGCATGACGAGACGCGAGGCGTAGTGGTCGCGGAAATTCTCGCCGACCGGCAATTCGTGGAAGACCGGCACGCCGATCCGCGCCAGCGTCGCGGCCGGCCCGATACCCGAAAGCTGCATCAGCCGCGCCGTGTTCACCGTGCCCGAGGACAGGATCACCTCCCGCCGCGCGCGCACCTCACGCACCGCGCCGCCGCGTTCGGTCACGTAGCGGATGCCGACGGCGCGCTTGCCTTCGAAGATGATGCCGCAGGCGCGCGCATGGGTGCGCACTTCCAGCTCCGGCCGCGCCATGGCGGGTTTGAGGAAGGCGCGTGCGGCGGAAACGCGCCAGCCCTTCTGGATGCCACGCTGGAAGTAGCCGACGCCGGCCTGGTCGCCGCTGTTGTAGTCCGGGTTGCGCGGCAGCCCCGCCGCCACGCAGCCTTCCATGAAGGCTTCCGAGAGCGGATGGATCCAGTCCATGTCCGTCACCGGCAGGGAACCCGACTTGCCCCGCCGGTCGTCGCGGCCGTAGCCGATGCGCTGTTCGGTCCGCATGTAGTAGGGCAGGCAATCGGCGTAGCCCCAGCCGCGGTTGCCGCGCTGCGCCCAGCTGTCGAGATCCGCCGGCTGCCCCCGATTGTAGATCATGCCGTTGACGGAAGATGACCCGCCCAGCGTGCGCCCCTGGATGGTCTTGATCCGCCGTCCGCCGGTGCGCTCCGTGGGCTCCGTGCTGAACTGCCAGGTGACGGACGGATCGACCAGCGTCTTGATGAAGCCGGCCGGCAGATGGATGAAGAAGTTGCGGTCGGGCGGCCCCGCTTCCAGCACGCAGACGCTGGTGCCGGGATCCTCCGTCAGCCGCGCCGCGAGGATCGAGCCGGCCGCGCCGGCGCCGACGATGACGTAGTCGAAGGTGTCGGACGTGGGGGCCATGGCGGGCGGGCGCCTCCTGCGGTAATCGGGGCGGCCAGCCTAGGCGCGCATCGGCCGTCCCGCCAGAGCGCGCCCCGTCGCCAGGAGGACCCGCATGGCCCGCACCGCCCTCGTCGTCAGCGCCCATTCCGCCGATTTCGTCTGGCGCTGCGGTGGCGCCATCGCGCTGCATGCGGAGAAGGGGTTCGAGGTCACGGTCATCTGCCTCTCCTATGGGGAGAGGGGCGAATCCGCGAAGCTCTGGCGCCTGCCCGGCATGACGCTGGACCGCGTGAAGCAGGCGCGCGAGGCGGAGGCGAGGAAGGCCGCGACCGCGCTCGGCGTGCACGACATCCAGTTCTGGGACCTCGGCGACTATCCGATCAACCTGACGGAAGCCGCCTTCTTCCGCCTGGTGGACGTCTACCGTGCCATCCATCCGGAGTTCATGCTGACCCACAGCAAGGACGACATCTACAACCACGACCATCCGACGGTCTCGGCCTGGGCGCAGAACGCGCGCATCACCGCACAGGCGCATGGGCACAATCCGGGGCAGAAGGTGCTCGGCGCCCCGCCGGTCTTCCTGTTCGAGCCGCATCAGCCGGAACAGTGCAACTGGAAGCCCGACGTGCTGCTCGACATCGGCAGCGTCTGGGCGAAGAAGCGCGCGGCGATCGAGTGCATGGAGGGGCAGGAGCACCTCTGGGAGTACTACACCCGCGTCGCCCAGCAGCGCGGCGCGCAGGCGGCACGCAATTCCGACAAGAAGATCGTATGGGGGGAGGGCTACCAGTCCGTCTTCCCGCATGTGGTCGAGACGCTGTCGTGACCCTCGTCGCGCCGCCGCGCCGCGCTGGCTGGATCGACCGGCCCGATGCGCGCATCCGCTACGAGGTGACGGGCGAGGGGCCGGCGATCGTCTTCGCCCACGGTCTTGGCGGCAACCTCATGACCTGGTGGCAGCAGGTGGCGCATTTCGCGCCGCGCTACACCTGCGTCGCCTTCTCCCATCGCGGCTTCTTTCCCTCGACCGCGCCGGCGGAAGGCCCCGACCCGCAGCACTACGCGGCGGACCTCGTGGCGCTGGTGGATGAACTCGGCCTCGGCGAGGTGCGCATCATCTGCCAGTCCATGGGCGGCTGGACCGGCGTGGAATACGCGCTGCTGCGCCCGGGCCGGGTGAAGGCGCTGGTGCTCGGCGCGACGACGGGCTCGCTCGACCCGCGCCAGATGCGGGAGCCGGAACGCGCGCGCCTCGATGCCTGGAAGCAGGAGAGTGCGGCGGCTCGGGCGGCGTTGGCCGAACGAGGAATCAACCCGGCCGCCGGCGCGCGCATGGCGGAGGAACAGCCCGCACTCTACCACCTCTATCAGCACATCTTCGGGCTGAACCAGGGCTTCGACCGGGAAGCGGTGCGGGCGAAGCTCGACGCGCATCGCCGCCGCGCGCCGGCGGAGCTGATTGCCGCGAAATGTCCCGTGCTGTTCGTCCCGCCGGAGGAGGACATCGTGCTGCCGCCCTTCGCGGCGGCGGCGATGGCGCGCGACATTCCCGGCGCACGCGTCGCGCCGCTGCTCAAGGCCGGCCATTCCGCGCAGTTCGAGCGGGCGCGGGAATTCAACGCGCTGGTGGATGCCTTCTTCGCCGAGGTCGGCGCGTGAGCGCGCGGGTGCTGACCGCCGCGCTCGGCGACTATCCGCACACCGCGTCGCTGCCCGAGACGCCGGCGCTGCGGCTCGAGCGCGTCGCGGTGAAGCCGATCAGCCGCGCCTTCGCGCCGATGGTGCGCGAGCTCCGCTACGACGTCAGCGAAATGGCGATCGCGACCTTCCTGATGGCGAAGGAAGCGGACGTGCCCATCACCCTGCTGCCCGTCGTCATGGCAGCGCGCTTCCAGGAAGGCGCGCTGCTCTGCCGCGCGGATGGATCGGTCCGCGGGCCGGCCGACCTGGCCGGCAAGCGCGTCGGCGTGCGGGCCTACAGCCAGACGACGGGCATGTGGCTGCGCGGGACGCTGGCGGCGGAACACGGCGTCGCACCCGATGCGATCGCCTGGACGACCTTCGAGGACGCGCATGTTCCGACCTTCCGCGACCCGCCCTTCTGCACCCGTGCGGCCGCCGGCGCCGACATGACGGCGATGCTGCGGACAGGCGAACTCGACGCCGCGATCTTCGGCAACGACCTGCCCGCCGGCGACGATCTCCGCCCCGTCTTTCCGGACGTCGCGGCCGCCGGGCGCGCTTTCCAGGCGCGGCACGGCTTCGTGCCGGTGAACCACCTGGTGGTGTTGAAGTCCGACCTCGCGCGCGACGCTGGCCTGGTGGCCGGGCTGCTCGGCATGTTCGGTTCCGCGACGACGACGCGGGACGCGCTGACCCCCGCGATCGCGCTGGCCAGTCGCTGGTGCGCGGCGCAGGGGCTGCTCGCGCGGCCGCTCGAAGCGGCTGCCATTTGGTCCTAGGCTGCGCGCTGCGGGCCGCGGACGAGGCGGCCGGGCAGGGCGCCGGTCGCTTCGCCCTCCCGATAGGTGACGGCGCCCGACAGGATGGTCGCGACATAGCCTTCCGCCTGCTGCACCAGGCGCTTGCCGCCGGCGGGCAGGTCGTAGCGCATCTCCGGTGCCCGCATGCGCAGGCGGCCGAAGTCGATCACGTTCAGGTCGGCCTTCATCCCGGGCGCGATCACGCCGCGATCGGCCAGCCCCATCGCCGCGGCATTGTCGCGGCTGATGCGCCTGACCGCCTGCTCGACCGGCAGCAGCGGCCCGCGGGCGCGGTCCCGCGCCCAATGCACCAGCATATGCGTCATGCAGGAGGCGTCGCAGATGTAGCCGACATGCGCCCCGCCATCGCCAAGGCCCATCAGCGTGTGCGGATGGGTCATCATCTCGCGGATCGCCTCGAGGTCGCCATCCGCGTAGTTCAGCAGCGGCCGGTTGAGGATGGCGCGGCCGTCGCGTTCCAGCATCAGGTCGTAGCAAAGCGCCTCCGGCGTCATGCCGCGCGCGGCCGCCATGGCGGCGACGGAGCGTTCCGGCGGCGGCTCGTAATCCGGCGGATCGCCCAGCGGGAAGATCTTGCCCCAGTTGTTCAGCCGCGCCTTGAGCGCCGGGTCGTCGGTGGCTTCGGCGAGGATGCGCGCGCGCCGCGCCGGGTCGCGCAGCGCGGCCACGCGCTCGGGCAGCGGCAGGTGCATCACCTCCCGGAATGACGGCCGCGTCAGGAAGGGATGCTGGGACAGTTCGAAGCCGAACATCAACCCGACGGGCCGGCCCATCACCTGGCCGAGCATCGTCACGCCCGCCGCGTTCGCCTCCTCGACGCGATCGAGCAGCCAGCGCCAGAAGGTCGGCTTCGATTCACGCTGGAGCAGCGAGAAGGTCATCGGCCGCCCTGAGACGGCGGCGACGCGGCGCAGGCGTGCGAATTCCTCCTCGGGCGGGTCGTCAAAGTCGGAGATCACCTGCAGCCAGCCGCTGCCATGGGCGCGCAACGCGCGGGCGAGGGCCTCCAGCTCGGCTTCCGGCGCGCCCAGCGTCGGGATGTGGCGCCCATCGAGCGTCCGGTGCGCCAACGCGCGGGAGGTCGAGATGCCGACCGCGCCCGCAGCGAGCCCCTCGGCTGCCAGCCGGGCCATCTCGGCGCATTCCTCCGGCGTCGCTTCCGCATGCGCCTCCGCGCGCTCGCCCATGACATGCACGCGCAGCGGCGCGTGGGTGACCATCGCGGCGATGTCGGTGTCGTAGCGCCGCCCGCCGAGGAAGTTCAGGTAGTCGGGGAAGGACTGCCAGGACCAGGGTAGGCCCTCGGTCAGCACGACCTCGGGCAGGTCCTCCACCCCCTCCATCAGCTTGACCAGCATGTCCCGCCGTTCCGGCCGGCAGGGGGCGAAGCCCACGCCGCAATTGCCGATCAGCGCGGTGGTGACGCCGTTGATGGAGGAGGAGACGAGCCGCTCGCTCCAGGTCGCCTGCGCGTCGTAGTGCGTGTGGATGTCGACGAAGCCCGGCGTGACCAGCAGCCCCTTCGCCGCGATCTCCTCCGCGCCGCGGCCCGCGACCGTGCCGACCTCGACGATGCGGCCGCCGGAGATGGCGACATCGGATTCGCGCGGCGCGCCGCCCGTGCCGTCCACCACCGTGCCGCCGCGGATCACAAGGTCGTGCATGTCCGTCTCCTCAGATCGACAGTGCGATCTTGCCGAAATGCTGGTTGGCCTTCATGTGCGCCAGCGCCTCCACCGCCTGGTCGAGCGGGAAGACCTTGTCGATCGGGATGCCGAAGCGCCCTTCCTGCACGGCGGCCCAGAGGTCGCGCCGCATGGCCGCGTATTCGGCACGGATCTCCTCGCGCGACCGCGTCCGGTGCGTCACGCCGATATAGGCGATACGGCGGGTGGCATGCAGGTCGAAGTCGAATTCCGCGCGCGCGCCGCCCAGCCGGCCGACATTCACGATGCGGCCCAGGATGGCGGTCGCCTTCATCGCGGCGTTGATCGTGCCGCCCGAGATCTGGTCGATGACGAGGTTCACGCCCTTGCCGCCCGTCGCGGCCAGAACCTGGTCCACCCAGCCCGCATCCTTCGTGTCGACCGCAAGGTCGGCCCCGAATTCCGCGAGCCGTGCCCGCCGCCCGGCATCGGTCGAGGTGCCGACCACCGTTGCCGCCCCCAGGAACTTGGCGATCTGCAGCGCCATCAGCCCGACGCCGGAGGAGGCGCCGAGGATCATCACGCTTTCCCCCTTCGCCAGCCGGCCGTTCATCACCAGCGCGTCATGCATGGTGCCGAGCGCGACCGGCAGCGCGGCCGCCTGCTCCCAGGACATGTTGCGGTCCGGCACCGGCATCACGCGCCCCATGTCGGCCACCGCGTATTCGGCATAGCCGCCGGCGCCCGAGCAGGTGACGCGGTCGCCCGGCTTCATGCCCGTCACCGCGCTGCCGACGGCGGCAACCTCACCCGCGAAGTCGAGGCCGAGGATGGTGCCAGCCCCGCCCATCGCGCCATGCGAATGGCCCGCGGCGACGCCGAGGTCGGCGCGGTTCAGCGTGGCGGCGCGCACGCGCACCAGCACCTCTTCCGGCCCGGGCGCCGGGCGCGGAACCTCGCGCACCTGGACGCCATCCGCCGTCACCACCGCCGCGCGCATCGTATCAGCCATCGTTTCCTACCCCCTGGCGCCCCGCAGGCCCTGCACACGGATGAGGCCGTCCGGCACCGGGCGCAAGCCCTCGATCGCCGCCCCGGTGCCGTGCAGCGTCAGCGGGTGCCAGAGGTAGATGTAGGGCCGGTCCGCGAGGTAGAGCCGCGCAGCGCGGTCATAGGCCGCGGCCCGCACGGCCGGGTCCACGCTGCGCCGGCCCTCGGTCATCGCCGCATCGACCTCCGGGTTGCAGTAGCGACCGCCATTGAGCGGCACGCCGCACGCCTTGAAGGCGAAGATGTTGGCGTCGAGGTCGACGCGGCCGGACCATTGGATGATCAGCGCCTCGAAATCCCCGACCGTCCATTGCCGCAGCAGCGTCGCCGTCTCGATCACCTGCAATTCGACATCGAAGCCGGCCTCGGCGGCCATGGCCTGGATGACCTCGGAGGCCTGCATGTAGTCGGTCGTGTTCGGCACGGCGAGCCGCACGCGCACCCGCTGGTGCCCCGCTTCGCGCAGCAGGGCGCGGGCGCGGGCCACGTCGCGCGGCGGGATTGGCACGGAGGCCGCGTAGAAGGGATGCCCCGGGGGCACGGACTGGTTGCCCGGCTGCCACAGCCCCTCGAAGGCGACGTTCACCAGCGCCTGGCGGTCGATGCTGCGCTCGAAGGCTTCCCGCACGCGCGGATCACGCCCGAGCGGCGTATCCGCCCGCGGCCCATGCGCGACGTTGATCGCGATGTAGAAGGAAGCGAGGGAGGGCGCCTGCACCAGCCGCACGCGCTGGTCCCGCCGCACCTCCGGCACGTCAGAGGGGCTGATGCGCTCGATGATGTCGAGCGCACCGGCGCGGAGATTCGCGAGCCGCACCGTCGCATCCGGGATCGGCCGGTAGGTGATGCGCGCGATATGGACGTTGGCGCGGTCCCAGTAGCCGTCGAAGCGCTCCAACTCGATCACGTCCTGCGCCACGCGGCGCGTCAGGCGGAAGGGGCCGGCGCAGGCGGGCTCGCGCTGGAAGTCCGCGCCCGTCACGCGCGCCTGGCGGGGCGAGACGAGCATGCCGGCCCGGTCCGCCAGCGCGGCGAGCAGCGGCGCGAAGGGCTCCGAAAGGCGTATCGTCACCTCGAAGGGGCCGGTCGGCACCACCTCGGTCACCGGCCCCATCTCGGCTCGGCGTGTCGAGCCCTGCGTCTCGATGTGCCGGCGCAGGCCGATCGCGGCCGATTCCCCGGTCAGCGCTTCGCCATCATGGAAGCGCACGCCCTGGCGGAGCGTGAGGACGAGGGCGCGCCCGCCATCCTCCCAGCGCCAGGCCGTGGCGAGCTGGGGGACGATGCGCAACTGCTCGTCGATATCGACCACCTTGTCGCACATGGCGGCGAAGACCTGCCGCCCGGTGACGGTGCGCGAGAGCGTCGGGTCCAGCACGTCCGGGTCGGAAGTGAGGCCGATCCGCAGATGCTGCGCTGCGGCGGGCGCCGCGAGGCATGCGAGCAGGGGTAGCAGGGCGGCGAGTCGGCGCATGGCGGGGTCCCGGTTCCTGTCGGCGGCCCTAGTCTTCTCCCGTGGTTCGGGACCGCGCAAGGCGGCCCCATGTCGCGTCGCGGATCAGGGTGCGCGGTGGATCGGATCCACCCAGGGAACGTTCTCGGGCTGCTCCACCGGCTCGATGTCGATGTTGATCGCGACCGCCTCGTTGTCGCTGCGCACCAGCACGCATTCGAGCGTCTCGTCGGCCGAGGCGTTGATCTCCTGGTGCGGGACATAGGGCGGCACGTAGATGAAGTCGCCCGGCCCGGCCTCGGCCACGAATTCCAGCCTTTCGCCCCAGCGCATGCGCGCCTTGCCCTTCACCACGTAGATCACGCTTTCCAGGTGGCCGTGGTGGTGCGCGCCGGTCTTCGCGTCCGGATGGATGTGGACGGTGCCGGCCCAGATCCGCTGCGCGCCCACGCGCGCGGCGTTGATCGCCGCGGCGCGGTTCATGCCCGGGGTCTGCGCCGTGTTCGTGTCGAGGTCGTCGCCGGGGATGACGCGCACCCCCGAATGCTTCCAGCCATCGGGCGGTGGCGTGTGGTGCTCGTGGCCGTCATGCGGCATGGCGCTTCTCCTCGCGGCTCGTGCTGCCGAGAGAGAGCGCGGGTCGCGCGCGGGCCGCAAGGGCGGTGGCGAAAATGGCAACGCCTTGCTCCTGGCGGGGGTGCCGGGAGCAAGGCGTGCCGTGACAGCGGGCCGGGGGAGGGGGGGATTTGGCGCCGCCGTCGAGACCTCAGGCTTCCTCGCGCCGGGCGAGCCAGTTCCGGGTGCGGTAGCAGAGCATCAGCAGTGCCGCCTGGCCGGCGAACATCAGCGCCGGGATGTTGACCTGGCGGTGCAGCACGATCACCGCGAGCATCGCCGCGACGCTCAGCACGAAGGCCAGGTGCACGGTGTTATCGAAGGCGTTGAGCGCCGCCTGCTTGATCGGATGTTCGCCCGGCATCATCGGCATGATGAGCGGCACGATCGCGAGCATCATCATCAGCGCGTAGGTGATCGCCATGCTGCCGAGCCCGCCCCAGAGCGAGACGAGCTTGGCGAATTCCTCGCCGAGACCCGAACCGGGCAGCAGGTAGCGCAGCGCCAGGAACAGGGCGGCAAGCGCGACGATCGCGGCCACCGCTGCCTGGGCTGGTTCATCGACCGGGCGATGGCCTTGTTGGGCGCGGCGCGGGAGCAGCGGCCAGGCCTCGACCTTCGATGCGGGGGGGGAAGCGGATCGGGAAGTGGAGCGGGCCATGGTCCTGGTTCCGGGAGGACGTGTTCGACCCGGCAAGGTTTGCCTGAAACCCGTTTCCAGCCTCCTAACGCGCCGGTCAGTTTTGCCGGGGCAGCAAGCGCTCTGCCAGCGTGGCCCACCAGGAGGCACCGACCGGCAGGATCTCGTCGTTGAAGTCGTATTTCGGATGGTGGACCAGCGGATCATCCACGCCCTTGCCGCCGCCGAGCATGAGATAGGCGCCTGCCTTCGCCTCCAGCATGAAGGAGAAATCCTCACCGCCCATGGTCGGCTTCGGCATCGGCACGACGCGTGCATCGCCCTGCACGGCGCGCGCGGCGTCGGCGGCAAGGTGCACGCTCTCGACCTCGTTGACCGTCGCCGGATAGGCGCGGTGGAAGTCGGCGGTCGCGGTCGCGCCGAAGGCGGCTGCGATGCCCGTCACGGTCTCCTTGAAGCGCTTCTCGAGCAGGTCGCCCACATGCTTCGAGAACCAGCGCGCGGTGCCGAGCATGCGCACGGTCTCGGGGATCACGTTGTAGGTGAAGCCGCCATTGATGTGGCCGATGGTGATGACGCCCGCCTCCACCGGCTCGACGTTGCGCGCGACGATGGATTGCAGCGCCTGAACGATGGCGGCCGCGACGACGATCGGGTCGTTGCCGTTGTCCGGCATCGCGCCATGCGCGCCCTTGCCGGTGATGGTGACCTCGAGGTTGGCGACCGCGGCCATGACCGGCCCTTCGCGCCAGAGGAAGGTGCCCGCGGGCATGCCCGGCCAGTTGTGCAGGCCGAAGACGCGCTCCATCGGGAAGCGCTCGAACAGGCCTTCCTTCACCATCACCTCGCCGCCCGCGAGGTTTTCCTCGGCCGGCTGGAAGATGACGTAGACGGTGCCGTCGAAGTTGCGCGTCTCGGCCAGGTACTTCGCCGCACCGAGCAGCATGGTGGTGTGCCCGTCATGGCCGCAGGCATGCATCTTGCCGGGCGTCCTGGACGCCCAGGGCACGCCCGTCTCCTCGAGGATCGGCAGCGCATCCATGTCGGCGCGCAGCCCGATGGCACGGCCCGAGGCTGCGTTGTTGCCGCGGATCACGCCGACGACGCCCGTCTTGGCGATGCCCGTCACCACCTCGTCGCAGCCGAAGGCGCGCAGCTTCTCGGCGACGATGGCGGAGGTGCGCACCTCCTCGAAGCCGATCTCCGGATGCTCGTGGAAGTCCCGCCGCCAGGCGGTCATCTCCGGGTGGAACTCGGCGATACGGTTGATGATGGGCATGGCGGCCTCCGATGGTGTCAGCGGGAGGTGTGGGACGCGGGGAAGGTGAGGGCAAGACCCTGGTCAAGGGGGATCGGGTCGACGCCCAGCAGGGTGCGCATCGGTGCGATGTCGAAGGCCTTGTCTTCGGCCAGACGCCGGATCTCTCCCGCATCGATCGAGGGCAGGCCCGGCAGCCGGCGCAGCAGCGGCAGTAGGCGGACAAGGATGCCCGCCGGCACGGGCAGGATGGGCGGCGCGCGCAGCCCCGCCGCCCGGGCGACCGCGCGCAGGAAGTCGCGATAGGGCAGGGCTCGCGGGCCGGCGATCACGAGCGTCGTGGCCTCGCGCCACTTGTGCTTCAGCGCGCCCAGCAGGCAGCGCGTGACGTCGGACTGGTGGATGGGCTGCACCAGGGCGCGCCCGCCGCGCGGCAGCGGCGCGACCGGCAGCCGGGCGAGAAGGGCTGCGAGCCGCCGCACATTCGCCTCCCGCGCCGCGCCGTAGATCATCGTCGGATGCAGCATCACTCCGCGGCGGCCGGAGGCGAGGAAGGCGGCTTCCCCCGCCCGCACGCCGTCGCCATGCGCGTCCGGCCAGCGCGAGAAGCGGCGCGTCGATCCCATCAGGACGAAGGTCGCATCCGGCTCGGCCGCGGCGAGCAGCTGCGGCGTCCAGCGCGCATGCACGGTGCTGACGACATGCGTCGCGCCGGCCAGCGCGCGCTGGAGCGCGCCGGCGTCGCCCACATCCGAGACGGTGAGCGGGACTGGCAGCCCGACCGCATCCCATGCCGCGAGGTTGCGCGCGATGGGGCGGAAGGGCGTGCCTTCCGCCACAAGGGCACGGGCCAGCGCCTCCCCCGAGCGCCCCGTCGCGCCGAGCAGCGCGATCAAGGTGCGGCGCGGAGGAAGGCCAGGTCCGCGCCGAGCGGCGCCTGCGTCACCTGTTCATGCACCAGCCGGTCCCAGCCGCGGGCGGGCGCGGGCGCGGGGGCCCAGGCGGTCCGCCGCGTGGCGAGCGTCGCCTCGTCCACCAGCAGGTCGAGCCGGCGGTCGCGCACGGACAGGCGAATGCGGTCGCCGGTCTCCACCAGCGCGAGCGGCCCGCCGACGGCGGCCTCCGGCGCGATGTGCAGCACGATGGTGCCGAAGGCGGTGCCGGACATGCGACAGTCGCTCATGCGCACCATGTCCTTCACGCCCTGGCGCGCGAGCTTCTTCGGGATGGGAAGGTACCCCGCTTCCGGCATCCCCGCCGGGCTGCGCGGCCCCGCACCCTTCAGCACGAGGATGTCCTGCGGGGTGACGTCGAGGTCGGGATCGTCGATGCGCGCCGAGAGGTCGGCCAGCCCGTCGAAGACGATGCAGCGCGCCTCGGTCTCGAACAGCGCGGGCGTCGCCGCGCTGCGCTTCAGGATCGCGCCGTCCGGTGCCAGCGAGCCGAACAGCGCGATGAGGCCGCCGACCGGCGAGACGGGCTCGCCGCGGGCGCGGATGATCTTCCGGTCGACGAAGTGCGACCCGTCCCCGATCCGCTCCGCGAGCGTGCGTCCGTCGAGGTCCGTCGCCGTGAGGTCGAGCAGGTCGCGCAGTTCCCACAGCAGCGCCCGCATGCCGCCGGCGGCATGGAAATCCTCCATGTAGCCTTCGCCGGTCGGCTTCAGGTCGACCAGCACCGGCGTTTCCTCGGACAGCGCGTCGAGGCGCTTCAGGTCGAGCGACAGCCCCGCGCGCCCTGCAATGGCGGCCAGATGCACGATGGCGTTGGTCGACCCGCCGAGGGCGAGCAGCACGCGCGCCGCATTGTCGAGGTTGCCCTGAGTCATGAGCGAGAGCGGCGCCACGGGATTGCGGATCAGCCGGACCGCCTGCGCGCCGGCATCCTCGGCGATCCGCAGCCGGTCGGCATGGACCGCGGGGGCGCTCGCGCCCTCCAGCGGCATGAAGCCGAGCGTCGCGGCGATGCAGGCCATGGTGGAGGCGGTGCCCATCACGCCGCAGGTGCCGGCTGTGGTGGCGAGCTTGCCTTCCAGCACGCCGATCTTCTCGTCGGTGACCTCGCCCGCGCGGTAGCGCGCCCAGTAGCGGCGGCAATCCGTGCAGGCGGACAGGCGCTCGCCCTCGAAGGCCTGGGCGAGCATGGGGCCGACCACGAGCATGACGGAGGGGACGTTGGCGCTGATCGCGGCCATCAGCTGTGCGGGCACCGTCTTGTCGCAGCCGCCGACCAGCACCGCCGCGTCCATCGGCTGGTTGGCGAGCATCGCCTCCGTGTCCAGCGCCATCAGGTTGCGGTAGTGCATCGAGCAGGGGCTGAGGGACGGCTCGCAGAGGCTGACCGTCGGGAAGGACAGCGGCAGCCCGCCGGCGGCGAGCACGCCGCGCTTCACCGCCTCGATCAGCTCGGGGATGGTTCGGTGGCAGTTGTTGTAGTCCGACGCCGTGTCGGCGATTCCGACCACGGGCTTGTCGAGCATCGCCTGCGAATAGCCCATGGACTTGGCGAAGGAGCGGCGGAGATAGAGCGCGAAGGCCGGGTCGCCGTAGTTCGAAGCGTTCCTGCCAAGGCCATGGGGCTTGTCGGTCATGCGTGTCCTCCGCGCCGCCGCGCGGCACCGCCCTATTCCGGGCGGTGGCAGACGCAGCAGAGCTTGTTGCCGTCGGGGTCGCGCACATAAGCACCGTAATAGTGCTCATGGTAGTGGCGCAGCCCCGGCGGGCCCTCATCCGTCCCGCCATGGGCCAGGGCCGCGGCGTGGAAGCGGTCGACCGTCGGGCGGTCCGGCGCCTCGAAGCCGATGGTTACGCCGTTGCCGACGGTCGCGCCCTTCCGGTCGAAGGGCGTGGTGATCCAGAACTGGGGCGTGGTGTCCGGGGCGGCGGCGTAGCCGGCATAGCCCTTCGCGATGTCCGATTCCTGCCTGGCAAGGCCGAGCAGCGCGAGCAACGGGTCGTAGAAGGCGATGGCGCGGGCCGTGTCGTTCGTGCCGAGGTTGACGTGGCTGTACATGATGGTTCTCCTGAAGCCGTGGGGTGGACCCTAGGCCCAGGGCGCTTGATCCGGGTTGCGGATCATGCGGGTTCCAGCCCCGCGCGCTGCATCAGGCCGCGGTGCAGCGGCAACTCGCGTTCGATCCGTGCCCGCAGCGCCGCGCTACCCATCGGCGCGGGCGCGAGACCCTGGGTCGCCATGAACTCGATGGTGCGCGGGTTCGAGAACACCTCGGTGAGAGCCTGGCCGAGCCGGTCGAGGATGGGCTGCGGCGTACCGAGTGGGGCCTGCACCGAATACCAGCCACCCCAGGTGAAATCTGCGAAGCCCTTCTCGATGAATGTCGGGACCTCAGGAATCTGCGACTGGCGCGACGCGGTCGGCACGCCGAGGCCCTTCACCCGCCCGGCCTCCAGATGCGTCTTGCAGGCGGCGAGCAGCGCGAACATGCAGTCGGTGCGCCCGGCGATCGTGTCCGTCAGCGCGGGCGGCGCGCCGTTGTAGGGCACGTGCAGCATGTTCACCCCCGCGCGCGCCGCGAGGTCCAGCATGGGCAGGTGCGCCGTCGTCCCGACACCCCAGGTGGCGTAGGAGATGGCCTCCGGCCGCGCCCGCGCCGCCGCGAGCAACTCCTCGAGGCTGTTCCAGCGCGGATGCGCGACCAGCAGCGACAGCGTCTCGCAGACCTGGCTGACATGCGCGAAGTCCGCCACCGGGTCATAGCCCGGATTGCGCAGCGCGAGCGGCGTCAGGCTGAAGGTCGCGATGGTGCCGAGCAGCAGCGTCATCCCGTCGGGCCTCGCGCGCGCCACGTGCCTCGCGGCAATGGAGGTGGAGGCGCCGGGCTTGTGGTCCATCACGAAGGATCCGCCGAGCGTCTCCTGCAGCCCCTGGGTCACCAGCCGCCCGACGACGTCCGAGGCGCCGCCTGGCGAATAGGGGATGACGACGGCGATGCTGGCGCCGCCCGGCCAGGCGCCCTGGGCGCGGAGCGCTGGCGCGGGGAACGCGCCCGCGGCCGCGAGCATGAAGGTGCGACGCCTTGTCCTGATCATGTCGTTCCTCCCGCCTGCGCCTCAGCTTGCCGCCGGGTCGCCCTCCGCCCCGGCTGCCGGAATGCCGGGCGCCGGGTCCAGAAGGTGGCGGATATCGGCGAAGATGTCGTCCCAATCGTGCTGCGTCATGGGCAGCAGGCCGCAGAAGCGCAGTAGCGTCGCACCCTCGGCGGCCAGGAAGGCGAGCCTTGCCCGTCGGCCGCCGGCATCAGCCGGATGCAGGCCTCGCAGCCGGTCCGCGTACCAGCCCCGCGCCGCCAGCAGATGCTCCGGCGTCTGGAGCAGCGCGGCAAGCAGCGCGACGGCGCGCGCATGGCTGGCCTCGTCCAGGCGGTGCGTCGTCTCGACATGGGCGCGGATGCGGTCCACCGGCGCGGCGGCGTCCCCGCCGGCGGAGAGGAAGCGGCGGTCATCCTCCTCCAGCCAGCGCTTCAGCATCGCGGCGATCATCGCTTCCTTGGTGCCGAAGCAGGATTGCACGCCGCCCTTGGTGATGCCGGCCGCCACGGCGACGGCGCCGATGGTGAGCGCTGCGGCGCCGCGCGTGGCGACGATCCCTTCCGCGACATCGAGGACGCGGTCGCGGTCGATGGTCTTCCGGCGGCCCATGGCGATGCCTTCTTGCAGAATACGAATACGAACGTATTTAAAAATCGTCCTGATGCAAGGAGACCGACATGGCGTGGATCTACCTGGTCCTGGCGGGCCTGTTCGAGGTCGGCTTCACCACCTGCCTCCGCTACATCGACGGCTTCCGGAACATCGTCTGGACGGTCGCCTTCGTCGTCTGCATCGCCGTCAGCATGTATCTGCTGGACCTCGCGACCCGGACCGCGATCCCGCTGGGCACCGGCTATGCGGTCTGGACGGGCATCGGGGCGGTCGGGACCGTGGTCATCGGCATGATCTGGTTCGGTGAGCCGGCCACGGCGAGCCGGATCGCGCTGATCGTCGGTCTCCTGTCCTGCATCGTCGGGCTCAAGGTGACGTCGGGGCATTGAGGCCGATCGCGCAAGGGACGCAGCGTCGCGTGCCGGGTGTTCCGCCATTCGTCGCGCGCGCGGTTGCTGGCGCCTCGTCCCCTCCAGCTGGGCGGGTGGCCTTCCGAGCCGGCGTCTGGTCGCTGCGACGCGGCTGTCGTGCCACCCGCGCGACTGCTGTCCCGGCGGGCTGGCGGGGGCTGCGCGCCTACCAGCTTCGGTAATATGTTACCACCATTGAGAAAGCCGCTTCCGGCTTGACTTTCCGGTATCGTCCGCCGATACACCCCGCCTCTCTCCGACCCACCCGATGGAAGCCAGATGCTCACGCGACAGACGACCTCGCTGAAGCCGGCGGATGTGAAGAAGGCCTGGGTGCTGATCGACGCGGACGGGCTTGTGCTCGGCCGGCTCGCCAGCCTCGTCGCCAATCGCCTCCGCGGCAAGCACAAGCCGCAGTTCACCCCGCATGTCGATGGTGGCGACCACGTCGTCATCATCAACGCCCGCAAGGTCCGCGTCACGGGCGCGAAGGCCGAGCAGAAGGTGTTCTATTGGCACACCGGCTATCCGGGCGGCATCAAGCAGCGCACGGTGCGGGAACGGCTGGAAAGCCGCTACCCGGAGCGGGTGATCGAGAAGGCGGTCGAGCGCATGATCACGCGCGGCCCGCTCGGCCGCCAGCAGATGCGTAACCTGCATGTCTATGCCGGCGCCGAGCATCCGCACGCCGGCCAGCAGCCTGTCGCGCTCGACGTGGCGGCGCTGAACCGCAAGAACACCGTGCTCGTGAAGAAGGTGGCCTGAGGCGATGAGCGAGACCCGTACGCTGGCCGACCTCAAGGAACTCGTCGCCGGGACCCCGGCGGCGCCCGAGGCGGCGATCAAGCGCGAGCCCAAGCGTGACGCGCAGGGCCGGTCCTATGCCACCGGCCGCCGCAAGGACGCCGTGGCGCGCGTCTGGGTGAAGCCCGGCAAGGGGCAGATCCTGATCAACGACAAGCCGGCCGCGAAGTATTTCGCGCGCCCCGTGCTGCGCATGCTGATCACCCAGCCCTTCCTGGTGGCCGACCGCTACCAGCAGTTCGACGTGTACTGCTCCGTGGTCGGCGGTGGGCTCTCGGGCCAGGCCGGCGCGGTGCGGCACGGCATCTCGCGCGCGCTGACCAACTACGAGCCGGAGCTGCGCGCCATCCTCAAGAAGGCCGGCTTCCTGACGCGCGACCCGCGTGTGGTCGAGCGCAAGAAGTACGGCCGGATGAAGGCGCGACGCTCCTTCCAGTTCTCGAAGCGCTGAGGCCCAGCGGACGGGCCTCGCGCCCGGCCGCATGGCTGGTTCGATCGGGGGGCGGGTCCGCAGGGGCCCGCCCCTCTTGCTTTTCCGGGTCCACATCGCCGCAAATGCCGCGGCGCAACGGAGGTCCATCCCGATGGCCAGGACGCCCACCGTGTTCATCGACGGCGAGGCCGGCACCACCGGCCTGCAGATCCGCGAGCGGCTCGCCGCCAACCCCCATGTCGCGATCCGCTCGATCGACCCTGAGCGCCGCAAGGACGCCGATGCGCGCCGCGCCCTGATGGCCGAGGTCGATCTCGTCATCCTCTGCCTGCCCGACGATGCGGCGAAGGAGAGCGCCGCCATGGCGGCCTCCCTCGGGGACATGGCGCCGAAGCTGCTCGATGCCTCCACCGCCTATCGCGTCGATCCGGACTGGGTCTATGGCCTGCCGGAGCTGAAGCCCGACCAGGCGGCGGCGATCGCGGCGGCGCGGCGCGTCTCCAACCCCGGCTGCTACCCGACCGGGGCGATCCTGCTGCTGCGCCCGTTGGTGGATGCGGGGATCCTGCCGCCGGACTATCCGGTCACGGTCAATGCCGTCTCCGGCTACTCGGGCGGCGGGAAGGCCATGATCGCGGCCTACGAATCGCGCACGGCCGCGGATTTCGAACTGTACGGCCTCGGCCTCGCGCACAAGCACGTGCCGGAGCTGCAGAAGTATGCCGGGCTGACGCGCCGGCCGATCTTCGTGCCCTCCGTCGCCGACTACGCGCAGGGCATGATCGATTCCATCCCGCTGCATCTCGACCTGCTGAAGGGCAGCCCGAAGCCGGCCGAGATCGAGGCGGTGCTCGCCGCGCGCTATGCCGGCAGCCCGGTGGTGCGCGTCGTGCCGGCGGAAGCCGGCGGCAAGCTCGAGCCCCAGGCCCTGAACGGCACCAACGGGATCGAGCTTCGCGTCCATGGCAACGAGAAACTTGGCCAGGCGGTGCTGACGGCGCGCTTCGACAACCTCGGGAAGGGGGCATCGGGCGCCGCGGTGCAGAACCTGGGGCTGATGCTCGGCATTCCGGTCAATGCCGATCTGCCGTCTGCGCGACCCCAGGCCGCCGAGTGACATCGCGCGGCGGGGCGGCCTTCCGCCGTCCCGCCCGCCGGCGCAGGATGCGCCCAGACTTCCGGGAGGACCCGCCATGGACACGAACCAGACCCTGACCCTGCCGCCGCTCTATGTGTTCGAGGGCCATGTGCCCGTGGTGCACCCGGCCGCCTTCGTCGCGCCCACCGCCGCAGTGATCGGCCAGGTGACGATCGGGGAGGGGTCGAACATCTGGTACCACTGCGTCCTGCGCGGGGACACGAACACCATCACGATCGGCGCGCGCACCAACATCCAGGACGGCACCATCGTCCATGTGAATGCCGGCCGGCAGTGCACGACGATCGGCGACGACGTGACGGTGGGGCATGCGGCCATCATCCACGCTTGCACGCTGATGAACCGCGCCTTCGTCGGCATGGGGGCCACCGTGCTCGACGATGGCGTGATCGAGGAAGGCGGCGTGCTGGCCGCGGGGTCCGTGCTGCCGCCCGGCAAGCGGGTGGGGCCGCTGGAACTGTGGATGGGCAACCCGGCCAAGCTCGTCCGGGTGCTCACGCCCGAACAGCGCGCGGGCTTCGACCGCACCGCGCCGCATTACGTGGAACTCGCCGGGCGGCACCGCCGCTCGCTCGCGGGGGGCTGACGGCGGGCGCCGCCTCTGCCATAGCCCGTTCGTCTCCGGAACAGGGGTGCGCATGACCGAGACCATTTCCCGCCTGCTCGCAGGCGGCGCCGCGGAGGCCGCGGCGATCCGCGGCACCAACGAGCGCCCGACGATGACCTATGGCGCGCTGCGCGAGCTCTGCCAGCGCACGGTCGGCACGCTGAACCGCCTGGGCATCGGGCGCGGCGACCGGGTCGCGATCGTGCTGCCGAACGGGCCGGAGATGGCGGCCGCCTTCCTGGCCATCGGCTGCGGCGCCACCACCGCGCCGCTCAACCCCGCCTATCGGGCGGAGGAATTCACCTTCTACCTGACCGACCTTCGCGCCAAGGCGCTGGTCGTGCTGCACGGCATGGCGACGGATGCGCGGGAAGTGGCCGCGCGGCTCTCCATCCCCGTCCTCGACCTGGTGCCGGGGGAGACAGCGGGCGCATTCACCCTCGAGGGCGGCGAGCCGGCCAGTGCCGCGAAGCCCGGCATGGCCTGGCCCGAGGACGAGGCGCTGGTGCTCCACACCTCCGGCACCACGGCGCGGCCCAAGATCGTGCCGCTGACGCAGGCGAACATCTGCGCGTCCGCCCGCAATATTGGCCGGACGCTCGACCTCGCGCCGGACGATGCCTGCCTCAACATCATGCCGCTGTTCCACATCCACGGGCTGATCGCGGCGGTGCTGTCCTCGGTCGCCGCGGGCGGCGCGGTGATCTGCACCCAGGGCTTCGACGCGCTGCGCTTCTTCCGCTGGCTGGATGAGGAACGGCCGTCCTGGTTCACGGCGGTGCCGACGATGCACCAGGCGATCCTGTCGCGGGCCGAGCGCAACGCGGACATCATCGCCCGCGCGCGGCTGCGCTTCCTGCGCTCCTCCTCCGCCTCGCTCCCGGGGCCGGTGATGCAGGACCTGGAGCGCGTCTTCTCGGCGCCGCTCGTTGAGAGCTACGGCATGACCGAAGCCTCGCACCAGATGTGCTCCAACCCGCTCGCCGGGCCGCGCAAGCCAGGCTCGGTCGGTCTGCCGGCGGGGCCGGAGGTCGCGATCATGGCCGATGACGGCACCATCCTGCCGCAGGGCGAGATCGGCGAGGTCGTGATCCGCGGCCCGAACGTGACCGCGGGCTACGAGGCGAATCCGGAGGCGAACGCGAAGGCCTACACGAATGGCTGGTTCCGCACCGGCGACCAGGGCGCCTTCGACGAGGATGGCTTCCTGACGCTGACCGGCCGCCTGAAGGAACTCATCAACCGCGGCGGGGAGAAGGTGAGCCCGCTCGAGGTCGATGGCGTGCTGTCGGGTCACCCCGCCGTCGCCCAGGCGCTGACCTTCGCCATCCCGCATGCCAAGCTCGGCGAGGAAGTCGGCGCGGCGGTGGTGCTGCGCGATGGCATGGCGTGCACCGAGCGCGAATTGCGCGAATTCGCCGCCCAGCATCTGGCGGACTTCAAGGTGCCGAGGAAGGTCGTGTTCCTGCCGGAGATCCCGAAGGGCGCGACGGGGAAACTGATGCGCATCGGGCTCGCGGAGAAGCTGGGGCTGACGGCATGAAGGTCTGCATCTTCGGCGCCGGCGCCATCGGCGGGCTGATGGCCGCGAAACTCGCCCAGAAGGGCGAGGCGGAGGTCACCGTCATCGCCCGCGGCCCGCACCTTGCTGCCATGCAGGCGAACGGGCTGCGGCTGCGCAGTGAGGGCCAGGAGACCGTCACCCACCCGCGTTGCGTCGCCTCCGCCGACGAGGCCGGGCCGCAAGATTATGTCGTCGTCACGCTGAAGGCCCATTCGCTGCCCGGCGCGGCCGAGCAGATGCAGCCGCTGATCGGGCCGGACACCGCCATCGTCAGCGCCGTCAACGGAGTCCCCTGGTGGTATTTCCACGGCCTGGGCGGGGCGCATGAAGGGCGCGTCGTCGAAAGCGTCGATCCGGGCGGGGTCGTCTCCCGCCTGCTGCCGCCGGCGCGCGCCGTCGGCTGCATCGTCTATCCGGCCGCCGAGGTGACCGAGCCCGGCGTGATCGAGCACACCTATGGCGACCGCTTCTCGCTGGGCGAACCCGATGGCAGCCGCAGCCCGCGCGCCCAGCGGCTGAGCGAGGCGCTGATCGCCGCGGGCTTCAAGGCACCGGTCCGCCCGCGGATCCGAGATGAACTGTGGGTGAAGCTCTGGGGCAACATGGCGTTCAACCCGATCTCGGCGCTGACGACCGCGACGCTTGACGCGCTGATCGCCGATGACGGCCAGCGCGGCGTCGCGCGCGCCATGATGGTGGAAGGCCAGCGCGTGGCGGAGGCGCTCGGCGTCCGTTTCGCGATCGATGTCGACAAGCGCATCGCCGGCGCGGCCGAGGTCGGCGCGCACAAGACGTCGATGCTGCAGGACCTGGAACGCGGCCGGCCGATGGAGATCGAGGCGCTGCTCGGCGCCGTTGTGGAACTGGCGGACCTGGTCCATGAGCCCGCGCCCACCTGCCGCACCGTCTTGGCCCTTGTGCGCGCACGGGCGCGCGCGGCAGGCTGCCTCCCGTGAACGTGAAGCCGCGCGGGGTCGCGCGGTAACGCTCGAGGCGGGAGGTGACGATGCGTGACACCACGGCCTGCCGGCGCGGCGCCATGTTCGGCGCGATTGCTCTTCTTGCCGGCTGCAACATGCCGCCGCCGCCCGAGGCGCGGCTGCCTGAGGCGAGCGGCGCGGCGGTGCTGCTCGACCCGACGCGCCAGGCGATCTTCCACACGGCGAACGCCTTCGCCGCGGCCGCGCCGATGGCGGGGCGCCCCTGGGAAGCGGCGCAGTCGATCTCCGAGATGGAGTTCCTGACGGTCGAACTGCGCTGGAATGCGCGCTGGACGGAGATGTCGCCCATCGCCGTCATGGCCTTCGAGCAGGCACGGCCGGAATGGCGCGGCGCGCTCGGCATCCCGCCGGATGCCGCGCCGCAGGCGGTGATCGACGCCTTGACGCGGGTGCGCCTCGCCTATGCCGGACAGGACCAGGCGGCGGCCGCCGCGGCCCTGGCGCCACCGCTCTTCACGCCGGGCGGCGCGGCGACCCTTGCGCGCCTCGGCGCGCTGCCGCGCCTGCCCATGACGGCGCGCGCGG
>NZ_JACADQ010000280.1 GCF_016106015.1 Neoroseomonas rubea
CGCGCGGCCCCTGCCGGCCGGCGAGCGCCGCCCCGTGCCGGCGGCGCGCATGGAATACCGCGCCACCGCGCAATTCCGCGCCGGCGCCCTGGCGCTATCGGTCGCCTTCGCCTTCGATGGACGGACGGGGGGCCTCGTCTGCGTCTCGGGGCGCGGTGGGCCTGGCCAGGGCGCGGCGCTGCGCGCCCGGATCGAACGGACCTTCGGCGCGCCGCAGGAACGTGCGACCGACCCCGCGACGGGCGTGACCGCGCTGGGCTGGACGCAGCCGGACGAGATCGACCTTCAGATTGCGGCGGACGGCGCCGTCACGCTGCTGCATTGCGCGCGCGGGGTGTGACCCCGCGCGGCGGGATCAGGCCTCGCCCACGCAATCCAGCATGGATGCTGCCAGCGCCTCGGCCGGCGCCTTGCCGCCCCACAGCACGAACTGGAAGGCGGGGAAGAAGCGCTCGCATTCCGTGATGGCGATGTCGACCATGTCCTCGAGGCTCTCGGCACTCGCCCCCGGCGCGCCGCGCAGCAGCACGGAATGGCGGAACACCGGCACGCCGTCCTCGGCCTCGATGCCGAAATGGCCGATCCACAGCCGGTCATTGGCCAGCGCCAGCAGCTCGTACAGCTTCTCCCGCCGCTCCGCGGGCACCTTCAGGTCGAAGGTGCAGGTGAAGGACATGGCGCTGATCTCGTGCGACCAGGCGAAGTGCAGCCCGTAGTCGCACCACTTGCCGGGGGCCTCGGCCGCCATCTCTCCGTCCGAACGGCGCTCGAAGGCCCATTCATTGGCGGCGATGATCTGCTCGAGGATGTCCAGCGGGTTCGTGGAACGCTCGCGGTCCAGCTGGAGAGAAGCGGACATGCGGCACCTCCTTGCCCGGGGCTGCCGCCCGGCACCCACAACATATGGGGTGCGAATCGGGCGGCCGGATACGACGGGCAGATTACGCAGACGCGGAATCGCGTCGCAAGAGTCCAGCGGTTGCACCGAATAGTTCAGGTTTCGCGTGAGGATTCGGTGCCAGCCTCAAGCACGGCAAGGCGGGCTTCGAGCGCCGCGACACGGTCTTCCAGTGCCTCCGCCTGTTCCCGGGCGCGCCGCGCCACCTCCATCGCCGCGTCCAGTTCCTCACGCTTCACGAGGTCGAAGCGGCGGACCATCGCCTCGGCCTGGGACTTCGCCATGGCCTCGGCCTCGGTCCGGAGGCCCGCGAGCACCGAGAAGGCGCCGCCCGCGACCCCCGCGAGGTCGTCCATGAATTTTCCGCGTCCGGACTCGCCTGCCATCGCCCTGCTCCTTCCCATGCGGCCGGGTTGCCGCGTCGTCCTGGCGGGGCCTATACCGCCGCCGCCCCCCTCTCAAGGCCCCCAAGGGACGCGCTGCGGAACGATCCGGCCATGCACATCGTCACCGGCGGCGCCGGCTTCATCGGATCGAACCTGGTCGCGGCGCTCTGCGCGCGCGGGGAAGAAGTGGTGGTGGTCGACCGGCTTCGCCAGGGCCAGAAGTGGCGCAACCTCGCCAAGCACCCGGTCGCCGCGATCGTGCCGCCGGAGGAACTGCGCGCCTTCCTCGGCCGCCATCCGCCGGTCAAGGCGCTGTTCCACATGGGCGCGATCAGCGCGACCACCGAGACGGACGGCGACCTGGTAGCGGCGACCAACATCGCCCTGCCGCAATACCTGTGGGACTGGTGCGCGGACGCACGCGTGCCCTTCATCTACGCCTCCTCCGCCGCGACCTACGGCGACGGGTCGCAGGGCTTCGAGGACGACCTTTCGCCCGCGGCGCTCGCGCGGCTGCGCCCGCTCAACCTCTATGGCTGGTCGAAGCTCGCCTTCGACCGGCGCGTCGCGCAGATGCTCGCGCTCGGCCGGCCGCGCCCGCCCTCCTGGGCGGGGCTGCGCTTCTTCAACGTCTATGGCCCCAACGAGCACCACAAGGGCCGCATGGCCTCCGTCGTGCTGCACAAGTTCAACCAGATCATGCGCGGCGAGGACGCGACGCTCTTCGCCTCCGACCGCGAGGGCATCGCGGATGGGGAGCAGAAGCGCGACTTCGTCCATGTCGAGGATTGCGTCGCGGCGATGCTGTGGCTGGAGGCGAACCCGGCCGCCTCCGGGCTCTACAACATCGGCTCGGGCCGGGCGCGCAGCTTCCTCGACCTGACGCGCGCGATCTACGCCGCGCTCGGCCGCAACGCGGAGATCCGCTTCATCCCCATGCCCGACGACCTCAAGGGCAAGTACCAGTACTTCACGGAAGCGCGGATGGAGCGGCTGCGCGGCGCGGGCTTCACGAAGCCGCCCGTCACGCTCGAGGACGGCGTCGCGCGCACCGTCCGCGACGTGCTGCTGCGCACCGAGGACCCCTTCGCCTGATGATGTTCGCCATCCCCTTCCCCGTGATCGACCCGGTGCTGGTCGAGATCGGGCCCTTCGCCATCCGCTGGTACGCGCTCGCCTACATCGCCGGCATCCTGCTGGGCTGGCGGCTGGCGCGCGTGCTGGTGCGGCGCACGCCCGAGGTCGCGACCGCCGAGCAGGTGGACGACTTCGTCACCTGGGTGACGCTCGGCATCATCCTCGGCGGGCGACTCGGCTATGTGCTGTTCTACCGCCCCGGCTACTACGTGACGGCGCCGTGGGAGGCGCTGTACGTCTGGCAGGGCGGCATGTCCTTCCATGGCGGCGCGCTGGGCGTCATCGTCGCCTGCTGGCTCTTTGCGCGCCGCAACGGGATCGACTGGGTCGCCTTCGCGGACCGCATCGTCTGCGTCGTGCCGATCGGGCTCTGCCTCGGCCGGCTCGCCAACTTCATCAATGGCGAGTTGTGGGGCCGCGTGACGGACGTGCCCTGGGCCATGGTCTTTCCGACCGGCGGGCCCGATCCGCGGCATCCGTCGCAGCTCTACCAGGCCTTCCTCGAAGGCGCCTGCCTCTTCGCGCTGCTGATGTGGCTCGCGCGCAGCGAATGGGTCCGCGCGCGGCCGGGCATCCTCTCGGGCGCCTTCCTCGTCGGCTACGGCGTGGCGCGCATCATCGGGGAAGTCTTCCGCCAGCCGGACGCGCATCTGGGCTTCCTGTTCGCCGGCGCGACCATGGGGCAGTTGCTGTCGGTGCCGATGATCCTTGTCGGCGCCTGGCTCATCCAGCGCGGAAGGGCGCGCGATGTCTGAAGGCCTGCCGCCCGACCATGAGCGGAACTTCGCGCCGGACGACGGCGGGGGGGACCCGAGCGAGCGGCTGGATCGCTTCATGCGCCGCGCGGCGGCCGCCTACTACGCCGGGCGGGAGCCCTTCGGCGCCGGCGGGGATTTCATCACGGCGCCCGAGATGACCCAGGCCTTCGGCGAGATCATCGGCCTCTGGGCCGCGATCGCCTGGGAAGGGATGGGGCGCCCCGCGCCGGTCGCGCTGGTGGAACTCGGCCCGGGCCGCGGCACGCTGATGGCCGACGCGCTGCGCGCGACCGCCGAGATGGCGCCCGCCTTCCGCGCCGCGCTGCGCGTGCACCTGGTCGAGACATCCCCACGGCTGCGCCAGGCGCAGGCGGACATGCTCGGCACCGCCGTCGCCGCCTGGCACGACGACATCGCGACCCTGCCGCAGGGCCCGGCGATCATCCTCGCAAACGAGTTCATCGACGCGCTGCCGATCCGGCAGTTCGTCCGCCGCGGCGGCGCCTGGATGGAACGCTTCGTCACCGCCGGCGCCTTCGAGGAACGCCCCGCCGAGGACGCCCCGCCGCTGCCCGAGGCGGCGGAGGAAGGCGCGGTGCAGGAGGTGAACGAGACCGGCCGCGCCATCGCCGCCGCCATCGCCGCGCGCGTGGCAGCACGGGGCGGCGCCGCGCTGTTCCTCGACTACGGGCCGGAACGGGGCGGCTTCGGCGACAGCCTGCAGGCGATGACGGCGCAGGGGAGCGCCGACCCGCTCGGCCCCGCCGGCGCGGCCGACATCACCGCCCATGTGGATTTCGCCGCCCTCGGGGAAGTGGCGCGCGGGGCCGGTGCGACGGTGCACGGGCCGGTGCCACAGGGTGTCTTCCTCGCCCGGCTCGGCCTGTTCAGCCGCGCGGCGATCCTCGCGCGCATGGACCCGAAGCGCGCTACCGCGCACCTCGCCGCCGCGCAGCGGCTCGCCGCACCCGAGCATATGGGCCGGCTGTTCAAGGCAATCTGCTTCACCCATCCCGGGCTGCCGCCTCTGCCCGGCTTCGAGGACCCCTGATGGCCGTCTTCGTCACCGCCGGGATGCTTGCGAAGTCCGGCCTCTCGCACGGCTTCTTCACCCGCCGGGGCGGCGTCTCCTCCGGCGCCTTCGCGGCGCTGAACTGCTCGCTCTCGGGCAAGGACGACGGCGAGGCGGTGCGGGAGAACCGGCGCCGCGCGGCGGATGCGCTCGGCCTGCCGGGGGATGCGCTCGCCGCGCTCACGCAGGTGCATGGACCGGACGTGGCGGTGCTGGAGGAACCCTGGCCGCTCGATGCGCGCCCGCGCGCGGATGCGATGGTCACGCGGCGGCCGGGCATCGCGCTCGGCATCGTCACGGCCGATTGCGCGCCGGTCCTGTTTGCCGATGCCGGGGCCGGGGTGATCGGCGCGGCCCATGCTGGCTGGCGCGGCGCCGTCGCCGGCGTGCTGGAGGCGACGATCGACGCGATGATCGCCCTCGGCGCGCGGCGCGCTTCGATCGTGACGGCCATCGGCCCCTGCATCCGCCAGCAATCCTATGAGGTCGCGGCCGACCTGCGCGACGCGGTGCTGGCCCGCGATGCGGCCGATGCCCGCTTCTTCGCCCCCGGCCGGCGGGAGGATCGCTGGCAGTTCGACCTGGCGGGCTACTGCGCCGCGCGGCTCGCCGCCGCGTCCGTGACGGTCGAGGTGACGCCGCACGACACGCTGCCCGCCGAGGCCGATTTCTTCAGCCACCGGCGCAACACCCTGGCCGGGGGCGGACCGATCGGCCACCAGCTCTCGGCCATCGCGCTGCCGGTGTGAACCCCCTTGCGCCGGCCGCCCGCCGCGCCACAGAAGAGGCCATGCCCTACCTCATGATGCTCGGCCTGCTGACGCTGCTCACCTTCCTCGTCACCTGCGCGGCGATGATCTGAGCATGCGCGCCCCCACCCGTCGCCTGGCCATCGCCGCGCTACTGGCGCTCGCCGCCTGCGGCGACCTGCCGCAGCCCTTCCGCGGCAATCCCGGCGGCATGGCCGGCGCGCTGGCGGCGCCGCCGGCCTATCGGCTGGCCATTCCCGAACCCGGCGCGGCGCTGCTGCCGGGCGACCGCGTCGCGGCGTTTGCCGAGGCGCTGTCCGAATCGCTGCTCGCCGCGGAGGTGCCGGCGGCCGCGACCGCGCCGCTGCCGCTCGACTGGCGCCTGACGGTCGAGGCTTCGCTGCAGGGCAACAGCGTCGTGCCGCGCTACCGGCTGACCGACCCGGACGGCCAGCCCCAGGGGGCGGCCGAGGGCGCGCGCATCCCCGCGCGTGACTGGTCGGCGGCAAGTGCCGAGACGCTGCGCGCCGCCGCGCGGGATGCCGCGCCGCGCGTCGCGCAACTGCTGCTGCGGGCCGAGGCCGCGCGCAAGTCGAGCGACCCCGCGGCGCTGA
>NZ_JACADQ010000281.1 GCF_016106015.1 Neoroseomonas rubea
GCTCGCCGCCGGCACGCTGCCCGGCGGCGTGACGCTCGCGCAGACGACGCGCCCCGCAGCGCCCGCGCCCGCCGCGCAGGGCCGACCGAACATCCTGGTGATCTTCGGCGACGATGTCGGCTGGTCGAACATCTCCGCCTACAACATGGGGATGATGGGGTACCGCACGCCCAACATCGACCGCATCGCGCGCGAAGGCGCGATGTTCACCGACCACTACGCTGAGAATTCCTGCACCGCCGGCCGCTCGGCCTTCATCACCGGCCAGAGCCCGATCCGCACCGGCCTGTCGAAGGTCGGCCTGCCCGGCGCGGCCGAGGGCATGCGGCCTGAGGACCCGACCATCGCCGGCCTGCTCAAGCCGCTCGGCTACGCCACGGGCCAGTTCGGCAAGAACCACCTGGGCGACCGAGACGAGCACCTGCCGACGATGCACGGCTTCGACGAGTTCTTCGGCAGCCTCTACCACCTGAACGCCGAGGACGAGCCGGAGAACGCCGACTACCCGCGCGACCCGGAGTTCCGTCGCCAGTTCGGCCCGCGCGGCGTGCTCAAGACCTGGGCGAACCCGGACGGCACGCAGCGGATCGAGAACACCGGTCCTCTGACGATGAAGCGCATGGAGACTGTGGACGAGGAATTCCTCGCCGGCGCACTCGACTTCATCGACCGTGCGCATCGCGCCAACCGGCCCTTCTTCACCTGGTTCAACTCGACGCGGATGCACATCTGGACCCGGTTGAAGCCGGAGAGCCGCGGCGTCACCGGCCTAGGCGTCTACGCCGACGGGATGGTCGAGCATGATGGCCATGTCGGGCAGCTGCTAAAGAAGCTCGACGACCTCGGGATCACGCAGAACACCATCGTCATCTACACCACGGATAACGGCGCCGAGGTGATGAGCTGGCCCGATGGCGGCAACACCCCCTTTCGCGGCGAGAAGGCGACGGCCTGGGAAGGCGGCTTCCGCGCGCCCTGCGCGATCCGCTGGCCGGGCCGCATCCCGGCCGGGCAGGTGATCAACGACATCGTCTCCCTGCAGGACTGGATGCCGACACTGCTCGCAGCGGTGGGCGAGCCGGAGATCAAGCAGAAGCTGCTGGCCGGCCACCAGGCGGGCGCGCGCACCTACAAGGTGCACCTGGACGGCTACAACCAACTGCCGCTGCTGACCGGCGCAGGGCCAGGCGCGCGGCAGGAGATGTTCTACTTCACCGATGACGGCGACCTCGCCGCGCTGCGCCACGGCAACTGGAAAGTCCATTTCCTGATCCAGGAGAATCACGGCTTCGGCGTCTGGGAACGCGGCTTCACGCCGCTGCGCCTGCCGATGCTCTTCAACCTGCGCTCCGATCCCTTCGAGCGGGCTACGGAATCGTTCGAGCACAATCGATGGCGGGTGGAACGCGCCTTCGCGCTGGTACCGGCGCAGGCTTTCGTCGGGCGTTTCCTGGCGTCGTTCCGAGACTTCCCGCCGCGCCAGGCGCCCGGAAGCTTCAGCCTCGGAGATGCGATGAACCGCCTCAGGCAGAGCGCCTCGGGTCGCTAAGCAGCGCCAGCGACTGCCACCGAGACGTCCTCGACGGCAGCAGCCATGAAGGCAGGCGGGCCAGGCAGGCCCGCCGGCCGCATTTCTCCGTGCGGAAGGCCCGATGGGCCTTGCCCTGCCGCGACGCGCTGTTTCGCGCCTCGCCAGCGCCTCCGCCATCCTGCCCGCGATGGCACGGCCCTAGGGCCAGTTCCAATCCTGGCAGCCCGGACTGCGCCGGCTGCAGCCGCTCGACTTTGTCGCCACGGTGACGACGGCAGGCATGCCCGACCTCGTGGCAATATAGGACCGCATAACGGTAACCCTGCCCCCTTGGATGCCCGGGTCTGGCAGAGATGCTTGCTCTCAGGCTTCGATGGCGCGGTCCTGCCCCCGGCATAGACGGATGCGCTCCGGGCCAGGTCCATCACGCCCGCGCCAGCACGGTTGCGGTGGCCCGTCGCTCGGTCCGGCAGGGTCAAGAGCACCTGAGGACACTGACTCGCCGCCGTGGCGTAGACCCAAAAGACCGTCGCCGAATGGGGGCACGCGAAGATGCCTCCGGCCGGCGCACCTGCCTGGCCGATCTCAGGTTAACAGAAGGCCGTCGAGGTCGCGTTCCGACGCCACACCGTGCTTCCGATGGGCGACTACCGCGATACCCCGCTGCCCATCATTACGCATCCGACGCACCCGGCGCTGCATCGCCGCCTCAGCGCCACGGCCTCTTCCCTCCTCGAAGCCTTTGCCGACAAGCCCGCCACACGCGCCGCAACACGGAAACCGTTCATCGTCAATTTTTTGTTGCGTTATCGCATCGATTAAATGCGGTGCGCTCTTGGCTGCGCGCGGCCCAAGGCTCGACGCCCGGCCCGCTGGACGGAGTGCGCCCACCTTCGCACCGTGGCCCGGCGCATCGGCGACGAACGCGGCGCAACGAAATGATGGCTCCGCAGCCCCCTGTTCTCCCCGCCTTGATGCCCCGCAATGCAGGCTGCCATCGAACGTGCAACGCGCCGGACAGAGCAAGACACTTGGACGGAGGACCACCATGGCTGACCGCGAAGTCGTTCTGTGCACGCCCGTACGCACCGCCATCGGCACTTTCGCCGGCACGCTGAAGGACATGCCGGCAACGGAACTTGGTGCCGTCGTCATTCGAGCGGCGATCGACCGGGCGGGCCTCGACCCGACGAAGATCGATGGCGTGGTGATGGGCAACGTCATCCAGGCCGGCAACCGCATGAATCCAGCACGCCAGGCGGCGATCGGCGCGGGCATACCGGTGTCGGCGCCAGCGCTGACAGTCAACCGCGTCTGCGGGTCCGGTGCGCAGGCCATCGCATCCGCCGCGCAAGAGATACGGCTCGGCGAAGCCGAGGTGATGGTCGCGGGCGGCATGGAGAACATGGACCGCGCGCCGTACCTGCTGCCGAACGGGCGCTGGGGCATGCGCATGGGTGACGGCCAGATGCTCGACAGCATGCTGCTGGACGGTCTGAACGACGCCTTCTCGGGCGAGCATTCCGGCTGGCATACCGAGGATCTCGTCACGAAGCTGCAGATATCCCGCACCGAGCAGGACGCCTGGGCACTGCGCTCGCAGACCCGGTTCTCGGCAGCCCAGGCGGCCGGGTTGTTCGAGGCCGAGATTGCCCCGGTGCAAATCCAGAGCCGAAAGGGGCCAACAGCCTTCGCGAAGGACGAGCACAACCGCCCCGAGACGACCATTGAGACGTTGGCGAAGCTGCGCCCGGCATTCCGCAAGGACGGCACGATCACCGCCGGCAACGCGCCAGGACTAAACACCGGCGCGGCGGCGATCGTGGTTGCCGAACGCGGCACCGCGGAACGGCTTGGCCTCAAACCCATCGCGCGGCTTGTTTCGGCCGGCCTCGGCGCGGTGGAGCCGGGCATGTTCGGCCTGGGCCCCGTGCCAGCGGTGCAGCGCGCCCTGGCCCGCGCCGGCTGGGCCGCAGCCGACGTTGAACGAGCCGAGATCAACGAAGCCTTCGCCGCCATCGCCATCGCCGTGATGCGCGAGACAGGGCTGAAGGAGGACACCGTGAACCCCGAGGGTGGCGCCATCGCCCATGGCCACCCGATCGGTGCGTCAGGTGCGGTGCTGACAACGCGACTGCTGCACGGCATGGTCCGCACAGGGCAGAGGCGAGGACTCGTCACGCTGTGCATCGGCGGCGGCCAGGGCATCGCGCTGTGCCTCGAGCGGCTATGATCGGCGGGCGACGGGCGCATGGCGACCGACTTCAAGTCGCTGGCGGCGACGGTGGGTCTCGGCGCTGCGCGCGCGACTGCGAGACCGTGCTGGGCGTCGGCGCGCCGGAAGTGGCGGCGAGCACCGCCGGCGCGCTCGACACCTGGACGAAGGAGTTGATGGCGCAGACCACCTGGATCGCGACGCGGTGCGACGGCCGCGCCGCCTACCATGCCCACGCCGCGATCTACATGGGCGGCGGCCCAGCCGCGGTGTACGGCGCCGACGATCAGATGGCGGGCGCCGCCGATGGCTGACCTGCCGTCCTACCTCGTCTCGCCGCCGCACTGCCTGCTCTTCACCGGCAAGGGCGGGGTGGGAAAGACCTCGATCGCCTGCGCTGCGGCGATTGCGCTGGCGGAGGCCGGCAAGCGCGTTCTCCTGATCAGTACCGACCCGGCGTCCAACCTGGATGAAATGCTGGGCGTCGTGCTTTCGGACACACCCCGGGCAGTGTCGGGCGTCGCCGGATTGGAGGCGCTGAACATCGACCCCGAGGCCGCGGCTGAGGCCTATCGCGCCCGCGTGCTGGCCCAGATGGAGAGTGCGACCGAGACTGAGCGCGCGACGGTGCGCGAACAGCTCTCTGGCGCGTGTACGACCGAAGTCGCGGCCTTCGACGAATTCGCCGCCCTGCTCGCCGGCGGCGCGCCCTGCTACGATCACGTGGTGTTCGACACGGCGCCGACAGGGCACACGCTGCGGCTGCTCAGCCTGCCGGCCGCCTGGACGGGCTTCCTCGAGGCGAATGAGGCCGGTGCCTCCTGCCTAGGTCCGCATTCGGGGCTGAAGACGCAGGAGCAGCGCTTCCGCGCGGCGATGGAGGCGCTTTGTGATGCCCAGACGACCAAGATTGTCCTCGTGACCCGGCCTGACTGCGCCGCGCTTGCGGAAGCGGCGCGCAGCGCAGGCGAGCTTGCAGCACTCGGCCTTGCCAATCAGACGCTGGTGGTCAACGGCGTCTTCCGCGCCAGCCGCGCGAACGACCAGGTGGCGCAGACGATCGAGAGGGCCGGCCAGGAAGCGCTCGCGGAGATGCCCGCGGTGCTGCGCAGACTGCCGCGCGACGAGGTGCCGCTGTGCGGCTTCGACATGGTCGGCCTGCCGGCGCTGCGCGCACTGTTGCGGCAGGGATCGGAGCCGGCTGGCCTCGCCGTGCCGCCTGGCGGCGTTGCGACGCCGTGCCTGCCCGGCCTGGATGCGCTCGTGGATGGCCTCGCCGCGCGTGGGCACGGCCTCGTGATGGTCATGGGCAAGGGCGGCGTCGGCAAGACAACGATCGCGGCGGCGGTAGCGGTGGGCCTCGTGGGGCGTGGGCACGCCGTGCACCTCAGCACCACCGATCCGGCAGCGCATCTCGCGATGACGCTTGGCGGCGAGATGCCGGGCCTGCACATCGACCGCATTGACCCGAAGGGCGAGACCGACCGGTACGTTGCGAAGATCATGGCAACCCGCGGCCGGAACCTTGACGAGGCCGGACGCGCGCTGCTGCGGGAGGACCTGCGTTCCCCCTGCACCGAGGAAGTTGCCGTCTTTCACGCCTTCTCCCGCATCGTCGCCGAGGCGCGCAGCGGCTTCGTGGTGCTGGACACAGCCCCTACCGGGCACACGCTGCTGCTGATGGACGCGACGGGCGCCTACCACCGGCAGATGACGCGCAACCTCGACCCAAGCAAGGTAAGCGCGGCGTAGAGGCCCGTCTTCCGCTGCGGGCGGTGAATGTGCTGGTTGGGCCTGGGGCTGGGAGCTTCGGGCCGACATTATGGTCGACGTTAATGACGACGCGAAGGCTGGCGGGTATCG
>NZ_JACADQ010000282.1 GCF_016106015.1 Neoroseomonas rubea
CCGCGACGCTGCGCAGCGTGCCCGCAAGGCCATGCGCCGCGCCCAGCGCACGCAGCACCTCCGCCTCCTCCGCCGTCGCCCCGAGCGCCAGCCCCGCGGCGGCCGACCAGCCGCCGGCCGTGCCGCGCAGCCAGGCGACGAAGTCCTGCTCCGTCGCGATCCCGTCCTCCTCCGCCTCGACCTCCCGCGCCTCGACCATGGCGAGCAGGGATGCGACGTCGAGCACGCCGGAGGCGATCGCCGCATGGAGCGGCCCCGCCACCTCATGCCGGCGTGCCGGGCGGCCGGTGGCGGCCTCCTCGATCGCCTCCCGCCACCATTGCAGGCGGATCAGCGCAGCGAGCGGGTTGGAGGCCGCTTCCCGCGCGCGGGCGAGTTCATGGTTCAACGCCACCAGCGCGAACAGCGCCTCGCGCCGTTCCGCCGGGGCGAAGAGGCAGCAGAGGAAACGATCGGGATCATGGAGGCGCGCAAAGGCGCCGATGGCGGAAAGCGTCACGACACCGATATGCGGCCCCGCGCGCCCGCCGGGAAGCCCGCGCGCGGTTGACGGGCCTCCGGGCGCCGCCTACCTCGACCGCGTGGCGCGGACCGCGCTTCGTGACGATCGGGAGACACCCCATGGCCTTCAGCCTGCCCCCGCTGCCCTATGCCACCGCCGCGCTCGCCGCGAACGGCATGTGCCAGGAGACGCTCGAGCTCCACCACGGCAAGCACCACAACGCCTATGTCACTGCGCTGAACGGCCTGATCGAGAGCAAGGGTCTGGCCGGCAAGTCGCTGGAAGCGATCTGCGCCGAGGCCGGGAAGGCCGGCGCCGACGGCCTGCCCGTGCTGAACCAGGCCGGCCAGCATTGGAACCACTGCCTGTTCTGGCAGGTGATGGCGCCCGGCGGCAGCCATGGCGAGAGCCTGCCCGCCGCGCTCGCCGCGAAGATCGACGCCGACCTCGGCGGCCTCGCCGCCTTCAAGGAGGCGTTCAAGACCGCAGGGGCGACGCAGTTCGGCTCCGGCTGGGCCTGGCTCGTGATCGGCGGCGACGGCAAGCTGAAGGTCACGAAGACGCCGAATGGCGCCAACCCGCTCAGCACCGGCGAGGGCCAGCCGATCCTCGGCTGCGACGTGTGGGAACACGCCTACTACCTCGACTTCCGCAATGTGCGCCCGAACTACCTCGCGAACTTCCTGGACAAGCTCGTGAATTGGGAAGTCGTGGCGCAGTTGCTGGGCAAGGGTGGGTTCACCGCCGGCCAGTCGGCCTGACCAAGCGCGACGGGCCGGGCCCCCGCCCGGCCCCGCGCACCGCCGGTGCGCCTTGTGCGCGGCGCATCGGCGCATCTACCCTTCGCACCGGCGCGCATGCGCGCCCGGTCGATCGCGGAGGCTGCGCATGCGCCGGCTTGGCGCCATGTTCCTTTTGCTGGCAGCGCTCCTGCCCGCCCTTCCGGCAGCCGCGCAGGGCGACCATCGCCGGCTTTCGCAGCAGATCTCGGCACGCTTCGACGAACCGGCGCGGGTCCTGCGCGCCGACCGCCATGGCGCGGTCACGCTGATCCGCGCCGAGTTCACCGCGCGCGCCAACAGCAACGAGCAATATCTGCTGATGGACCGCTCCGGGACCATCCTGATGGTCGCTACCGAGGCGGAACGCTTCGAAGGTGCCGCGCGCGCCGCACTAATCGGACGCACCCCCGAGCCGGGCTTCTGGCCCGCGACCCAGGCCCTGCTGCCCGTGCAGGCGGATGCCGGCGGTGGCCGGACCTTCCGCTTCGCCATGCCGGTCACGGCGATGTGCCGCGCCTGCGAGACCATCGGCGTGGCGGAAGTCGCTCTCGCCTTCGACGCCGCGGGGAACTACCGCGGCGCGGAGTTGGTCAGGGCGGTGCCGCTCGGGCCGCGGGAACGCTGGGACCGCCCGCGGCGCGGAGGATAGCGCCTCAGGCGCCCTTCGCGGCCGGCTCGTCGTTCGCGGCCTGCGGCCGGATCACGCTCGTGATCGTCCCGCGCACCAGCGTCACGCGCACGTTCGGCGCGATTTCGGCCTCGATCTCGTCCGAGCCTTCCTTGACCTTCGTGATCGTGGCGACGATGCCGCCCGCGGTCACCACGCGGTCGTTGCGCTTGATGGCGGACAGCATCTCCCGATGCTCCTTCATCTTCTTCTGCTGCGGACGAATCAGCAGGAAGTAGAAGACAACGAAGATCAGGACCAGCGGCAGCAGCTGCATGACGATGCCCGCGCCGCCGGCGGCGGCATCCTGGGCGTAGGCGGTCGAGATCCCGAAAGGGGTCCACATGGCGTCGGTTCCATATCCCGGCGTGAAGGCGGCGCACCCTAGCCATGGGCCCCTTCCCGTCAATAGGTTCCCGGCCTATTCCGCCCGGCCATGACCGACCATGCCCTGCTGCCCACCCTGACCCGCATCGCCGAGGCGCTGGAGCGCCTGGCCCCGCCACCTGCCGGCGCGCTCGACCTGACGGTTGCCGACGCCTTCGTCTGGCACCCGGTCCCGCGCCCGCATCTCGCGCCCGTGCCGAAGGTCGCGGCCGTGCCGCTTGGCCTGCTGCGCGGCGTGGATCGGCAGAAGGACCTGCTGATGGAGAACACGCTGCGCTTCGCGCGCGGCTTCACGGCGAACAACGCCATGCTCTGGGGCGCGCGGGGCACGGGCAAGTCGTCCCTCGCCAAGGCGGCACACATGGCTGCCAATACAGAGATTCCCGGCTCTCTCGCGCTGATCGAGATCCACCGGGAGGACATCCGCACCCTGCCCGACCTGCTCGGCCAGCTCCGCGCCCAGCCGCGCCGCTGCCTGGTCTTCTGCGACGACCTGTCCTTCGAGCGGGAGGATGCCGACTACAAGGCGCTGAAATCGGTGCTGGACGGCGGCATCGAGGGCCGCCCGCCCAACGTGCTGTTCTACGCCACGTCCAACCGCCGCCACCTGATGTCGCGCGACATGATCGAGAACGAGCGCTCCACCGCCATCCACGGCTCGGAGGCGATCGAGGAGAAGGTTTCGCTCTCGGACCGCTTCGGCCTCTGGATCGGCTTCCACAACGCCGACCAATCCACCTTCTTCGCCATGATAGAGGGCTATGCCGCGCATTTCGGCCTGCCCGTCACGACCGAGGAGCTACATGCCCAGGCGATCGAATGGTCGGTCACGCGCGGCGGCCGTTCGGGCCGCGTCGCCTGGCAGTTCATGCTCGACCTCGCCGGGCGCCTCGGCGTGAAGATCGAGGCCTAACGCGCAGCGGGGTCATCCCGGCGGCATGAGTGAGTGGCGTACGGCCGGCGCATGCCGGCCGAGGCCGCTCTCCCGCGGCCGGCCGCACACGCGGCGAGCCCAGCGCGCGGCGCTTGAGGGCGGGAAGAGAGGACTGACGCGCCGCCGAAGGCGGCCTTTGGTATCAGCCGATGCGGCTGATCCCGCCCATGAAGGGCAGCAGCACGTCCGGGATGCGCACGCTGCCGTCCTCCTGCTGGAAGGTCTCAAGCACTGCGATCAGCGCTCGGCCAACCGCGACGCCAGACCCGTTCAGGGTGTGCAGGAAGACCGTGCCCTTGCCTTCCTTCGGCCGGTAGCGCCCGTTCATCCGCCGCGCCTGGAAATCCCGGCAGTTTGAGCAGGAGGAGATCTCCCGCCAGGCGCCCTGCCCCGGCAGCCAGACCTCAAGGTCGTAGGTCCGGGCGGCACCGAAGCCGGTATCCCCGGCGCAGAGCATGACGCGCCGCCAGGTCAGGCCGAGGTCCGTCAGCACGCGTTCCACGCAGCGCGTCATGCGCTCATGCTCGGCCGCGCTCTCCTCGGCCGTCGTGATGGAGACGAGCTCAACCTTCGAGAACTGGTGCTGGCGCAGCATGCCCCGCACGTCGCGCCCGGCGCTGCCGGCCTCGCTTCGGAAGCAGGGCGTCAGCGCCGTCAGGCGGATCGGCAGGTCGGCCTCGGGGATGATCTCGTCGCGCGCGAAATTGGTCAGCGGCACCTCGGCGGTGGGCACCAGCCAGCGGCCGTCGGTGGTGCGGAACAGGTCGTCGGCGAATTTCGGCAGCTGCCCCGTGCCGTACATGGTCGCGTCGTTGACCAGCAGCGGGACGGAGGTCTCCGTATAGCCGTGCGCCTCAGTGTGCAGGCTGATCATCCACTGACCGAGCGCGCGCTCGAGCCGCGCGAGTGGGCCCTTCAGAACGGTGAAGCGGCTGCCCGCAAGCTTGGCCGCCGTGCCGAAATCCATCAGGCCGAGGGCTTCGCCGATCTCGAAATGCTGCTTCGGGGCGAAGGGGAGGTTCGGGATGTCGCCCTGCTGGTGCAGGACGACATTGGCGGTTTCGTCGCGGCCTTCGGGGACCTCTGGGTCGAGGAGGTTGGGCAGGGCCTCCAGCAGGTCCGTCTGTCCACGCTCGGCCTCGGCTGCTGCGGCGTCGAGCGCGGCCATCTCGTCGCGCAGGCCGACCGCCTCGGCTTCCAGCGCGGCGGTGTCGCCGCCCTGGCGCTTGGCTATGCCGATCTCCTTGGCGATGGCGTTGCGCCGGGCCTGCTTCTCCTGCTGGGCGGTCTGGGCTGCGCGCCGGGCCTCATCATGCGCCAGGACGGCGGCAGCCATGGGCGGCAGGCCCCGCCGCGCCAACGCCGCGTCGAACGCCGCGGGATCCGCCCGCACCGCCTTGATGTCATGCATGGCTGGCAGCCCCTACTTCGCGTCTTCGTCCTGCTTCGGCGCCATCCAGCGCGCCGCCAGGATCGAGATCTCGTAGAGCAGGATCAGCGGCACCGCCAAGCCGATCTGGCTGATGATGTCCGGCGGCGTGATGACCGCCGCAACCACGAACATGATCACGATAGCGTAGCGCCGCCCCTTGCGCAGCGTCTCCACGTTCAGGATGCCGACGCGGCACAGCAGGGTCAGCAGCACCGGCAGCTGGAAGGCGATCCCGAAGGCGAGGATCATGTGCATGACGAGCGAGAGGTACTCGCCCACCTTCGCTTCCAGTTGCACCGGGATGCCGCCGGAGCCGGCCGGAGTCTCGAAGGAGATGAAGAACTGCCAGGCCAGCGGGAAGATGAAGTAGTAGGCAAGCGCCGCACCCAGCAGGAACAGGAAGGGCGAAGCGACCAGGAAGGGCAGGATCGCCTTCTTCTCACTGCGATACAGGCCGGGTGCGACGAATAGCCACAACTGCGTCGCCCACATCGGGAAGCTGAAGAACACCGCGCCGAAGAAGGCGACCTTCAGGTAGGTGAAGAAGGCCTCGTAGAGCTGGGTGAAGATCATGCGCCGGTCCGGCGCATTGGGCTGCTTCGCCAGAATGTCGGCCAGAGGCTGCGCCAGGAAGGCATAGATCTGCTGGGAGAAATAATAGCAGACCGCAAAGGCGATGATGAAGGCGCCGACCGCCCACAGGACCCGCTGCCGCAGTTCCCGCAGGTGGTCCATGAGCGGCATCGGCTTGTCGTCGATGACGTCTTCGTCGGTGTTGGTGGCCAAGGCGCCGGTCCCCTCAGACGCTCGGCGTGGTGGTGGCCGCCGGCTTCGCCGAAGGCGCGGCGGCGGGCTCGGTCACGGCGCGCGGCGGCGGCGCGTCGGGCGGCGGCGGCATGGCG
>NZ_JACADQ010000283.1 GCF_016106015.1 Neoroseomonas rubea
TACGCGCGGAGGCGGCACGGGTGGCTGGCGGCGCGGCGCGGCGCTGGCACTGCTTGCCCTGCTCGCGGCCTGCGCCGCGCCGCCGCCACCCGAGCCGCCGCTGTCCTACCCGCCCGCGGCGCGGGAGAGGATGCTGCGGATCGCGCAGGCGGAATGGGAGGAATGGGGCCGGCAGGGCTCGGAGGAGCCGCCGCGCGCCGCGGAGGCCGATGCCGCGAACTTCCCGCGCGTGCTGGCCTATTGGCGCGCCGTCCCGGACGGTGCGGGCGCGATCGCGCGCAACCGCGTACTCTATCGCGAAGGCAGTCCCGATCTGTGGCGGGACCCCGCATGGTCGGCCGCCTTCGTCTCCTTCGTGCTGCGCGGCGCGGGGGTGGATGCGCGGGAATTCCCGCCTTCGGCCGCGCATGCCTTCTACCTCGACGCGCTCATTGCCGACGCGGCGCGCTTCCCCGCGACCGCGCCCTTCCTGCCGCATGACGTCGCGGCGCGCGCCCCGGCGGTGGGGGACCTGGTCTGCGCCGATCGCTCCGCCGCGCCGCTCGCCTCCTGGCGCGACCGCGCGGCAGACCAGGGGCGCTTCCGGCCCATGCATTGCGACATCGTGCTGCACGTGGCATCGGGACGCATCGAGGCGGTCGGCGGCAATGTCCGCGACGCGGTCACGCTGTCCCGCTTCCCGACCGACGCGGCGGGGCGGCTGCTGCCCCGCCCGCGAGGCGAGCCGCAATGGCTCGCCGTGTTCGAGAACCGCCTGGGGCGATTGCCGCCCTGGGCGCCACCACCGGAACCCCGGAGTCCTGGATCGTGACCGACCTGTTCGCCCCCTTCACGCTGCGCGGCGTCACGCTGAAGAACCGCATCGGCGTGTCCCCCATGTGCCAGTATTCCTGCCGCGACGACGGCCTGCCGACGGACTGGCACCTCGCGCATCTCGTCTCGCGCTCGGTCGGCGGGGCCGGGATGGTGATGGTGGAAGCCTCCGCCGTCGTGCCCGAGGGCCGCATCACGCCCGCCGATGTCGGCATCTGGTCCGACGCCCACATCGCGCCGCATGCGCGCCTGGCCGCGGGCATCGCGGCGACCGGCGGCGTGCCGGCGATCCAGATCGCCCATGCCGGGCGCAAGGCGTCGCGCGAAGCACCCTGGGGCAGCGGGCCTGCGGTGCCTGGCTGGACCTGCCTCGCGCCGTCCGCCGAGGCCTTCGAGGGCTTCGCCGTCCCCCACGCCATGACGGAAGCGGAGATCGGCGCCACCGTCGCCGCCTTCGTCGCGGCGGCGAAGCGCTCTGTGCAGGCGGGCTACCGCATCATCGAGCTGCACGGCGCGCATGGCTACCTGATGCACCAGTTCCTCAGCCCGATCAGCAACCGGCGCAACGATGCCTGGGGCGGGGATTTCGAGGGGCGCTCGCGCATCGTGCGGGAGACGGCGGCCGCGGTGCGCGCCGCGATCCCTGACGACGTGATGCTGTGGCTGCGCATCTCCCACACCGACTGGGTCGAGGGCGGCTGGACGACGGAGGAGAGCGTCGAGCTCTCTCGCCGCGTGAAGGCGCTCGGCGTCGATGTGGTCGATGTCTCCTCGGGCGGCCTTGATGCGGGGCAGAAGATCCCGCTCGGGCCGGGCTACCAGGTGCCGGGGGCGGAAGCGGTGAAGGGCGGCGCGGGCGTCCCCGTCGCGGCCGTGGGCATGATCACGGAGCCGGAGCAGGCGCAGGCGATCCTGACGGAAGGGCGCGCCGACCTGATCCTGCTGGCGCGCGTGCTGCTGCGCGAACCCTATTGGCCCATGCGCGCGGCAGCGGCGCTTGGCCGTGCCGACGCGCTCGGCATCCCGCCGCAATACGACCGCGGCTGGAACACGCTGGCGAAGTGGACGATGGACCGCGCGATCGCCGCGCCGATGCATCCGATCGTGTGACCTGCGCTGGGGAGAGGCCGCCGCCCTCCCCGCGCCCGTCTGCTAGGCTCCGCCCAACGTCATCGGGAGGACACGCCATGTTTCGCGCGCTTGCCGCCGCCTGCTGCCTGTTCGCCGCCGTCGCGCAGGCACAGGACGCCTTCCCCAGCCGCCCGGTCACGCTGATGGTCGCCTATCCGCCCGGCGGCAACACGGACCTGATGGCGCGGGCGCTGCAGCCCGAACTCTCCCGCGCGCTCGGCCAGACGGTGGTGGTGGTGAACCGCGGCGGGGCGGCGGGCACCATCGGCAGCGCGGAACTCGCCCGCGCGCGGCCGGACGGCTACACGATCGGGATCACGCCGAACAACCCGGTCACGGCGCAGCCGCACGCCATCGCGCTGACCTACGGGCTCGACAGCTTCCGCTTCCTCTGCCGCGTCTACGACAATCCGCAGGTCGTCATCCTCGGCCGCAACGCGCCGTTCCGGGACTTCCAGGGGCTCGTCGCCCATGGCCGCACGGCGCGGGAGGCGCTGGTCTATGGCGCGCCGGGCAATGCCAGCACGCAGCACATCCTGATGGCCGCGCTGATGAAGCGCGCGGAGGTCGAGGCGCTGATGGTCTCCTTCACCGGCGCGGGGCCGATGAGCCAGGCGGCGCTCGGCGGGCAGATCATGGCCTTCGTCGAGGCGTCGTCCATCGCCGCCTCCACCGGCCTCACGCCCATCGCGACGCTGACCGCTGAGCGCCTGCCGCACCTGCCGGAGGTGCCGACGGTGGGCGAACTCGGCTTTCCCGTGCAGGGCAGTTCCCATGGCGGGCTGATCGCGCCGGCGGGCATCCCCGACGCGGCGGCGGCGGCGATCGAGCGCGCCTGCGAGGCGGCGGTGGCGAGCGAGGGCTTCCGCACCACGGCGCAGCGGCTTGCCTCGGTCCCGGCCTTCCTGCCGGGGACGGCGTTCCGCGAGACCTTCGCGGCCGAAAGCGCCGCGAACCAGACCGTGCTGCGCGACCTGGGTCTCGCGCGGTAGCGCGATATCCGGTCAGATCGCATGGCCACGAGCCGACACGCGGACCGAGAAGGAACCCACCCATGCCTGCCTATTTCGTCGTGAACATCACCGTCCGCGACCCCGCGAAGTTCGAGGCCTACCGCCAGGCCGTCCCGGCGGCGATCGCGAAGTTCGGCGGTCGCTACCTGGTCCGCGGCGGCGCGGTCGAGGTGATGGAGGGCGACCCCGGCCTGGACCGCGTCGTCATCCTCGAATTCCCCGACGCGGCGGCCGCGCGCGCCTTCTACACCAGCGAGGAGTACGCGCCGCTGCTCGCCCTGCGCCTGTCCGCGGCGGACGGGACCATGGCGCTGGTCGAGGGCCTGCCCGCGTGACCATCGACGCCCTGGCCCCCTGGTACCCCTGGGTGAAGTCCATGCACCTGCTGGGGGCCTTCGCCTGGATGGCGGGGCTGTTCTACCTGCCGCGGCTCTACGTGTATCACTGCCAGGTGGCGGCGGGGTCGGCACAGTCCGAATTGTTCAAGGTGATGGAGCGCCGGCTGCTGCGCGCCATCATGAACCCGGCGATGATCTGGACCTGGGGCTTCGGACTGGTGCTGGTGCTGACGCCCGGCGTCGCGGACTGGGGGTCGGTGTGGTGGTGGGGGAAGATCCTCGGCCTTGCCACCATGACCTGGGTGCACATGGACCTGGCCGTGGCGCGCAAGCGGTTCGAGCGGGACGCGAACACCCGCAGCGAGCGCGGCTGGCGCATCATGAACGAGGTCCCGACGCTGGCGCTGATCCTGATCGTGGTGATGGTCATCGCGAAGCCGTTCTGACGCGCGGCAGGGGTCGCGCCGGCGGGCGGGCACGCGTCCGTGCGCGCCATCCGGGACCGGGGGCGCAGATCGCCGGTTGACGGACGCCCCCCGCCTCCATAGGTTCGGGCGACTTCCCGCACGCGTCGCGGGGCCTCCGGCTCCACGCCGCCAACTCCTTCCTTCCTTTCGGGACTTCGCCCAACGCGCCATGAAGGCGCGGACCCGGGCGGACAGGGTGCATGCGCGCGGGTCCCCGCGCCGCCTCGCCCACGGGAACGTCCCGGCCAATCCCCTTCCCTCGGACGTCGTCCAGACCCCATGCATCTCTCAGAACTCAAGTCGAAAAGCCCCGCCGACCTCCTCTCCTTCGCCGAGGAAGTGGGCGTCGAGAACGCGTCCATCCTGCGCAAGCAGGACATCATGTTCGCTATTCTCAAGACGCTCGCCGAGAACGACCAGGCGATCTACGGGGAAGGCACGCTCGAGATCCTGCCCGACGGGTTCGGCTACCTGCGCAGCCCGCAGGCGAACTTCCTGCCCGGGCCGGACGACATCTACGTCTCCCCCGCCCAGGTGCGCCGCTTCGCACTGCGCACGGGCGACACGGTGGAAGGCCAGATCCGCGCGCCGAAGGACGGGGAACGCTACTTCTCCCTGCTCAAGCTGAACGCGATCAACTTCGAGCCGCCCGAGGCGCTGAAGCACCGCATCAACTTCGACAACCTTACGCCGCTGTACCCGAACCGGCGGCTCAAGATGGAGAACCCCGAGGTCGAGAGCGTCGCCAAGGGCCCGACCAAGGACAACACCCATCGCGTCATCGACCTGATCGCGCCGATCGGCATGGGCCAGCGCGCGCTGATCGTCGCCCCGCCGCGCACCGGCAAGACCGTGATGCTGCAGAACATCGCGAAGTCGATCACGGCGAACAACCCCGACGTCTTCCTGATGGTGCTGCTGATCGACGAGCGGCCCGAGGAAGTGACCGACATGGCGCGCACCGTGCGCGGCGAAGTCGTCGCCTCCACCTTCGACGAGCCCGCGACGCGCCACGTGCAGGTGACGGAGATGGTGCTCGAGAAGGCCAAGCGCCTGGTCGAGCACAAGCGCGACGTCGTCATCCTGCTCGATTCCATCACGCGCCTGGGGCGCGCCTACAACTCCGTCGTGCCGTCCTCGGGCAAGGTGCTGACGGGCGGTGTCGACGCGAACGCGCTGCAGCGGCCGAAGCGCTTCTTCGGCGCGGCGCGCAACATCGAGGAAGGCGGCAGCCTCACCATCATCGCCACCGCGCTGATCGACACGGGCAGCCGCATGGACGAGGTGATCTTCGAGGAGTTCAAGGGCACCGGTAACTCGGAAATCGTCCTGGACCGCAAGCTGTCCGACAAGCGCACCTTCCCGGCGATCGACATCACCAAGTCCGGCACCCGCAAGGAAGAGCTGCTGGTCGACCGCGCGACGCTGGCGAAGATGTGGGTCCTGCGCCGCATCCTGAACCCGATGGGCACGCAGGACGCGATGGAGTTCCTGCTCGACAAGCTGAAGTACAGCAAGACGAACCAGGACTTCTTTGACGCGATGAACACCTAACGGCGTTCATCGCATCCGCATCGTCGGACACGCCCGCGGCGTGACGCCATGAACACCTGCGGGTGTTCATGGCAACCGCATCGCCGGGCAAGTCTTCGGCGTGACGCGATGGACGGGCCGCCGGCATTCGCGGCAGGGCCCTGGGCCTACCGCGGCAAGGGCCGCAATCGCTCGATCGCCCGCGCCAACGCCGTATCGGCGCCGCGGTCATCCCCCGCCGCCAGCGCCTGCGCCGCGGCCGCCATCCGCTCGCCCGCCGGCTGGATCCGAAGAGCGGAGGACTG
>NZ_JACADQ010000284.1 GCF_016106015.1 Neoroseomonas rubea
CGCCGGACAGCCGCCGCGCCGGCCGGTCGGCGAGCTCCGCAAGGCCGACCATCTCGAGCGCCGCGCGCGCCCGCGCCTCGCGCTCGACCGCCGGCACGCCGGCGAGCCGCAGCGGATAGAGTGCATTCGCCATGACGCTCCGGCGCAGCAGCACGGGGCGCTGGAACACCATGGACTGGCGCCGTGCCGGGTCGGCGCCGGCATAGGTGATGCGGCCTTGGGTCGGTGCGAGCAGCCCGTGCAGCAGGCGCAGCAGAACGGACTTTCCCGCTCCGTTCGGGCCGATGATCACGCTCGGCGCGCCGGCCTGGATCAGCAGGGTCACGGCGGAGAGGATCGCGTGCCCGCCCGCGGCGAAGCCGAGCCCTTCCGCGCGCAGCGGCAGGATCGTGTCGGGCGCGCGCATCACGCCCCCGATGGCCGGAGCGGCGCGCGGGGCGCGCTGCGGAGGGCTGAATCGGCGGCGTTCACGATGGCGCCCCCGATGGCCGGAGCGGCGCGCGGGGCGCGCTGCGAAGGAGCCGTGTCGGCGGCGTCGATCATCACGCCCCCGCCCGCTGCGCGACCTGCCGCGTCGCCTGCGCAGCGGCGTTCAGCAGCAGCACGATCGCCATCAGCACCATCCCCAGCGCGAGCGCGAGCGGCAGGTTCCCCGCGCTGGTCTCAAGCGCAATCGCCGTCGTCATCACCCGCGTGAAACCGTCGATGTTGCCGCCGACGATCATCACCGCGCCGACCTCCGCACTCGCGCGCCCGAAGCCCGCGAGCAGCACGGTCAGCAGCGCGAAGCGCCCGTCCCACAGCAGCGTCGGCACGGCGCGCAGCCGGTCCGCGCCGAAGGAACGGAGCTGCTCGTCATACTCCTCCCACAGCCCTTCCAGCACTTCCCGCGTCAGGGCCACGAGGATCGGCGCGATCAAGACCGCCTGCGCGATGACCATGGCCGTCGGCGTGAACAGCAGACCGAGCGGCCCGAGCGGGCCCGAGCGCGACAGCAGCAGGTAGATCAGCAGCCCCGCGACCACGGGCGGCAGGCCCATCAGGGCGTTCAGCACCGACAGCACCAGGCCGCGCCCGGGGAAGCGCGCGACCGCCAGCAGCGCGCCGAGCGGCAGGCCCACTACCGCGGCGATCAGCAGCGCCGTGAAGCTCACCTGCAACGAGAGCAGCACGATCCGCGCCAGTGCAGGGTCAGCGCTGACGACGAGGTCGATCGCGGTGGCGGCGGCGATGCCAAAATCGTTCACGGGTGCTTCCAGGGTCGCGGCGAACCTGCGGATGGCAAATGCCGACGTCAACGGTCGGATATCTTGACGCCGCGTCGCCATTTGCCGAAATCTGCCGTTTAATGCCGGATGTCCTCACCCTCAGGGAAGCCGCCGCCTTCCTCCGCCTGTCGGAGCGCGCGCTGTATGACCTCGCCCGGGGCCGGCGGGTGCCGGCGGCGCAGCTCGGCGGCAAATGGGTCTTTCCCCGCCGGCGTCTGGAAGCCTGGCTCGACGCCCAGGCCGAACCCGATCCCGGCATTCCCGCCGCGCCGCCGCCGCCCATCATCGCCGGGAGCCACGACCCGCTGCTCGACTGGGCGGTGCGGCAATCGGGCTGCGGCCTCGCGCTCAGCACGGGCGGCAGCCTCGAGGGCCTTGCGGCGCTGGCCGAGGGCAAGGCGGCGGTCGCCGCGAGCCACTTGCTCGATCCCGACAGCGGCGCCTTCAACCTGCCAGCGGTGCGCGAATACCTGCCGCGCCGCGCCTGGGTCGGCATCCTCTGGGCCTGGCGGGAGCAGGGGTTGATCGTGCCGCCCGGCAATCCGCGACGGCTCGCCGCCGCCGCGAGCCTGGCGACGCCCGGCATCCGCGTCATCGGCCGCCAGCCGCGCGCGGGCAGCCACGTGCTGTTGTTGCACCTGCTGGCCGAGGCGGGCATCCGCCTCGAGGCCGTCGGCTTCCTGCCCGCGCCGGCGCTGGCGCATGACGAGGTCGCAGCCGCGGTCGCGGAGGGCCGCGCGGATGCGGGCTTCGGCATCCGGTCGGAGGCCACCGCGCGCGGTCTCGGCTTCGTGCCGCTGTTCCGGGAACGCTTCGACCTCGTGATGGAGCAGCGCCGCTTCTTCGAGCCGCCGGTGCAGGCGTTGCTTGCCTTCACGCGCCGCCCCGCCTTCGCAGAGCGCGCCGCGCGCCTCGGCGGCTATGGGGTCGAGGAGACGGGCGGCGTGGCATTTCTGCCGTGACGCGTCGGGGCCGAAGGCCTCACCTTCGGCCACTAAGTCGCCAGCGCCCCTTCGGGCGCCTGGCTGTCGCCGCCCGCAGGGCGAGGCATTCTCCAACCGATAGGCACGGGGCCCTCCACAGCGCCGTGTGCGCGCGGTAAGCCTTGGGCCGTCAACGGGAGACAAGATCGCATGACCATGCCGCTGCCGGGCCGCCGCGCCCTGCTCGCCGCCGCCGGCGCCGCTACGCTGCCGCTGCCCGCCTTCGCGCAGGCCGCCTGGCCGAACCGGCCGATCCGCGCCATCGTCTCCTTCCCGCCGGGCGGCGCGATCGACACCGTCACGCGGCTGATCGGGCCGATCATGGGCGAGCAGCTCGGCCAGCCGATCGTCGCCGAGAACCGGCCGGGTGCGACGGGCACCATCGCCGCCGCGGCGGTCGCGCAGGCGCAGCCGGATGGCTACACCTTCCTCTTCGACGCTTCGTCGCATGCCTCGGCGCCGCATCTCGTGCGCAACCTGGCCTTCAACTACGAGACCGCCTTCGCGCCGGTGACGCAGCTGACGACCGTGCCGCTGATCCTCGTCGCGCACCCCTCCGTGCCGGCGAACAATATCCAGGAATTCCTCGCCCTCGGCCGGGCGCGGGCGCAGGCGGGCAATCCGCTCGTCTACGCGTCCTCGGGCAACGGCTCGGCGGCGCATTACTCGGCCGTGCTCTTCCTCCAGCAGGCGGGCTTCGAGGCGACGCACGTGCCCTTCCGCGGCGGCGGGCCGGCGGTGCAGGCGCTGCTCGCGGGCACGACGCAGTTCCACTTCGGCACGACGGCATCGTCCACCGCGCTGGCACAGGACGGGCGGCTCAAGGCCTTCGCGGTGACGACGAAGGAGCGCATCCCGCAGCTGCCGAACGTGCCGACGCTGCAGGAGGCCGGGCTCGCCGGCTACGAATGGATCGAATGGGGCGGCATCTTCGCGCCCGCCGGCACGCCGGCGCCGATCGTCGAGCGCATGAACGCCGCCGCACGACACGCGCTGAACCAGCAGTCGGTGAAGGATCGCCTCGCGCAGATCGGCATGCTGCCGGTGGGCAGCAGCCCGGCCGCCTTCGCGACCTATGTGCGCGAACAGCAGGCGCTGGTGGGGCGGCTGACGCGGGAAGCGAACATCACGCTCGATTAGTTTGCCCTCAGACGGCGGGCGGCGGCCATCCGGCCGCCTTGCCTTCGCGCCGTGGACGGGTGCACAGGCGACCGCTGGTGGTCTGGGCGCGGTCGCGCATTTGCGCTCACGGATCGAGGCTGTGCCTCGATCCGTGGTCTTTGTCTGCCCTCGGACGGCGGGCGGACCGCATCCGCGGCCCTTGCCTTCGCGCCGTGGACGGGCCCGCCTGGTGGCGCTGATGTTCTGCGCGCGGTCGCGCCCTGCGCTCCCGGATCGCGGCTTTGCCTCGATCCGAACCTCTCCATCATGGCGCGGGATGCAGCGCGGCGAACCAGTCGCCGATCTCGCTCGAGGTCGCGAAGGCGACCTCTTCATGCGCCGCGAGCTCGGCCATCACCGCGGCAAAACTCTCCATCCGGTGCGCGACGCCGATCACATGCGGATGCAGCGCGATGGTCATCACCCGCGTGCGGTCGAAGCCGCCGCGCGCGTAGAAGGCCATGCTGTCGCGGATCCGCGCGGCGAGCGCATCCGACGCCTGGTTCGCCACGACATAGACCGGCACGTCGTTCAGCTCGACGGTGTAGGGCAGCGACAGCATCGGCCCGGCTTCCGTGCGCATCCACACCGGCGTGTCGTCCACCAGCCAATCATGCAGGAAGTCGACGCCGTGGCGCTTCAGCACTTCGGGCGTGTCCGCCTTCTCCGACAGCCCCGGGCCGAGCCAGGCGCGCACGGGCTGGCCCGAGAAGGCACGCATGATGGACAGGCTCTCGCGCACCCAGGCCTCGTCCTCCTCCACCGTCGCGAGCGCCTTCTGGTAGAGGCCGTGGCCGACGAACTCCCACTCCGCCTTCAGCATCGCCTCGGCAAGCCGCGGGTAATGCGTGCAGATCTGCGCGTTCGAGAGGTTGGAGGCACGGATGTCGAGCGCCGCGCAGAGGTCGATCAGCCGCTGCATGCCGACGCGCAGCCCGTACTCCACCCAGGTGAAGTTCGGCACGTCCGGCACGGCGCGGATGCCGTGCGGCGGCGGCAGGATGGCGCGCGGCATCGGCTGGTCGAAGGGCCAGTACTCCACGTTGATCGCGACGTTCACGATCACCCGCTTGCCGCGGAAGCGCGGCAGCGGCGGCGCGTCGCCTTCCAGGCGGAACGGGATGCGCGGATTGGGCTCGGCCATGGGGATCTCCAGCGGGCTGCTGCGGTGCTGACCGCAGGCATGGCCGGATTCCGCCCGCGCGTCGAGACGCCACCGCTTCCGTCGCGGCCGCGCCGGCCGCTACCATGGAATGCCGGGCCACACAGCACCGACTGGGGGAAGCGCTGACCGCCACATCGTTCCGCCGCATGATCCTGCCGGGCGTCGCCGCGGGCACCGCGCTCGCGGCGCATCTGCTGCTGCCCGAGGCGGGCTTCGCCGGCTCCGCGCGCCTGGCGTCCGGAACCGCCTTCTGGTTCGCGCTCGCCTGGGCTGCCGCGCGGCTCGCGGCGATCCTGCTCGCCGCGCATCCGAAGCTGCTTTCGGACCTGATCGGCACGGCGATGTTCGTCGCCGCGCTGCTCTTCGTGACGCAGTTCGTCTTCGAGCTGCCGGCGACGGGGCTCATCGCCACCTCCTCCGTCCTCATCGCCGTGCTCGGCTTCGCGCTGAGGAACACGCTCGGCGACATCTTCTCGGGCATCGCGCTCGGCATCGAATCGCCTTACGCGATCGGCGACTGGATCGAGGCGACGGAAGGCTGCGCCGGCCGCGTCACCGAAATCTCCTGGCGCACGACGAAGCTGGTGACGCGGGATGGCGTGACGCTGGTGGTGCCGAACAGCCTGATCGCCGGGCACCGCATCGCGGTCTATGGCAGCGGCATCGCCGGGCGCTTCCGAACGCAGGTGAACGTGCCGGTGGACGCTTCGCTGCCGGCCGAGCGCGCCCGCCGCCTGCTGCTGGCCGCCGCGATGGAGGCGGGGCGCGACCTGCCGGACTTCGCGCCGGACGTGGTTCTGGTCGATCTCTCGCAGGGCATGGCGGTCTACGCCGTGCGCTTCCACGTGCCGGATTTCGGCGCGGAGATGCGCTGGCGGGACACGGTGGCGGGCGCCGCGCAGCGCGCATTGCAGCGCGCCGGGCTCGAACTCGCCCGCCCGGGGCGGGAGGTGGCGCCCGGCCGCCCCTGGCAGCCGCCCGAGCCCGCAGGCCC
>NZ_JACADQ010000285.1 GCF_016106015.1 Neoroseomonas rubea
CCTGCGCTGCGCCTGGACTGCGGCGGCAGCCTCGGGCGCGACGGGCGCCCGGCGGCCGCGGTCGCGGCCCCGGTCGAAGGCGTGCGCCGTCGCGGTCAGGCCGGGGCGCGCGTCGCCTCGATTTCCTGCAGCACCTGAAAACCCTCGAATTGCGGCGGGCCGAGGGTCGTGGGCTTGCTCGCCCCGGCGCCGGCATGGGCGGTGCGAAACTGCTCGGACCGCGTCCAGGCCTCGAAGGCCTCCCGCGATGCCCACAGCGTGGTGGAGGAATAGAGGATATGGTCCGCCGCCTCCGGCCCCTTCAGCAAATGGAAGCGGATGAAGCCGTCGAGCTCGTGCAGCCGGCTTTCGCGGCCGAGCCAGCGGGCCTCGAACTCCGCGGCCATGGCGGGAATGACGCGGAATCGGTTGGTGGCGACGAACATGCGGCGGGGTTCCCTGCGGCGAAGGCCCGCAGCATAGCCGCGATCGGCCCCCGGCGGGGCAGGGGCGTTCCCGCCGCGCCCGGCTTCTGTATGCTTCGGCCATGACGCGCTTCGACCTGGCCGAGGACACGCTCGCGCTGCAATCCGTCGCCCGCGACTTCGCGCGGGAGGTGCTGGCGCCGAATGCCCGCCGCTGGGACGAGGAACGCCATTTCCCGATCGAGGAGATGCGCGAGGCCGCCGCCCTCGGCATGGCAGCGCTCTATGTGCGTGAGGAATCGGGCGGGGCGGGGCTGACGCGCCTCGACGCCGCCGTGGTGTTCGAGGCGCTGGCGACCGGCTGCCCGACCGTCTCGGCCTATCTGTCGATCCACAACATGGTCGCCTGGATGATCGACCGCTTCGGCTCGGACGCCCAGCGGGCGGAACACCTGCCCTCGCTCGTGACGATGGAGCGCATCGCCTCCTACGCGCTGACGGAACCTGGGTCGGGCAGCGACGCGGCCGCGCTGCGCACGCGCGCGGCGCGCGACAACGAAGGCTACGTGCTGAACGGGACGAAGCAGTTCATCTCCGGCGCCGGCGCCTCGGACCTGTACCTGACCATGGTGCGCACGGGCGGCGATGGGCCGTCGGGCGTTTCCGCCCTGCTGGTGCCGAAGGGAACGGCGGGCCTGTCCTTCGGTGCCAATGAACGCAAGATGGGCTGGAACGCCCAGCCGACGCGGCAGGTGATCTTCGAGGACGCCCGCGTCGCGGCGGATGCGCTGCTGGGGGAGGAAGGGCAGGGCTTCCGCTTCGCCATGGCGGGGCTCGATGGCGGGCGGCTCAACATCGCCGCCTGCTCGCTCGGGGGCGCGGAGGCCGCGCTCGACATCGCGCTGGCCTATGTGAAGGAACGCCGCGCCTTCGGCCGTGCGGTCGCCGATTTCCAGAACACGCAGTTCCGCCTGGCCGACATGCGGACGGAGCTGGAAGCGGCGCGCTCGCTGCTCTGGCGCGCCTGCGCGAAGCTCGATGCCGGCGCGCCGGATGCGACCGCCTTCTGCGCCATGGCCAAGCGCTTCGTGACCGATACCTGTTCGCGCGTGGCGGATGACGCGCTGCAACTCCTCGGCGGGTACGGCTACCTCGCCGACTACGGCATCGAGAAGATCGTGCGGGACCTGCGCGTGCACCGGATCCTGGAAGGCACGAACGAGATCATGCGCCTGATCGTGGCGCGGCAGATGCTGGGCACGCGGTAAGGCCGCTGCGCCCTCCGGCGATCGGGGGCGTTTGTGTGAGCCCCCGATTCACGCCTGCGGTGCTCGTGGCCTGTTGCCCCTGCGCCCTCCGGCGATCGGGGGCTAGGCCCAGATCACCGAGTTGCCGTCGAACCCCTCCGGCGGGAAGCCCGGCAGCAGGAAGGCCATGTCGGCCAACCCATCGCCATCCAGGTCGATGCGCAGCGAGCCAGAGGCCTCGTCGAAGCGGCCCTCCATGCCGCCATCGCCGCTGAAGGAGAAGGCGCCGCGCCAGCGGAAATCGCCGCCCACGCCGATGCCTGCGAAGCCGAACACATCGCCCTGCAGCGGGTTGAAGTTGATGATCGTGTCGGGCGCCTCGACCGGCGACTGGCCGATCGCGGTGAAGATGAACAGGTCCGCGCCCGCCCCGGCGGACAGCCGGTCCGCGTCCGCGCCGCCGAACAGCGTATCGTCGCCGTCACCGCCCGTCAGCGTATCCGCCCCGCCGCCGCCCTCGATCATCGCGGCCCCACTCGCGGCGGTCACCGCGACATGGTCGGCCCCCGCGCCGCCGCGCACGATCTCGACGCCGCTGACGATGACGGCGATGCCCGCATCATCGAGCGTCAGCACATCCCGCCCCGCGCCGAGCGTGACCGTCGCCGTGCCGCCCACGCCCGAAAGCGTCACCGCATCCCCGCCGCGCCCGCCCTGCACCACCTCCACGCCGGCCAGCCGCAGCGCGTTGGCGCCGGGGCCGAGCACCAGCGTGTCCCGCCCCGCGCCGAGGTCCACGATCCCCCCCGACAGGCCGCAGGCCAGCGTGACCCGGTCCTCCCCCGCACCGCCCGTCACGCTTTCCACGCCCGCGAGCGTCACGCGGTTGCCGCCATCGGCCAGGCTCACCGCATCCGCTCCCGCGCCGAGCCGCAGCACGGCGCCATCGACCGGCGCGGCCAGGAGGATCTCGTCCCGCCCTTCGCTGCCCGTCACGCGTTCCGCGCCCGACAGCAGGATGCGGTTGCCGCCGCGCGCGAGCAGGAGGGAATCCTCCCCCGCGCCGAGGTCGACGATGCCATCCGCCATGGCCCCGCCCAGCGTCACGCTGTCATCCCCCGCGCCGCCCGTGACCGTCTCGGCGAAGATGATGGTCGCGCTGTTGCCGCCATCGGCCAGCGCGATCCGGTCCGCTCCGGCGCCGAGGTGGTAGTGCCCGCGCGCGACGGGCGCCAGCAGCGTCACCGCGTCGTTGCCCGCACCACCTTCCAGCATCTCGACATTGCGCAGCCGCACGCCGTTGGTGCCGTGGGCGAGCGTCACCACGTCGCGCCCCGCACCCATCTGGATCAGCGCATTCGCGACCGGGGCCGCGAAGCGCACCTCGTCATGCCCTGCGCCGCCGTTCAGCACTTCGACGCCGGCGACCGTCAGCCGCGCGCCGCCGCCGGGCAGGTTCAGCACGTCATGTCCGGCGCCGAGGTCGACCAGCAGGCCCTCGACCGGGCGCAGCAGCGTGACCGTGTCCGCGCCGTCGCCGCCGATGAGCGTCTCGGCCCCGCCGATCGTCACGGCATTGCCGCCATCGGCTAGCCGCAGCCGGTCCTGCCCGCCGCGCAGGTTGATCGTGCCGGAGATGGCGTCGGCCAGGGTGAGGTCGCTGTCGCCGCCCCCGCCTTCGAGCGTCTCCACGCCGCGCAGCAACGCGACGATGTTGCCGCCGCGCAGCGTGAGGATGTCCGCGCCGCCGCCGAGGTCGATCAGCCCGTTCGCGATGAAGCCGGACAGCGTGACGCCATCCGCCCCGGTGCCGCCGAGGATCGTCTCCGCGCCGCTCACGCGCAGCGTGTTCGTCCCATTCGCCAGCACGAGCCTGTCCGCGCCGGGGCCGAGGTTCATCACCCCGTCGGCGATGGCGCCTTCGAGCGTCACCAGGTCGGCCGACCCGCTGCCCGTGAACACCTCGACACCGGCAAGGCGGATGGCGCCGCCGCCCTCCATCGTCACGCCGTCGCGCCCGGCGCCGCCGACCAGGCGCTCGATGCCGCGGATGGTGATGGCCTCGGCGGTCTCGAGCAGCGTGACCGTGTCGGCGCCGGCGCCGCCTTCCAGCGTCTCGATGCCGCCCACCACCAGGCGGTTGCCGCCATCGGCGAGCAGGAGCCTGTCCGCACCGCCCCCAAGCGCCACCCGGCCATCGAGCAGCGTCGTGCCGAGCAGGATGTGATCGGCGCCCGCCCCGCCCTCGATCGTCTCGGCGCCGGCGACGGTCAGGGTCGCGCCCTGCGTGCCGAGCAGCAGCCGGTCTGCCCCCGCGCCGAGGTCGAACTGCCCCGTCGCGACACCCTCGACGCGGATCGTGTCGTGGCCGGCGCCGGCATCGAGGATCTCGACGCCGAGCAGCAGCAGCGAATCCGCCCCCGCGTCGAGCAGCAGCGAATCCATCCCCGCGCCGAGGTCGATCCGGTTCCCCGCCGCGGCGCCGAGCAGGGTGACGGCATCGGCCCCGCCGCCGGATGCGATGGTCTCGATGTCGGCGGAGAGCAGCGCGACATTGCCGCCGCCGCCGGTCATCGAGATCCGGTCCGCCCCGGCGCCGAGGCTCGCGAAGCCGACGAAGCGCGAGGGGCTCGCGACATCGTCGCCGCCGGCGCCGCCGAGCACGGTCTCGACCGATGAGACGACGACGCTGTTGGTGCCGTCCGCCAGGCGCAGCAGGTCGTTCCCGCCGCGCAGATTGGCCAGGAAGCCGGTGACGGCGGCAGTGAGGGTGATGTCCTCCCCGCCATTGCTGCCGGTCACGCTCTCCGCGCCGGCGAGAAGGAGCCAGTTGCCGGGATGGTCGAGGAAAAGGTGATCCGCGCCGGTGCCGAGGTCGATCTCGGCACCGTCCAGGGCGCCCTGGACGGTGACCTGGTCGGCGAGCGATCCGCCTGTCAGGCGGCCGAAGGTGCCGAGGGCGACGCTGTTGGGGGTGCCCTGGGCCAGGGTGATGACGGACACGATGCGGCTCCTTGATGGAGGCCGTGCCGTCCTGGCGCGGAACATCCGAAAGGTGACGCATCGTTTCTAAAAAGAGATGAATTTTTGAGACAGAATTCGATTCGAGAGACTCCGTCTCGCGTATCGTGATCCCCGGCTATCAATCCGTTGAGCCCGCCCATGACGCGGGCCGGTCGGCGCGGACCGCCGCGCCATCCCGGACGGCCGGGCGCAGCTTGCCAATGGTGGCTCGCGCCGCGGGTGCGGGGGCGGCCCTATCGCCACGGCCCGCGTGTCTCGGCTGGACCCGCGTCGCGCAGCGCGCGGCTGCGACGGCGGCGGGGCTTACGCCGTCCCTCGGGGCGACATCCCCGCACCCTGCGACGTGCGCCTGGAAACGCACCGGTCGGGGTGGCGGCATCCGGAAGCCCCCGGGCCTCGCGGTCAGCGCTGCCTAGCAGATGGCCGCGGTCACGCCGTGCAGGACAAGCGTGCCGCCGGCGTCGAACGGGCTGTCGCCATGGCCGTCATGCGCGTCGGATGGACCAGGTCGCGCCTTTGGCATCGGCCGCCCAGCGATCCGGTTCTTCCCGCGCCGGAGATCCGATCGGGTCGGTCCGCCTGATCGGACACCGGCCAGGGCGCGGCCTATGGACGAACGGCGCCCGACGGCGCGGCCCAAGGCACCCAAGGCAGCCGGGTCGCGGGACCCGGTCCCTGGTGTCAGGTCTTGATCGGCCCCTGGCTGCTGCCGCGCCCGCGCCCGGGCGGGTCGGTGGGATCGGTGTCGGACGGGCCGGCTGGCGGGGGCGTGCCACCCCCGCCACCGCCTCGGCCCTGGCCGGCCGGATCGCCCGGATCGGCATCCGAGACGCCACCCTGGCGCGGCCCACCGCTGCCGCCACGGCCACCGCCGGGCGGGTC
>NZ_JACADQ010000286.1 GCF_016106015.1 Neoroseomonas rubea
CGGGCCGACGGCGCTGCTCGCCCGCCGGGGCGGCGGCGCGCGGCCGGCGCGGGCGGGCATCGAGCACCTCCGCCACCGCGCCCAGCAGCGCGGCGCGATCCATTGGCTTCGCCAGATGCCCGTCCATGCCGGCGGCAAGGCACCTTTCCTTGTCGCCTTCCATCGCCGCGGCGGTCATGGCGATGATCGGCACGCGTCCGGCGCTGCCGGCAAGGCTGCGGATTGCCGCCGTGGCGGCGAAGCCATCCATGCGCGGCATGCGCACATCCATCAGGATCAGGTCGTAGGCGGCGGTGCGCGCTGCGCCCAGCGCTTCCTCGCCGTCGCGCGCGAGGTCCACGGCGTAGCCCGCCTTGCGCAGGATGGCCGCGGCGACGAGCTGGTTCGCCTCCCCATCCTCGGCGAGAAGGATGCGCCCGAGCGCCCCGCCTCGCGGGCGCTGCGCGGCGGCGGCGGGTGCCGGCACCAACGTCGCCGGCGGCCGGCCCGATGCGGCGACGGGCTCGAGCGGGATGTCGAAGGTGAAGACCGAGCCCTTGCCCGGCGCGCTCTCCAGCGCGACGCGCCCGCCCATCAGGCCCACCAGCTTGCGGCAGATCATCAGCCCGAGCCCCGATCCGCCGAAGCGGCGCGCGGTGTCCGGCGCGCCCTGGGCAAAGGAGCGGAACAGCGTGCGCGCGACCTCGGGCGCGATGCCGATGCCGGTATCGGCGACGGCGAAGCGGATGCGGCCCTCCGCCTCGGCGCGCTCGACCCGGATGCCGACGCCGCCCGAGGTGGTGAACTTCACCGCATTGTCGGCAAGGTTCAGCAGCACCTGGCGCAGCCGGACGGGGTCGCCGACGACGCGGGCGGGCAGCAGTGGCTCGATGCTGGCCGACAGGCGCAGCCCCTTCTCGGCCGCGGCGGGGGCGAGCAGGTCCAGCACTTCCGTGACCGGCTGGGCGAGGTCGAAGGGAATGGCCTCGAGCGGCAGCCGCCCGGCCTCGATGCGCGAAAGGTCGAGCATCTCGTTGACGGTCGACAGCAGCGTCTCCCCGCAGCGTCGCGCGGTCTCGGCATAGGCGCGCTGCTCGGCGTCGAGCGCGGTGTCGAGCAGGAGGGAGACGGTGCCCATCACGCCATTCATGGGCGTGCGGATCTCGTGCGACATGAAGGCGAGGAAGTCGCTCTTCTCGGTCGAGGCGCGCTCGGCCTGGCGGCGGGCGCGCTGCGTCGCGCGCGCCAGCCGCTCGCGCGCCGTCACGTCGTGCTGGATGCCGAGGAAGTAGCGCAGTGTGCCGTCCTCGGCGAAGACGGGGGAGATGTGCAGTTCGTTGACGAAGCGCGTGCCGTCGCGGCGGTGGTTGACGATCTCGATGTCGATCGACCGGCGCTCGGCGATGGCCAGCCGCACGGCGTGGACATGCTGCGGGTCGGTGCCCCGGCCCTGGAGGAAGCGGCAATTGCGCCCGATCACCTCGGCCGGCCCGTAGCCGGTCAGGCGGAAGAAGGCCGGGTTGGCGTAGACGATCGGGCAGTCGGGCAGGTTCGGGTCGGTGATGACGATGCCTGTGGGCGCCGCAGCGACCGCGGCCGCGAGGGCATCCCGGAACGGCTCGGGGGAGGGGGCCGCCTGGCTACTCGTCGTAGGCGACGAGCGATTCGAACGGGACATCGAGCCGGTTCCTTCCACCGAGGAAGGTCAGCTCGATCAGCGCGGCCGCGCACGGCACCTCGGCCCCCGACTGGCGGAGCAGGCTGACGCCCGCCGCCATGGTCCCGCCCGTCGCGAGCAGGTCATCGAGGATCACGACCCTTTGGCCCTTCTGAACGGCATCCGCCTGCATCTCGATCCGGTCGGTGCCGTATTCCAACGCGTAGTTCAGCCCGATGGTGAGCCCCGGCAGCTTGCGCGGCTTGCGCAGCATGACGAAGCCGAGCCCGAGTTCGAGGGCCAGGGGTGCGGCCACGAGGAAGCCGCGGCTCTCGATACCGGCGAGGAGATCCGGCTTGTGCGGGCGGACCGCGTCCGCGAGGCGGGCCATGGCGGCGCGCCACGCCGGTCCGTGCCGGAGCAGGGTAGAGATGTCGTAGAACAGGATTCCGGGCTTCGGGAAGTCCGGGATCCCGCGGATATGGGCCTTGAGGTCGATGGTGTCGGTGGTCACGTCTGTTCGCTGCCGGTCTTCTTGGGTTGTCGGGAGAGCCCGGGGATACGGGCCGGCAGTTCGCTAGCCTTCCGGCCGCCAATGTAGAAGATTGACACTCCAACTGTCCAGTTATCGTGACGCACAACAGGTCGTGCGCCGGCCCCCTTGGCGCGGCGGCCGCGCGGCGGCATCTGAGCGGCATGTCCCGAACGCCGATCGCGATCCTGGCCGGCCTGGCCGGCTTCTTCCTGTACGTGCTGCTGGTGCTGTTGGCCGCGGATCATGTCCGCGCGCTGCACTGGACGGTCGAATTGCTGTTCTTTGCCGTGGCCGGGGTGGCCTGGGTCTGGCCTGCGCGGGCGCTGATGGTCTGGGCGGTGCGCGGCGGGGGCTGAAGCGGACCGATCAGCGGTCCTGGTCGGCCAGCGAGATGATGTCGGCGATGGCCTGGGCCTCGCCGCCGTGTTCAGCCCAGAGGCGGCTGATCGCGCCGAGGATGATGTCGCGCACGCTCTCATGCGTGGCCTGGTCGCCCGACGCATGGCGGATCGCCGACTCGATCGCGTCGGTCAGTTGCGTCGCGAGCAGGCGCAGCTCGTCGAGCGGACGGTCCGTCAAGGCGACGTGTCGTCGAATCGCGGTCTCCGCCGCCTCCGCGATCTCGTTTCGGGACAAGGGATCCATATCAAGGCCTTACCGGAGGCGATCTGCTCGCCAGGCTGGGCGCGGCGCCTGAAAGGCGCCTGCGGGCGAAACTGGAGATGAGACGCCGTGACGATTCGCGAGACAATTCTCGAATTCGTGAGGGCGCGATCTTCAGGCTAGCGCTACCTACGTCGTGATTTTTGCGTGATTGGATCGTCATCCGTCAACCCTGTCATCTCACGATCGCGTGATATCAAGAGGTTGTAGGAAAAACCTGAGAAAACGCTGATCAATCTGCGGTTTATACGATGCTGGACACGCCAGGGTTGTCTTAGTAATTGTCGGTTGTGTCAAATTTCAGCGGAGGGGGTTCCGATATGAACGATATTGCGTCGGCTCGGTCCGTCTACCAGGCGTGCACCATGGATTCGGGCTTCTGGCTTGGCCACAACCATATGGTGCAGGCCAAGGGCGCCCTCGAGCGGGTTCTCGCCCACGCGCATGAAGATGGCAATGTGGATGCCGTGAAGGTCCTGCATTCGATCATCGCCCTGCTGGAAGTCAGCACGGTCCCCGAGCGGAACTGACACACAGCCTCGAAGCCGGGGAGCGGGCCTGCGGGCCCGCGCCGCGGCGTGGCGCGCGCCGGCAGCCGGCGCTGAAGCCTCCACGGCCGCGCCTCGCAGCCGTTCCGCCATGCCATTCCCGGCCTGGCCGCATAACGCCGATCGACCGCGTGGCCATCCGTCCCGGGCCCTGCGACACCCTGTTGGAAGCCTTTCCGCATCCTGCCGGCCGGCCGCGCCCACTCGCGCGTGCCGGCCGCGCGCCTTTGCATGCAGGCCATCCGCCAAAGACGCGCGCCCCCATCGATCAGCAGGAAGAGAGAAGCGCGGCGCCGGCCAGGAAGTGGTCGGAGTGAGAGGATTCGAACCTCCGGCCCCTGCGTCCCGAACACAGTGCTCTACCAGGCTGAGCTACACTCCGGTGCCGCCCGGCGCCGCGGAGGCGGGGGTATAGCCGCAGCTTTCCGGCGCCGCAAGCCGCCCCCCGTGCGCGACATTGTCACGCGCCATTGCGCGATCGACGAATAAGTATCACCTCCGACCGCGTCGCTACGCGGCGCATCCCAGGACAGGAAACGGACGCATGAAGGCTTGGCTGATCGTCGGAGCGGCGCTTGCCGCCATCGGAACCGCGGGCACCGCGGTAGCGCAGGATGTCATCGCGCAGCGCCGGGACGGCCTGCGCGGCATGGGCCGCCACATGGAAGCGATCAAGGCGGTGACCGATGCGCGCGGCGACACCCGCCCGCTCGTCGCCCGGATCGACGAGATGATCACCTTCTACCGCGGCATGCCCGCCTTGTTCCCGGCCGGCTCCGGCACCGGCGACACGCGCGCGCTGGCGGCCATCTGGTCCGACCGCGCGGGCTTCGAGCAGGCCAATGCCAACATGGTCACGCAGCTCGGCGCCCTTCGCACCGCGGCCGCGGCCGGCGACGTGGCGGCGACAACCGCCGCCTTCGGCCAGGCGGGTGCGACCTGCGGCGCCTGCCACCGCCCCTATCGCGGTCCCGCGCGCTGAACGGCGGGGCGGGGGTTCGCCCCCGCCCTCAGCCCAGGCGCGTCACCCACCAGACGAACACCCCCGCCGCGCCGGCCAGCACCAGCCCGAGCCCGGCATGGGCATGGCGCGGCGCGCGCGCATGGGATGCTGGGATCGCCTTCGTGCCGACCACCATCGGCACGACCAGGTCCTGCCCCTTCACCAGCCGATAGGCGATCACCGCCGCGACGTGCAGCCCGATGAACGCGAGCAGCACGTTGATCAGCGTGAGATGCAGGTTGGTCATCCGCTCCGACGTCGCCTCGCTCACCGCATTGGCGAGCGGGCCGTGCTGGGAATAGGTGAAGCCGACATCGTGGTTGGCAAAGAGCCCGCTCACCGCCTGCGCGGCCAGCAGCAGCAGCAGCGCGACCACCATCCACGCGCCGGCGGGATTGTGCGTCACTTCCGTGTCGGGCTCCGGCCGGCGGAACTTCGCCAATTGCCGGAACGCCGCGGCCGGGGAGCGAAGGAAGGCCAGGAAGCGCGCATTCTCCGACCCCACCAGCCCCCAGGCGATCCGGAAGACGACCAGCGCGAGCAGCGTGTAGCCGCTGAGATAGTGCAGGTTCCACGCGCCCGACTTGGCGCTGAGGTAGGAGACCAGCACGCACGCGGCGGTCATCCAGTGGAAGGCGCGCACCCAGCCATCCCACACCTTCACGGTCACGGTCTTCTCGGCCATGCCGGCCCTCCTGCTGCTGTCGCGCCGCGCCGCCCCGGACTCCGGCACGACCCTGCCACGATGGGATGATGGGCATGCCATTCGGAATCGGAAACGCCCTGGTCGTCGCGGCGGCCGTCGCCCTGGCCGTCGCGCTGGCCGTCGCGCTGGCCGGGCGGTGGCTCCGAAGGCCCGGACTCACCGCGGCGGCGGGTGGGATCGGGCTCGCCGCGGGCTTCGCCACGGTGCTCGGGGTGGTCAGCGCCTCCCCTCGCCAATTGGCTGAGCGGCTGCCGCTGCTGGCGTTCCTGGCGCTCGGCGCCGGGCTGGTCGCCGCCCTCCCGCGCCGGCCGGTCCTCCGCCTGCTGGCCTTCGCCGCGGGCCTCGTCGGCTGCGCCTGGTGGATGGCGGGCGCGCCGCTGCATCTGCCGGACCTCCGGCGGGCGGCACCCGAGGCGGTGCTGCTGCTCGCCGCCATGGCGGTGAGCAGCAGCACCGCCTC
>NZ_JACADQ010000287.1 GCF_016106015.1 Neoroseomonas rubea
CGAAGCCCCCCGCGCCGGGGGCGGAGAGCAGCAGCACGCCGGCCGGCCCCGCGGCGGCGAGCGCGGCCGCGGCACCGGCCAGCCCATGCACCGTGACCGCCGGCGGCATGCTGAGACGTTCTGTCACCGTTGACCCCGAGGTTCCTCTCTGCCAAGGCTTTCCGGGGTACCCGCGCCGCCCGGCGCGGGGCAAGGGCAGTGGATCCCAGGGGGCGGATGAGCGAGGCGACGGACCCGGTGGCGGCAGCGGCCGCGCGGCTCGAGGCTGCAGTGCAACGGCTTTCGCGTGCCGCCGCGGCACGACCCGCGCCAGCGCCGGCGATCGATGGCGGCAGCCCGCCGGGCGTTGACCCGGCCGCGGTCGCGGCACTCGCCGAACGGCTCGATACGACCATCGCCCGCCTGCGCGGCGTGCTCGGCGAGGAAGGCTGATGGCCCAGGTCACGGTCCGCGTCGGCGGCTATTCCCATCCCGTCGCCTGCCAGGACGGGCAGGAACGTCACCTGACGAACATGGCCGCCGAGGTCGACAAGCGCATCGGCGCGCTCAAGGCCATGGGGATGCAGTTCGGCGAGACGCGGATGCTGCTGCTTGCCGCGCTGCAACTGGCCGACGAGACCGCCGACCTGCAGACCGAGGTCGATGCGTTGAAGGCCGGCGGGGCCGTCGCCGCCCCGATGCCGGCCGCGCCGGCCGCGCCCGGACCGGATCACGCGCTCGCCGCGCGGCTGAACCGCATCGCGGAAGCGATCGAGGCCATTGCCGCGACCCTTGAGGACGCCTAGGTTCCTCAGGCGGGGCTGCCCGGTGCGCCAGGCACTTCATCCCCGGGGCCAATGCACATCCTCCGGGAGCTGGCTCTGTCCGGGCCGTGGTTCGGATACCTGGTGCCCACCTGCGAAAGCAGGCCTTGGGAGGATGAGACGCCAGCGGCCAGGGTGGCTCCGCACGTTTTTTCCGAGGCGGAGCCTCGGAAAGAAGTTTTCTTTGTCCCTCAGACGGCGGGCGCCGCACATCCGCGCGGCTTGCCTTCGCGCCATGCGCTCGACCGCCCGGCGCGGCGGTTGGTCTGGGCGCGGTCGCGCGTCGCGCTCGCGGATCGAGGCGAGGCCTCGATCCGGGGTGTGGTCCCGGGTGGGAGGGTAGGGCGCCGTGAACGCCGGTGATCCCGACGATCCCGCGCTCGCGGCCGCCAAGGCGGCGGCGCGGAAGGTGGCGATGGCGCGCCGCGCGGGCCTTGACCCGGAAGCAGCCGGGGCAGCCGTGCGGAATGCGGTGCTTGCCGCCTGGCCGCCGCCACCCGGCGCCACCATTGCCGGCTTCTGGCCCATGGGGGCGGAAATCGACCCGCGGCCGCTGATGCACGCCTTGCATGCACGCGGGCATGCAATCTGCCTGCCCGTCACGCCACGCCGCGGCCTGCCGCTCGCCTTCCGCCGCTGGGCGCCGGGCGATGCGCTGGTCCCTGGGCCGATGGGGACCAGCCAGCCCGCGCCCGAGGCCCCGTCCGCCACGCCCGACTGGCTCATCGTCCCGCTGCTCGCCTTCGACCGCGCGGGGCGGCGGCTCGGCTATGGCGGGGGCTATTACGACCGCACGCTCGCTGGCCTGCCCGGCGCGACCGCCCTCGGGATTGCCTATGCGGTGCAGGAGGTGCAGGAGGTCCCGGCCGGGCCGCATGACGTCCGGCTCCGCCGCATCGCGACGGAGAAGGGCGTGATCGACTGCGAAGGACCGGCGTGAGGATACTCTTTCTCGGCGACATCGTTGGGCGGACGGGTCGCGACGCGGTGGCCGAGGCGCTGCCCGGACTGCGGCGCGACCTCGCGCTCGACCTGGTGGTGGTGAATGCGGAGAACGCCTCGCATGGCTTCGGCCTGGCGCCCGACATGGCGCGCGGACTGTTCGCGGCCGGCGCCGATGTGCTCACGCTCGGCAACCACGCCTGGGATCGCAAGGAGATCATCCCCTATATCGAGGAGGAGAAGCGCCTCATCCGCCCGCTGAACTACCCGCCCGGCACGCCCGGGCGCGGGGCGACGGTGGTGGATCTGCCCGGCGGGCGCCGCGCGCTGGTCGTCCAGGCGATGGGCCGGCTCTTCATGGGCGATTTCCTGGATGATCCCTTCCGCGCCGTGCAGGCGGAACTCGCCCGCCTGCCGATGGGCGCACAGGGCGCGGTGCAGGCGGTGGTGGTCGACGTCCACGCCGAGGCGACGAGCGAGAAGCAGGCGATGGGCCATTCCTTCGACGGCCGCGCCTCGCTCGTTATCGGCACGCACACCCATGTGCCCTCGGCCGATCATCGCATCCTGCCGGGCGGGACGGCCTTCCAGACCGATGCCGGCATGTGCGGCGACTATGACAGCGTGATTGGCATGCAGAAGGGCGGCGCGTCGATCCGGTTCTGGCGCAAGGTGCCGGCCGAGCGGCTCGCCCCGGCGGAAGCGGCGGCCACGGTCTGTGGGCTGTTTGTCGAGACGGATGATTCGACGGGCCTCGCCCGCCGCGTCGCGCCGCTGCGCCTGGGCGGCTCGCTCGCCCAGGCGATGCCCTGACGGCCGCCGGACGAGGGCTCGACCCTGGTGCGCCGGGGATGGTGCGCGGATGGGATGAGGGAGAGAGACGGATGGACCTGGGATACGCCGGGCGGCGCGTGCTGGTGGTGGGCGCTTCGGCCGGGATCGGCTTCGCGACGGCGCAGATGCTGGCGGCCGAGGGCGCCGATGTGCTGATCGCCTCGCGCGATCCTGCCGGGATCGGCGCGGCCGCCGACCGCATCGCGGCCGCGACCGGCCGGCGCCCCGCGACCGCGGTTGCCGACATCACGCTGGACGGCGCCGCCGATGCGCTGCTTGCCGATGTCGCCGCGCGCTGGGGGGCGCTCGATGCGCTGGTCGATGCGGTGGGTGGTTCCATCCGTTCGGGCTTCGAGGCACTGACGGATGCCGACTGGATCGGCAACTACACCTTCAACGTGCTCAGCGCGGTGCGCGTGGTGCGCGCGGCGCTGCCGCTGCTGCGCCAGGGTGCCGCGCCGTCGATCGTGCTGCTGGGTGCCGCCGCGTCGCGCATGCCGTATCCGAACCAGGTCGTCTCCAACGTCCACAAGGCGGGGCTGCTGGGGCTGACCAAGACGCTCGCCGGCGAATACGCGGCGGAGGGCATCCGCGTGAACTGCGTCGCACCCGGGCGCACGCTGACCCGGCTGTGGACCGACCGCGCGGCGAAGATGGCGGCCGAGCGCAACGTCACGGCCGAGGATGTCATCGCCGAATTCGCGCACGAGATCCCGCTCGGCCGCTTCGGCACGCCGGAGGAAGTCGCGGCGATGGTGCTCTGGCTGTCGAGCCCGCGCGCGGCCTATGTCACGGGGCAGACGGTCAACGTCGATGGCGGCATTGCCCGCGGACTGCTGTAGGGCAGGGGAGGAACGCATGGAGCTCAAGGGCGCGGTCGCGCTGGTCACGGGCGGCAATGGCGGGCTCGGGCAGTTGATCTGCCACGCGCTGGCGCGCGAGGGCGCGCATGTCGCGGTGATGTACGCGCAGAGCCGGGCGCAGGCGGAGGAGGTCGCGCGCGACCTGGCCGCCACGCATGGCGGGCAGGCCGAGGCCTTCGGCTGCGACATCACCGATGGCACCGCGATCGAGCGCCTCGTCGCCGCCGTCACGGCGCGCTTCGGACGGCTCGACATCCTCGTGAACGACGCGGCCTTCAACAAGGCGATCGCCTTCCAGGACCTCGACGCGCTGACGCCCGAGATCTGGCAGAAGATCATGGCGGTGAACCTGACCGGGCCGATGCTGCTGACCAAGGCGGTCGCACCGGTGATGAAGGCGCAGGGGCGGGGGCGGATCGTCAACATCGCCTCGGTCGCCGGGCTGACGCCGACCGGCTCGTCCATCGCCTATGCGGTGTCGAAGGCGGGGCTCATCCACCTCACGCGCTGCATGGCGGTGTCGCTCGCGCCGGAGACGCTCGTGAACTGCGTCGCCCCCGGGCTGCTGGAAGGTACGCGCGCGACGGCGAACCTGACGGCCGCGCAGGTCGAGCGCTCCGCCTCCACCTCGCTGCTGAAGAAGGCCGCGGATAAGGAGGATTGCGCGGAGATGGTCGTCACCATGTGCCGCACGGAGACGATGACCGGCCAGACGGTGGTGATTGACGCCGGGCGGGTCTTTCACTGACAGCGGCGGCCGAAGGGTCCGGCCGCCGGCATCAGATTTTTTCCTGCCCTCAGGCGCCGCGCGCTGGGCATCGCCGCACGCGCGGTGGGCCGCACTCACGGCCTCGGCCGGCGTGCGCCGGCCGCCGGTCGGTCGATCGGGCTGGCGTGTCAGCCCGCCAGTTCGCGCCGCACGATCGCCGCGCCGTCGGCGAGCGCCTTGAGCTTCGCGAAGGCGCGCTCCCGCGGCAGGTACTTCATGCCGCAATCGGGGGCGGCGACCAGCCGTTCGGCCGCCACGTGGCGCAGCCCCGCGCGCAGCCGGTCCGCCACCTGCTCCGCCGTCTCGACCTCCGTCGTGCCGAGGTCGAGCACGCCCAGCATGATCGTCTTGTTCGACAGGTCCTTCAGCATGCCGAGGTCGAGCTTCGGCTGCGCCGCCTCGACCGAGATCTGCGCCGCCGTGCTGTCGGCGAGCTGCGGCAGGAAGGAATAGCCCGAGGGCTTGTCCGAGACGAGCGCGGCATAGCCGAAGCACAGATGCACGACCGTCGTTCCTTCCACGCCCTCGAGGGCGCGGTTGATCGCCTGCACGCCGTACTGCTTCGCCTGCTCCGGCCGCGCCTGCAGCCAGGGCTCGTCGAGCTGGATCACGTCCGCGCCGGCGGCCTTGAGGTCGCGCGCTTCCTCGGCGACCACGGCGGCGTAGGCCATGGCGAGCGCCTCCGGGTCGCCGTAGTGCTCGTCATGCGCCTGCATCGAAAGGGTGAAGGGCCCGGGAAGGGTGATCTTCACCTGGCGGTCGGTGTTGGCGCGCAGGAAGGCCACGTCGCGCACCTCGACCGCGTGGCGGCGGCGGATCGGGCCGGTCACGCGCGGCACCGGCGTGGGCTTGCCCATGCGGCCGCTGACGATGGCGGGGTTGTCCACATCCACGCCATCGAGCGCGAGGGCGAATCGGTTGGAGTAGGATTCGCGGCGCATCTCGCCATCGGTGATGATGTCGATGCCCGCGCGCTCCATGTCGCGGATCGCGATCAGCGTCGCGTCGTCCTGCGCCTGTTCCAGCGCATCCTCCGCGACGCGCCAGATCTCCTTCAGCCGCACGCGGGGGACGACGTTGTTCTTCGTCAGGATGGCGCGGTCCACCAGCCAGGCGGGCTGCGGGTAGGACCCGACGACGGTGGTCGGCAGCAGGCGGTTGTTGGTTGCCATGGTCGGCACTCTCTCCCTGGATCCGGTGGCGCGGGGCGCCGGTGGTCTCACTCGGCGGCGGCCGCCGTCGCGCGTCGCCGCGCGCGGCCGGGCGCGGCCTTGGCCTGCAAGGCGACGCCGACGAATTCGCCGGTGGCGCCGAGATGGCGCGCGAGCAGCGC
>NZ_JACADQ010000288.1 GCF_016106015.1 Neoroseomonas rubea
CCGCGCGGCCGGTGGCCCCCTCGATCGCGGCCACCAGCCGCGGCGTCAGCGCCCCGGCATCGAGGGCCACCGTCAGCGCGACGATGCCGCCCCCCGCCAGCAGCAGCAGCGCCGCCAGCGTGCCGAGCGCCCAGCGCGCCGCGCGCGGCATCAGCGCACCCGCCGGCATTTCGGCGTGCGCGGCCGGTCGAAGCCGAGGAAGCCGAAGGTCTCCTTCATGTGCGGCGGCAGCGGCGCGGCCAGCTCCAGCATGCCGCCCTCCGGATGGGGGATGCGCAGCGCGCGGGCATGCAGGTGCAGCGTGCGGTCGCCGAAGCCCTCGGGATGTGCCGCTGCACCGCCATACTTGCCGTCGCCGAGGATCGGGCAGCCAAGGGCCGCGGCGCAATGGACGCGCAGCTGGTGCGTCCGTCCCGTCAGCGGCATGAGTTCCAGAAGTGCGGCGCGCTTCTGCGCGGAATCCATGGTGCGGAACAGCGTGGCGGCGCGCGCCGCGTCCTTCGCATCGGACGGCACGGTGCGTTCGCCGTGCGCGCCGCCCGCCTTGGCCAGCGCCATGTCGATGCGGCCTTCGAGCGGATGCGGCCGGCCGACCACCACGGCCCAGTAGGTTTTCTCCGCATCCCGCCCGCGGAAGGCGGCGGCGAGTTTTCCGGCCGCGGCGGCGGTGCGCGCGAGCAGCAGCACGCCGGTCGTGTCGCGGTCGAGCCGATGCACCAGGCGCGGGCGGTCCTCGGAGCCGAAGCGCAGCGCGTCCAGCATCCCGTCCAGGTGCTTCGTGATCCCCGGCCCGCCCTGCACCGCCATGCCCTGCGGCTTGTCGAGCGCGATGACGCTGTCGTCGCGGTAGATCACCAGCCGTTCCAGCGCGGCGGCCTCGCGCGGATCGATCGGCCTGGGCGCGGCCTTGGGCGCCGGGGTCGCCGGCATGGGCGGGATGCGGACGGCCTGGCCGGGCAGCAGGCGGGTGTTCGCCTCGGCGCGCTTGCCGTCGACGCGGACCTGGCCTGTGCGCAGCATCTTCTGCAGGGCGCCCTGGGTCAGGGCGGGGAAGTGGCGGTGGAACCAGCGGTCGAGGCGAACCTCGCCCTCCTCGGGCCGCACGGTGCGGGTGGTGATGGGCATGGGCGTTCATAGCCCGCCGGGGTGCGCGGATGCGAGGGGGAGGCTAACCTCCGCCCCATGAGCATCCAGACCGCCATTCCCTGCACTTTCATGCGCGGCGGCACCAGCCGCGGCCCCTATTTCCTCGCGAAGGACCTGCCGGAGAGCCGGGAGGACATCGCCCGCGTGCTGCTCGCCGTCATGGGCAGCCCGGATGCGCGGCAGATCGACGGCATCGGCGGCGCGACGACGCTGACGAGCAAGGTCTGCATCGTCTCCCCCGCCGCCGCGGGCGAAAAGCAGCAGGTCGACTACCTGTTCGCGCAGGTTTCGGTGGACAAGGCCTTCGTCGATTTCGGCCCGACCTGCGGCAACATGCTGGCCGGCATCGGTCCCTTCGCCATCGAGAAAGGCCTGGTGCCCGCGCGGGATGATGAGACGAGCGTGCTGATCCGCGCCGTCAACACAGGCGCGCTGATCGAAAGCGTGGTGCAGACCCCGGGCGGTGCCGTGACCTATGACGGCGACACGGCGATCGCCGGCGTGCCGGGCACGGCTGCGCCCATCGTGCTGAACTTCGCCGATGCGGTGGGCGGGGCGACGGGCAGCCTGATGCCGACGGGCCATGCGAAGGATGTGATCGAGGGCGTGGAGGTCACCTGCCTCGACGTCGCCATGCCGGTGGTGATCGCGCGCGCGGCCGATCTCGGGAAGACGGCGCGGGAGAGTGCGAAGGACCTCGACGCCGACCGCGACTTCATGGCGCGGATCGAGCGCATCCGTCGCGCCGCATCCCTGGCGATGGGCATGGGCGATGCCGAGGGCAAGGTGATGCCGAAATTCGCCATGGTCGCCGAACCCGCGGGCGGGCAGGGGATCGCGGCGCGCTACTTCACGCCGCTTGCCTGCCATGAGGCGATGGCGGTCACGGGCGGCATCTGCATCGCGACCGCCTGCATGCTGCCGGGCACGGTGGCGGATGGCCTCGCGCGCATCGGGCCGAACGAGCGCGAGACCATCGCCATCGAGCATCCGACCGGGCAGATGGAAGCCGTCATCACCACGCGCCGCGCCGGCAATGACGGCGTCGAGGTGCTGGGCGGCGGCACGCTGCGCACGGCGCGGAAACTGATGGCGGGCGAGGTCTTCGTCCCCGCGCGGGTCTGGGGCGGGCGCTGACCTAACGCCGGAACAGCCACAATCCGGCAAGGCACGCCGCCGCGCCCAGCAGCACGGACGCCGCGACATAGAGGATGGCGAGCGGCGGCGACTTCTCCCACAGCCCGACCGCTTCCAGCGAGAAGGCGGAGAAGGTCGTGAACCCGCCGAGGAAGCCGGTGACGAGCAGCAGCCGCGCCTGGCCTTCCATGCCCGCCCCGGCCAGCGCGCCGATCGCCGCGCTGCCGGCGATGTTCACCGCCAGCGTCCCCCACGGGAAGCCCGCGCCGAACAGCGCGAGCGAGCCCACCGAGACGAGGTAGCGCAGCACCGACCCCGCCGCGCCGCCGAGTGCCACCAGCACCAGCGCCTGCGTCATCCGCGCCGGCGCTTCCGGCGCAGCGCGTCCCAGCGCGCCATGCGCTCGGCGATCGCGGCTTCCGCGCCGCGATCCGTCGGGCGGTAGAAGGATGGGCGGCGCATCTCCTCGGGGAAGTAGTCCTGGCCGGAGAAGCCTTCCTCGGCATCGTGGTCGTATTCGTAGCCGCTGCCGTAGCCGAGCTCGCCCATCAGCTTCGTCGGCGCGTTGAGGATGTGCTTGGGCGGCATCAGCGACCCGGTCTCCTTCGCCGCGCGCATCGCCGCGCCGAAGGCGGCATAGACCGCGTTGGATTTCGGCGCGGTCGCCAGGTGCACGACGAGTTGCGCGAGTGCGAGTTCGCCTTCCGGCGATCCCATCCGTTCAAACGTCTCCCAGGCCGCGATGGCGAGCGGCAGGGCGCGCGGATCGGCCATGCCGACATCCTCCGCCGCGAAGCGGGTCAGTCGGCGGGCGATGTAGCGCGGGTCCTCCCCGCCGGTGAGCATGCGCGCGAACCAGTACAACGCCGCGTCCGGATCGCTGCCGCGCATGGATTTGTGCAGCGCGGAGATGAGGTTGTAGTGCTCCTCGCGGTCCTTGTCGTACAGCGCGGCGCGCTTGGCGAGCAGCGCGGACAGCGCGGCGGTGTCGAGCGGCGCGGTCCCTTCCGGCAGCGCGGAGAGTTGCTCGGCCATGTTGAGCAGGTACCGCCCGTCGCCGTCGGCCATGGCGCGCAGCGTCGCGCGGGCTTCGGGCCGCAGCGGCAGGGCGCGGCCGGTCTCGGCCTCCGCGCGCGCGAGCAGCAGGTCGAGCGCGGCATCGTCCAACCGCTTCAGCACCAGCACCTGGCAGCGCGACAGCAGCGCGCCGTTCAGCGCGAAGGACGGATTCTCGGTGGTCGCCCCCACCAGCGTGACGGTGCCGTCCTCGACCACCGGCAGGAAGCCGTCCTGCTGGGCGCGGTTGAAGCGGTGGATCTCGTCGACGAACAGCAGCGTGCCCTGGCCGTTCGACTTGCGCGCGCGCGCCTCGTCGAAGGCGCGCTTGAGGTCCGCGACACCGGAGAACACCGCCGACAGCGCCGTGAAGCGCAGCCCGGCGGCTTCGGCCAGCAGCCGCGCGATGGTCGTCTTGCCCACCCCCGGCGGGCCCCAGAGGATGAGCGAGGCGAGCGAGCCGCGCGCGAGCATGCGCGACAGCGCGCCTTCCTCCCCCAGCATGTGGTCCTGCCCCACCACCTGGTCGAGCGTGCGCGGCCGCAGCCGGTCGGCGAGCGGGCGGGCGGCTTCCTCGGCCGGGGAGGCTTCGGTCGAGATGTCGCCGAACAGGTCGGGGGCGGGGGCTGGCGATCGGGCCATGCGCCATACTGCGCCGGGACCCGCGCGCGATCCATGGGGCCGCCGCGATTGCCCCGCCGAGGCGCCCGTGCCAGTCCGATCGCGACATGACCGCGACATACCACCCCGCCACGCCTCCGCTCGCCGTCCTCGAGGTCGATGTCACCCTGCCGGACATCGAGGCCTTCAACCTCCATGTCGGCTTCAGCCCGCGGATGCGGGCGCGCTGGCGGCGGCAATTCGTGCTGCTCTACGCCGTCCTGGCGTCGATCCTCGTCGGGTGGAACTGGCTCGCCTTCGGCGCGGCCCGTTTCGAGCCGTTCCAGCACTTGGTCGCCCCGCTGCTGATCTTGGCCGCGCTCGGCATCGTCTTCACCCCTGTCAGCTACGCCCTGCACCGATGGAACCTGCGGCGCACGCTGCGCGTCATGCTCGGCCGGTCGCCGCGCGACGACTTCCTCGGCCGCAAGCGGATCGAGGCGACGGCGGAGGGCATTGCCGTGATCGGCACGGCCAGCCGCGGCTTCTATGGATGGGCCGCGGTGACCGGGCTGCAGGAAACGCCCGAGCTTCTCCTCGTCATGCTGGGGGACGCCATGGCGATCGTCGTGCCGAAGCGCGGCCAGGCGGACCCGGCGCTGGACGCGCTGCGCGTCGCGGTGCGCCGCCACACCCCTGTAACTTGACGGGGCGCGGGCCCGGCGGCACGGGTGCGCCATGCTCCGCCGCGCCCTCCTCGCCCTTCCGCTCGCCGCCCCGGCCCTCGCGCAGACGGCGCCGGACCGCCCCGCGCGGCTCGTCATCGCCTTCCCGCCCGGCGGGTCCACCGACATCCTCGCCCGGCTGATCGCCCCGCGCATGTCGGAACTGCTGGGCGCGACGGTTACGCCGGAAAACCGTTCCGGCGCTTCGGGCGCGGTCGGCGCGGGGCATGTCGCGCAATCGGCGCCGGACGGCGCGACCATCCTGATCGATTCCGGCGGGCAGAGCGTGAACCCCTTCCTGATGCGGGGCCTCGCCTTCGACTATGAGCGCGACCTCGCCCCCGTCACGCTGCTCGCGACGCTGCCGCTGATCCTGGTGGTCCGCAACGAGTTCGGCGCGGCGACGCTGCCCGACGTGCTGGCGAAGCTGCGGGCCGACCCCGCCCAAGCGCGCTACGGGTCGGTCGGCATCGGCGCGCGCGTTCATCTCGCCATGGCGCAGCTGCTCCGCCGCGCCGGCATCCGCGGCGAACACGTGCCCTATCGCGGTGGCGCGGACCAGATCGCCGGCCTGCTGCGCGGAGATACGCCGATCGGCTTCACCTCCCCCGCCCTTGCCACGCCCTTGATCCGCGACGGGCGGGTGAAGGCCGTCGCCGTCTCCTCCGCCGCGCGCTTCCCGGCGCTGCCGGATGTGCCGACGGTCGCCGAGCAGGGCTTCCCGGACTTCGCCATCGGCGACTGGCTCGGCCTGCTCGTCCCCGCCGCGACGCCGCGGCCCGTCGTCGCGCGCATCGCGGCCGCGGCGGCCGATGCCGTGGGACAGCCCGCGCTGCGCCCGCGGCTCGATGCGCTCGGCCTGCTGCCCGC
>NZ_JACADQ010000289.1 GCF_016106015.1 Neoroseomonas rubea
CGCCGCCGCCGCCTCCCTCGCGCGCCCGCAGGCCGCGCGCGTGCTGGCCGACGCGGTGCTCACCCGCGCGCGCCGCCTTCCCATGGGAGCCGCCTGATGCGCGCCCTGCCCCTCAACATCGGCCCCATCCACTTCGTCGGCATCGGCGGCATCGGCATGTCCGGCATCGCCGAGGTGCTCCACACCCTCGGCTACCAGGTGCAGGGCAGCGACATCGCCGACGGCTACAACGTCCAGCGCCTGCGCGCGGGCGGCATCCCCGTCGCGGTCGGGCACGACGCGGCGAATATCGGCGACGCCCAGGTCGTCGTCGTCTCCACCGCCGTCAAGCGCGACAACCCGGAGGTCGTCGCCGCCCGCGCGCGGCTGATCCCCGTCGTCCGCCGCGCGGAAATGCTGGCCGAGCTGATGCGCCTGAAGTGGTCCATCGCCATCGGCGGCACGCATGGCAAGACCACCACCACCTCCCTCGTCGCCGCCGTGCTGGAAGCGGCGAAGCTCGACCCCACCGTGATCAACGGCGGCATCATCAACGCCTACGGCACCAACACCCGCATGGGCTCGGGCGACTGGATGGTGGTCGAGGCGGATGAGAGCGACGGATCCTTCCTGAAGCTGCCCGCCGTCGTCGCCGTCGTGACCAACATGGACGCCGAGCACCTCGACCACTGGGGGACGGAGGAGGCGATGAAGGAGGGCTACGCCCAGTTCGTCGGCAACATCCCCTTCTACGGCTTCGCCGTGCTCTGCATGGACCACCCGGAAGTTCAGGCGATGATCCCGCGCCTGTCGGATCGGCGCATCGTCACCTATGGCTTTTCCCCACAGGCCGATGTGCGGGCGGAAAAACTCATCACCGACCGCATGGGCGCGACCTTCGAGGTCACGGTGACCGACCGCGCGACCGGACGCGCCCGCACCATGAAGCCGCTGCGCCTGCCCATGCTCGGCCAGCACAATGTCCAGAACGCGCTCGCCGCCATCGCGATCGGCGTCGAGATGGACGTGGACGAGGCGACCATCCGCTCCGCGCTCGCCGGCTTCAAGGGCGTGAAGCGCCGCTTCACCCGCACGGGCGAAGCGGGCGGCATCTCCGTCATCGACGACTACGGCCACCACCCGGTCGAGATCGCCGCCGTGCTCAAGGCAGCCCGCCAGGCCGGCGCGCGCGACGTGATCGCGGTGGTGCAGCCGCACCGCTACTCGCGCCTCGCCACGCTGTTCGAGGATTTCTGCACCTGCATGAACGACGCCGGCACGGTCATCGTCGCCGACGTCTACGCCGCGGGCGAACAGCCGATCGAGGGCATCGACAAGGATGCGCTCGTCGAGGGGCTGCGCGCGCGCGGGCACCGCTCCGTCGTGCCGCTGCCGGGGCCCGACAGCCTGCCGGAGATGATCAACGCCATCGCCAAGTCGGGCGACTACGTGGTCTGCCTCGGCGCGGGGAACATCACCCAGTGGGCGCACGCCCTGCCGGCGCAGCTGCAGGACCTTCAGCAGCGCGCGCGCGGGCGGCTCGCGGGGGCGATGAAGTGATGATGGCGGCCGCACATGGGAGGGGACCTGCTCCTCCCATACCCTCCCCGCCAGAGGCCGGAAGGCCTCTGGACACCGGGATTCCGTCGATCCGGGGAAGGATGGTGCGTAACGCGCCGCTCGCCGCGACGACGTGGTTCCGCGTGGGCGGGGCGGCCGACACACTGGTCCGGCCTGCGGATGCGGAGGACATCGTCACCCTCCTGCGCGGGCTCGACGACACGACACCGCTCACCATCATCGGCGCGGCCTCCAACCTCGTGATCCGCGACGGTGGAATTCCCGGCGTCACCATCCGCCTCGCCCGCGGCTTCGGCGACATCGCGATCGAAGCAGACGCCATCGTCGCGGGCGCGGCCGCGCTCGACGTCACCGTCGCGGAGACGGCGGCGGCGCACGCGCTCGGCGGGCTCGAATTCCTCGTCGGCATCCCGGGCACCATCGGCGGCGCAGTTGCCATGAACGCCGGCGCTTACGGCACCGAGATCAAGGACGTGCTCGACTGGGCCGAGGTCGCGACGCGCGAAGGCGTCCTCCGCCTCAGCGGCACCGATCTCCGCTTCGCCTATCGCCGCGCCGAACTCCCGCTCCGCGCCGTCGTCACCCGCGCGCGGCTGCGCGCGACACCCGGTGACCAGGCCGCGATCGCGCACCGCCTGAACGAGATCCGCGCCGCCCGCGAGGCGACGCAGCCCGTCCGCGCCCGTACCGGCGGCTCCACCTTCAAGAACCCGCCCGGCGCGAAGAAGGCCTGGGAACTGATCGACGCCGCCGGCTGCCGCGGGCTGCGCATGGGTGCCGCGCAGGTCAGCGAGAAGCACTGCAACTTCCTCATCAACACCGGCGGCGCCACCGCCGCCGAGATCGAGGCGCTGGGCGAGGACGTCCGCGCGCGCGTCCGCGCCGCCACCGGCATCGACCTCGAATGGGAGATCAAGCGTATCGGGAGGCCCGCATGAGCGCGCACGTCGCTGTCCTTCTCGGCGGCATCTCGGCCGAGCGCGAGGTCTCCCTCTCCTCCGGCCGCCAGGTCGTCGCGGCCCTCCGCGAAGCCGGCTTCCGCGTCACGCCCATCGAGGTGACGCAGGACCTCCCCGCGCTGATCCGCGCCCTGACCGAGCCGCGCCCGGACGTGGTGTTCAACGCGCTGCACGGCCGCTTCGGGGAGGATGGCTGCATCCAGGGCGTGCTCGACTGGCTCGGCCTGCCCTACACCCATTCGGGGCTCCGCGCCTCGGCCGTCGCCATGGACAAGGACGCGGCCAAGGCCGTCTTCCGCCAGGCGGGGCTGCCCGTCGCCGAACACTGCCTCGTCACGCGCGAGGAGTTGGAAGCCGCCGACCCGCTGCCGCGCCCCTATGTGGTGAAGCCGGTGAACGAGGGGTCCTCCGTCGGGGTGTTCATCGTGACGGAAGGCGACAACCGCCGCGCCGAGATCGCGCGGGACTGGCGCTACGGCGCCCACGCCATGGCGGAGACCTTCGTCCCGGGCCGGGAACTCACGGTCGGCGTCATGGGCGACCGCGCGCTCGCCGTCACCGACATCATCGCCGATGCCGGCGCCTTCTACGACTATGAGAGCAAGTACGCCGACGGCGGGTCGCGCCACGTGCTGCCCGCGCGCATCCATGCGGATGCCTATGCGGCGGCGATGGACATCGCGCTGCGCGCGCACCAGGCGCTCGGCTGCCGCGGCACCTCGCGCGCGGATCTCCGCTACGACGACACGGGCGGGGAACCCGGCCGGCTCGTGCTGCTCGAGGTCAACACCCAGCCCGGCCTGACGCCGACCTCGCTGCTGCCCGAGCAGGCGGCGCATTGCGGCATCCCCTTCCCCGCGCTCTGCGCCTGGATGGTGAAGGAAGCCCGCCATGGCGCGTGAGCCGCTCCGCGGCGGGGCGCGTGAACGCCTCGCAGCATCCTCGGCGCGCAAGGACCCGGCGCGGCCTTCCCGCCTGCGCATCTGGCTCAAACGGCGGCGCTCGCTGCTGCGCCCCGCGCTCTATGGCATCGCGGGGCTCGGCGCCCTCGCCCTGCTCGTGCAGGCGGTGCGCGCGATCGACCCGGCCGGGCGCGTGCGCGGCGTCACCGACAGCTTCGCCGGCCTCGGCGACGGGCTGGGGCTGACGGTGCAGCACGTGATCCTGGAAGGTCGGCACAACACGCCGACCGACATGATCCGCGCGGCCCTCGGCGTCTCCCGCGGCGACCCGATCCTCGATGTCGCACCCGACGCTCTGCGCCGGCGGCTCGAGACCATCGCCTGGGTGCAGCGCGCGCATGTCGAACGCCGCCTGCCGGGCACGCTGCTGATCCGCATCGAGGAACGCCGCCCCTTCGCCATCTGGCAACACAATGGACGCTTCGTGATCATCGACCGCGAGGGCAAGGTCGTCGCGGCGGATGGGCTCGACCAGTTCGGCCCGTTGCCGCTGCTCGTCGGCGCGGGCGCGGATGCGACGGGTGCCGCCCTTTACGACCTGCTGCGCGCCGAGCGCGAGGTGCATGAACGGGTGCAGGCCATGGTCCGCATCCACGAACGGCGCTGGAACCTCCGCCTGCACAATGGCACCGACGTGCTGCTGCCCGAAGGCGCGGAAGGCGCGGCCATCCAGCGCCTGGCCGAACTGCAGCGGGAAGCGCGGCTGCTCGACCGCCCGCTCGCCGCCATCGACCTTCGCCTGCCGGATCGGCTCGTGCTGCGCCCGACGCGGCAGGCCGAGCCCGCCGAACAGCCCACCCCCCAGCAGGCCAGCCGAGCGAGACGAGGATGAACCAGATCGCCCGCCTGACATCCCCGCCCCTCGAGCCCGGCCAGCCGCCGCGCCGCCGCCGCCATGCGCGCAGCGGCACCTTCGGCGTGCTCGACATCGGCTCGACCAAGGCGGTCTGCATCATCGCCCGCATCGAGAGCGACGGCAGCCCGCGCGTGCTCGGCTTCGGCTGGCAGCGCGGCCGCGGCGTCAAGGGCGGGTCGATCGTCGACCTCGAGGAAGCGGAACGCGCCATCCGCGCCGCCGTCGGCCAGGCGGAGGAGATGGCGGATACGCGCATCCCCGGCGCCATCGTCAACCTCTCCTGCGGCCAGCCCGACGCGCGACTGCTCAACATCCAGTGGCCGATCGGCGGCCGCGCGGTGACCGAGCACGATTTGCGCGCCATCCTGCACGAAGGCCGCCGCCGCACCTCGGAGGAAGGGCGGGAGACGGTGCATGCCATCCCGCTCGGCTTCACCGTCGATGCGACGCCGGGCGTCGATGATCCGCGCGGCATGATCTGCGACACGCTCGGCGCACGGCTGCACATGGTGGCCGCGGCGCAGGCGAGCCTGCGCAACCTCGGCGCCGCGCTGCTGCGCTGCGACCTCGAGGTCGAGGAACTCGTCTCCGCCCCCTTCGCCGCCGGCCTCGCCACGCTGGTGGACGACGAGCGCGAACTCGGCGCGACGGTCATCGACATGGGCGGCGGCACCACGTCGATCGCCGTCTTCAGCGAGCACCATTTGGTCCACACCGCCCAGGTCTCGGTGGGCGGCGGGCAGGTGACGAACGACCTCGCCACCGTGCTCTCCACCCCCGTCGCCCATGCCGAGCGCATCAAGACGCTGCATGGCAGCGTGCATGGCGGCGCGGACGACGACCGCGAATTCATCCCCGTCCCTTTGCTGGGGGAGGAGGAGCACGCCATCGCCCGCATCCCGCGTGCCATGGTCGTGGGCATCATCAAGCCGCGGCTCGAGGAGACCTTCGAGCTGGTGCGCGAGAGACTCGACGCCGCGGGCCTCGGCAAGGAAGGGCGCGCGCGCGTGGTGCTGACCGGCGGCGCGAGCCAGCTCGTCGGCGTGCGGGAACTCGCCGCGCGCATCCTCGACCGCCAGGTGCGGCTCGGCCGGCCGCTGCCGGTCCGCGGCCTCGCCGAGGCCGCCTCCGGCCCCGCCTTCGCGGGCGCCGTCGGCCTGCTGCTGTGGGGC
>NZ_JACADQ010000029.1 GCF_016106015.1 Neoroseomonas rubea
GCACCAGGGGCCAGCGGCGGCGGCTTTGCGCCGGGCAGGCCCGCTCCAGCGACGGAGGCGCCCGGGCGCGGCTGGGCCGGCACGGGCGCCGGCCCCATGGCCACGGTGCGCTCGACGCAGATATCGGCGTTGCGGCGGACGACCTCCTCCCCGTCCTGCAGCACGAGGCGGATGTCGAAGCGGCACCCCGCCCCCTCGGCCGGGCGCAACGAGAACTGGCCGCCGGGCGCGAGCGGACCCCGGTTGAGAAGGTTCCCGCCCCAGTCTGGCCGGCCGCTGCGCACGGCGTGCAAGGCCATGGCCGGCACCTGCGCGCCATTCACGATTCGGAACGGCTCGCTCTGCCCCGCCGCGTGACCGGCGGGCAGCAGCAGGGCGATCGTCAGCAGCAGCGGGGGGAGGATGCGCCTCATGGCACCGATGATGTCGGCAGCGACGCGACCGGAGTCAATCATGGGCCGAGAATCAGGGGCGCGGGCCCCCGATGGCGGGCAGCAGCCGGTCGCCGCCGCCCACCTGCGGCAGCGGCGCGTCTACCCGCGGCGGCGCGCCGGCGGAGGCTGGCGCGAGGGTCTGCAGGCGTTCGGCGCAGACATCGGCGTCGCGACGGATGACTTCCTGCCCGTCCTGGAGGACCAGGCGGATGTCGAACCGACAACCGGCCCCCTCGGGCATGCGCATCGCAAAGAAGGCGCCGGGCCGGACCGGCCCCTGGTTCAGCAGATTGCGGCCCCAATCCGCCGCGCCGCTGCGCACGAGATGCAGCGCGATGGCCGGCACCGCCGCCGCGTTGACGATGCGGAATGGTTCGTTCTGCGCTTGGGCAGCATCCGGGACTGTCAGGAGCACCAGGGCGGAAAGACGGATCGGCAAGCGCCACATAGGTGGCATGTCGGCCCCACGCCCACGCCCGTCAAGCATTGACCCTTGACCTTCCCATATTGGTAAGGCCCAGATGACGCAGCGGAGGATCGCCATGCCCGACGCCGCTCTCACCACGCCCCGCCTTTTCCTGCAGATCGAAGGCATGACCTGCGTCGCCTGTGCCGGCCGCGTGCGGCGCGCCCTGCTGGCCGTGCCCGGCGTCGTCGGCGCGGAGGTGAATGCGGCCTCCGGCCAGGCCGAGGTGTCGGGCACCGCGCCCGTAGCGGAGCTTGCCGCCGCCGTGCGCCGCGCCGGCTACGCGGTGCCGGAGACGGTCTTCGACCTCGGCATCGGCGGCATGACCTGCGCGTCCTGCGCGCAGCGGGTCGAGCGCGCGCTGCGGCGCGTGCCCGGCGTGATCGAGGCGAGCGTGAACCTCGCGACCGAACGCGCCCATCTGCGCGCCATCCGCGGAACGGAGGAGACCGCGCTCGGCGCCGCCGTCACGCGGGCGGGATACCGACTGCTCGCGGCCAGCGCGGCGGACGAAGCCGACCCGGGCGCAGCGCGGGAAGCACGCGATCTCATCCTCGCCACGCTGCTGACCCTGCCCTTCCTGGCCGGCATGGCCGGCATGGTCGTGGGGCAGGACTGGATGCCCGGCGGCTGGTGGCAGTTCGCCCTGGCGACGCCGGTCACCTTCTGGCTCGGCGCGCGCTTCTGGCGCGCGGGCATCGCGGCGCTGCGCGCCGGCACGGGCAACATGGACCAGCTGGTCGCGATCGGCACGGGCGCCGCCTGGGGGTTGTCCACCTGGCTGCTGCTGCGCCACGGCGGCGAGCACGCGCATGCGCTCTACTTTGAGGCCGCGGCCGTCGTCATCCTGTTCATCCTGCTCGGCAAGTGGCTGGAAGCGCGGGCGAAGCGCGCGACGGGCGCGGCGATCCGCGCCCTGCTCGGCCTCGCCCCGCGCACCGCGCGGCGGATCGAGGAGGGAGAGGAGAAGGACGTGCCGGTCGCAGCCCTCGCGGTGGGCGACCTCGTCGTCGTGCGGCCGGGGGAACGCATTCCCGCCGACGGCACGGTGCGCGAAGGCCGCGCCGGCGTGGACGAGAGCGCGCTGACCGGCGAAAGCCGCCCGGTCGAGAAGGAGCCCGGCGCGCGAGTCGCCACCGGCACCGTGGCGCTCGACGGCCGGCTCGTCATCGGCGTTTCGGCAGTAGGGGGCGAGACGATGCTCGCCCGCGTCGCCGCCCTCGTCGCCGCGGCGCAGGCGAGCCGCGCCCCGGTGCAGAAGCTGGTGGATCGCGTCTCGGCGGTCTTCGTGCCGGTCGTGCTCGTGATCGCCGCCGCCACCTTCGCGGGCTGGATGCTGGTCGGCGCAGGGGCGGAGCAGGCGATCATCACGACGGTCTCAGTGCTGGTCATCGCCTGCCCCTGCGCACTCGGCCTGGCCACGCCCGCGGCGATCATGGCGGGCACGGGCGCGGCGGCGCGCGCGGGCATCCTGGTGCGCGACGTCGAGGCGATCGAGCATGCGCAAGCGATCACCCTCGTCGCCTTCGACAAGACGGGCACGCTGACGGAAGGCAGGCCGCGGCTCGCCGCGCTGCACGTCGCGCCGGGGATGACGGAGGCGGAGGCGCTGCGGCTCGCCGCCGCCTTGCAGGCGGGCAGCGAGCATCCGCTCGCCCGCGCCGTGCTCGCCGCCGCGGCAGGAAAGCCGCCGCCAGTCGAGGATTTCCGCGCGCTGCCCGGGCGCGGCGTGGAAGGGCGCGTGGACGGGCGCGCGCTTGCGCTCGGCAGCCCGCGACTGCTCGATGAACGCGGCGCGGAGGCCGGCACGCTCTCCGATGCGGTGGCGGGGGAGGCGGCGCAGGGGCGCAGCCTCGCCTGGCTGGTCGAGGGCGGTCGCGCGCTGGCGCTGCTCGCCTTCGAGGATGCGGCGAAGCCCGGCGCGGCGCGGGCCGTCGGTGCGCTGAAGGCGATGGGGCTGAAGGTCGCGATGCTCAGCGGCGACCATCCGGCGGCGGCGGAGGCGACGGCGCGCAGCCTCGGGGTCGATATCGTCGCCGCCGGCGTGCTGCCGGAGGGCAAGGCGGACCGCGTCGCCGCCTGGCAGGCGGAAGGGCATCGCGTCGCGATGGTGGGCGACGGGGTGAACGACGCGCCGGCGCTGGCACGCGCGGATCTCGGCATTGCCATGGGCACGGGCACCGACGTGGCGATCGCCGCCGCCGGCATGACGCTGCTGCGCGGCGACCCGGCGCTGGTGCCTGCGGCGCTGGCGGTGGCGCGGCGGACGCGGCTGAAGATCCGGCACAACCTTGTCTGGGCCTTCGGCTACAACCTTGTCGGGCTGCCGCTGGCGGCGCTCGGGCTGCTCTCGCCGGTGGTCGCGGGGGCGGCGATGGCGGCCTCTTCGCTCAGCGTGCTGGGCAGTGCTTTGCTGCTGGCGCGCTGGCATCCGGCGGAGGATCCGCGGTGAATATCGGCGAAGCGGCCGCGCGCTCCGGCGTCTCGGCGAAGATGATCCGGCACTATGAGGCAATAGGCCTGCTCGCCGCCGCGCGCGGCGCGAACGGCTACCGCGTCTATGCCGCACGCGACGTTGCGGTGCTGCGCTTCATCCGCCACGCGCGCGACCTTGGCTTCCCGCTCGAGGATGTGCGTCGCCTGCTCGCGCTCTGGCAGGACCACGGGCGCGCGAGCGCGGAGGTGAAGCGCCTTGCGCTCGCCCATGTCGTCGCGCTGGAGAGTAAGGCAGAGTCCCTGCAGCGCATGGCGGCGAGCCTCAGGCACCTGGCCGCGCATTGCCAGGGCGACCAACGCCCGGACTGCCCGATCCTCGACGACCTCGCACGGAAGGAGTGAGACCATGGACAAGACCAAGGGACCGGAAATCACGCTGAAGGTGGAAGGCATGAGCTGCAGCCACTGCGCGCAGGCGGTGACCGCCGCAATCCAGGCGAAGGACCCGACGGCGACGGTCGTCGTCGACGTCGCCGGCGGCACGGTGAAGACCGAGACCGTCCTGCCGCGCCATGTCGTCAGCATGGCGGTGGAGGAGGAAGGCTACGCGGTGAAGACGGAGTGACGGGCCGTTGATCTGAATCAATCAAGCCGCGCGGCTTCGCTGCGAGGATGACGGCATGCGGAAACATCTGCCATGCCTGGGATCCGGTCACCGCTCGGCGTGAAGGTCACGGGGCCGCTGCTCACCGCGGCGTCCCCGGCGACCCGGGCGCAGCTTCTCGGGGCCGCCGTCGCGCTCGCGGTGCCACGTGGCGCGCCGATCCTCGCGCAGGAAGCAGAGGCCGACCGGCTGTTCCTGCTGCTGCAGGGCTCGGTCGGGCTCAGCACGGCGGAGGAAGGCGGCGCGGCCACGATGGTCGAGATCCTCTCGCCCGGGGAAGCCTTCCCGATCTCGGCGGTGCTGCTGCGCACCGCGCATCCGGTCGCCGCGGTTGCCCTCGCGCCCTGCCGGCTTCTGGCGATCCCCGCTGAGGAGGTGCGCGCGGCGGCGATGGCCGACGGCGGATTGATGCACGCGGCGCTCGAGCAGATGACGCGCCAGTGGCGGCTGCTGGTCGACCAGGTCGTGGACCTCAAGACGCGGGACGCGACGCAGCGCGCGGCGCGTTTCCTCGCGCGCCGGCTCAGCGCGGCGCGCGGCGCGGTGGAGATCCCCGAGCCGCGCGGTGCGATCGCCGCGCGGCTCGGCATGACGCCGGAAAGCCTTTCGCGCGCCCTGCATGGGCTGGAAGCGGCAGGCCTGCTTCGCCTGCATGGGCGCCGCGTGGACGTGCCGGACCGCGCGGCGCTGCTGCGCATCTGCGCGCCGCGTCCCGGCGGGGCTTCGCAGGCGCCGCGGCGCGTGTAGCCTAGCACCCCTCATCGAAGGGGGAACGCCACATGGCCCGCGTGCCGGACATGACCGTCGAACTGCTGAAGCCCGAAGACCGCGACCTGCTGAAGCGGAACATCGCGCTGCATCGCGCGCTGACGAACAGCCCGGGCGGTGCGCGCGCCTTCTCTGGCCTCGGCCAGTACATCCGCTACGGCTCGAAGCTCGACCCGCGGCTGCGGGAACTCGCCATCCTCCAGGTCGGGTGGCTCGCGCGGTCGCCCTACGAATGGTCGCACCATGTGAAGATCGGCTTCGACTTCGGCGTCAGCGAGGACGACATCCGCGCGCTGATCGCCGAGACCGAGGGGCGCGGCAGCACGCTGGAACCACTCGCGAAGCTGGTGCTGCTGGCGGCGCGGGAAGCCTATGCCGGCCCGGGCGTCAGCGCTGCCACCTACGCCACGCTCGCCGCGCAGCTGGACCATGAACTGATGGTCGACCTCGTGCTGGTCATCGCCTTCTACTGCGCCGTGGTGCGGGTGCTGGCCTCGCTCGATATCCAGGTGGAGCCAGACTACCAGCCCTATCTTGACCGCTTCCCGCTGCCGGGCTGAGCCTTGCGCCGGCGGCGGCGCTGCCCACGTCCTTCGCATGACCGTGACCGCCGCCATCGCGCTTGTCTGCATTGCCATGCTGTTCGGCGGCATGGCCTTCTTCGCGGCCTGCATCGCGCCGCTGGTGTTCACGCGCCTGCCCCCGGAATGGGCGGGGCGGTTCATCCGCGGGGTCTTTCCCGTCTACTACCTCTGGGTGCTCGGCACGGCGGCGGCCGGCGCGGTGGCGCTCATGCCGGTCCGTCCCGCCGATGCGGGGGCGCTGGCGCTGGTCGCCGGCGCGACCGTGTGGCTGCGGCAGTCGCTGATGCCGCGCATCAACGCGCTGTCGGATGCCGCGCAGGCCGGCGACACCGGGGCCAAGGCCGCTTTCGACCGCGCCCATCGCTTGTCGGTGGCGGTGAACCTGGCGCAGATGCTCGTTGCCGTCGTGGTGCTGGTCCGCTTCGCCTGATCACGCGCATGGGGCGCCGCGCGGTGTGCATGGGTCCGTCCTCGACGCGGCGGGCCGCGCAGGCGAGCATGGCGACATGAGAGCAGCCCTGCCCATCCTGATTGGCGTGTCGATCATGCTGTCGCTCGCCATGGGGCTGCGGCAGAGCCTCGGCCTGTTCATGGCGCCGGCGACGCAGGACCTCGGCATCGCGGTGGCCGAGTTCACCCTGGCAATCGCGATCCAGAACCTGGGTTGGGGCTTCCTGCAGCCCTTCTCGGGGGCGGCCGCGGCGCGCTGGGGCTTCCGCCCTGTGCTGGCGACGGGTGTGGTCGCCTACCTGGCGGGACTGGCGGTCATGGCCCTGGCGCAGGGTGCATTTGCGCTGATGATCGGCGCCGGGCTGCTGATCGGCCTCGCACTCGCCTGCACCGGCAGCGGCATGGCACTCGCGGTCGCATCCCGGCCGGTCTCCGCGGCGGCGCGGTCGAGCGCGCTCGGCATGGTCTCGGCGGCCGGGTCGGTCGGCGCGCTGCTGGCCGCGCCGATCGGGCAGGTGCTGGCGGAAGGCTGGGGCTGGCGCGCGGGCGTCTGGGGCTTCCTGATCCTCGGCCTGGCCATGCTGCCGGCGGCCTGGGTGGCGGGGCGGGTGGACCGGGTGCCAGTACCGCCACTGGCGCAGGGGGAGACGCCGCGGATGGGCGTGGCCCTCGGCCGCGCCATGTCGCACGCGCCCTTCCTGGTCATGGCCGGGGCCTATTTCGTGTGCGGGCTGCAGCTTGTGTTCCTCACGACGCACCTGCCCTCCTACCTAGCGCTGTGCGGGCAGGATCCGATGCTCTCGGCCAAGGCGCTCGGGCTGATCGGCGGGTTCAACGTGCTGGGGTCGCTGTTCTTCGGCTGGGCCGGCGGGCGGTGGAACAAGGGGGCGCTGCTGGGGGGCATCTACCTGGTGCGGTCCCTCGTGCTCGGGCTGTACTTCGCCTGGCCGCCGAGCGAGGCCTCGACGCTGGTCTTCGCGGCGATCATGGGCTTCCTGTGGCTGGGCGTCGCGCCGCTCGTCTCGGGCATGGTGGCGGAGATGTTCGGGCTGCGCTTCCAGGCGCTGATCCAGGGCATCGCCTTCATGTCGCACCAGCTCGGGTCCTTCCTCGGCGCCTTCGGCGGCGGGCTGCTGTTCGACCTGAACGGGGATTATGTGCTGGCCTGGCAGCTGGGGGTGGGCATGGGGCTGTTTGCCGGGGCGGTGCAAGTGGCCTTCGCGCTGCGCGGGCCCCCCGTGGCGCCGGAGCCGCGCCCCGCCCCCGCCTGATCCTTTTCCCGGCCGTCCCGATCCCCTATGTGGCGGGCACCGTTCCACCCCGGGAGGAGACCCGCATGAACCGTCGTGCCCTGATGGGGGCCGCGGCCGCCGCCGCGCCCGCCGCCCTCGCCACCCCCGCCCTGGCTCAGACTCAGCTGCCGGAGGTGCGCTGGCGCGTGCAGTCCTCCTTCCCCCGCGTGTTCGACGTGCTGTACGGCACGCTGGAACGCATCGCCGCGCGGGTTGGCCAGCTGACGGAAGGGCGCTTCCGCATCCAGACCTTCCCGGCGGGAGAGATCGTCGGCGGCCTGCAGGTGCTGGACGCAGTGCAGGCCGGTACGCTGGAGGCCGGTCACACCGCCTCCTATTACTACATCGGCAAGGACACGGCCTTCGCGCCCTTCACGGCGATGAGCTTCGGCCTCAACATGCGGCAGATGACCTCGTGGTTCCGCTTCGGCGGCGGCAACGAGCTCGCGGCCGAGTTCTTCCGCGAATATAACATCGTCGCGCACACGGCGGGTGACACCGGCGCCCAGATGGGCGGCTGGTTCCGCAATGAGATCACCGGCGTCGAGAGCCTGCGCGGCCTGAAGTTCCGCATCACGGGGCTGGCCGGGCAGCTGTTCACGCGCCTTGGCGCGGCGCCGACGCTGATCGCCCCGGCGGACATCTACCCATCGCTCGAGCGCGGCGTGATCGACGCGGCGGAATTCGTGGGCCCGCATGACGACGAACGCGCGAACTACGTGCGCGTGGCGCGCTTCTACTATGCGCCGGGCTTCTGGGAGCCGGGCGCGCGGCTGCACTTCATGATGAACCAGCGCGCCCATGCGGCGCTGCCGGACCTCTACAAGCACGCCCTGGAGGTCGCCTGCGCCGAGGCCGATTCCGACATGACCGCGCGCTACGACCACCTGAACCCGCAGGCGCTGCGCCGGCTGGTGGCCGCCGGCGCGCAGCTGCGCTTCTGGCCGCGCCCGGTGCTGGAAGCGGCTTGGCGGGCGAATGAGGAGATGAACGCCGACCTCGCCCGGCAGAACCCCAAGTTCGGGCGCATCATGGAAAGCTACCTTCGCTTCCGCGGCGACCAGTTCCAGTGGTTCCGCGTGGCCGAGAATTCCTTCGACAACTTTGCCTTCGCCGCGCCGCAGACGGTGCGCTGACCGGGGGCGGGCGGCGGCCGCGCGCCGCCGCCCGATTCCCGCCACGGACGCTGGCGCATAAAGTGGCGCCGCCACGCCTTCCGGAGTCGCCCGATGGAATTCGGTTCCCTGTTCGCCGCCCTGCTGATGGGCATCGTCGAGGGGCTGACCGAGTTCCTGCCCATCTCCTCCACCGGCCACCTGATCCTGCTCGGCGAGCTGATCGGCTTCCAGGGACCGCCGGGCAAGACCTTCGAGATCTCGATCCAGCTCGGCGCCATCCTCGCCGTGGTCGTGATCTACCGGCACCTCATCCTCGACCTGCTGCTGCACATGTGGCGGCCCGGGCTGCAGCGTTTCTACGTGGTGAACCTGCTGCTTGCCTTCCTGCCGGCGGCGGTGATCGGCGCGACGCTGCACTCCACGATCACGGGGCTGCTGTTCAACCCCTGGGTGGTCTGCGTCGCGCTGATCGCGGGCGGCATCGCCATCATCGCGATCGAACGCGCGCGGCCGGAGCCCACGATCCGCTCGGTGCCGGAGATCGGTCCGCTGGCCGCGCTGCTGATCGGCTTCGGCCAGGCACTAGCGATGATCCCGGGCACGTCCCGGTCCGGCGCCACCATCATCACGGCGCTGCTGATCGGGGTGGACCGGAAGACGGCGGCGGAATTCTCCTTCGTACTCGCCATCCCGACCATGCTCGCGGCCACGGTCTACTCGCTCTACAAGGCGCGGGCCGACATCGACGTCTCGGCCTTCGGGCAGATCGGGGTCGGCTTCGTCGCAGCCTTCATCGTCGCCTTCGTGACCGTGCGCGCGGTGCTCGCCGTGATCGGGCGGATCGGATTCACGCCCTTCGGCTGGTACCGGATCGGGCTCGGGCTGGTGATGTTGGCGGTGCTCGCGTTCCGCTGACAGGAATGGCGACGGCGTCAGGGAATTCGTGACAGACGGTACGTAGCATGCGCCGCCACGCATATCGATCCGTCATGCCGCTACGTCTCCTCATCGCCGCCGCCCTTGCCGTTGTCTGCATGCCGGTGCTGGCGGTGCCAGTGCCGCCGCTGCTCGACTATCCCAACCATCTCGCACGGCTCTGGCTGCTCGCGGGCGGGCTCGAACGCTCGGCGCTCGCCGAGTTCTACGCGGCAGACTGGCGGAATGCCTTCACCAATGGCGGCATGGATATGGTGGTGGTGCTGCTCGCGCCCCTGCTGGGTGGTGCGGAACCCGCGATGCGCCTGATGCTGGCGCTCGCGCTGGTGCTGCCCGCGCTTGGCGCCGCGGCGCTGAACCGCGCGCTGTTCGGCGGCTGGCGGGCCTGGCAGGTCGGCTTCGCGTTGCTCGCGTTCAACGGAATCCTGCTCGCCGGCTTTCTGAGCTTCCTGATCGGCCTCGGCCTCGCGCTCCTGGCCGCGGCGGCGGAACCCGCGCTCATGCGGCGCGCCTGGCCGCAGCGGTGCATCGTGCGCGCGGCCTTCGGGGTGCTGCTGATCTGGATGCACGCACTCGGACTCGCCTTCTACCTCGCGCTGCTGGTGGGCCTCGCGATCGGCCCCTCGATACGCGCCGCGCTGGCGGGGCCGGGCGCCATCGCGACGGTGGTCGGACGGGCGGGGTCTGCCGTCGCCGCAGGGGCCTTGCCAGCCTTCCTGATGCTGCACCTGTCCGGGACGCCAGGGCCCTGGGACGGCGCGGCGGAGGAGGACACGCTGCTGCCGCCCTGGTCAGGCTACGCCTTCTTCGAGAAGGTACGCGCCCTGACCACCGCCTTCGGCACCTATGAGGTGCCGGTAGACCTCGCCATGCTGCTGGCGGTGCTCGCCGTCGCCCGCTGGGCGCTGGCGAAGGGGCGTCTGCGCGTGCATGGCGGGCTGCTGGCCGCGGCCGGCGGGCTGCTGCTGCTCGCCATCCTCATGCCGAACACGCTGGGCGGAACCGGATGGATGGACCGGCGCTTCCCGATCATGGCCCTGCTGACCTTTCTCGCAGCGATGCTGCCGCGCGTGCCGGCCAGGCGACATCTTCCCGTCGCCGCCGGCCTGCTGCTGATCGTCGCGCTGCGCGCGGCCTGGATGGGCTGGGTGTGGGACGCGCGCCAAGTGGACATCGCCGCGGTGGAGCGCGCGATCGCCCCGATGCCGCCCGGCGCCGCGCTGCTCGTCGCCTACGAATTCCCCCAGGATCGATTCGCCTCCCCGGTCGGCCGCTATTTCCCGCGCGGGCAGATGCCGACCTATGAGCATCTCGGCACGCTGGCCGTGACGCATCGCGACGCCTTTGTCCCGACGCTCTTCGCGCTGCGGGGGCGGCATGTGCTTCGCGTGCTGCCGCCCTGGGACGAGCTGGCGCTCGCCAATGGGCTCGGGGTCGCCGTGACACAGCTGGACGATCCGACGGCGGGCGACGCACGGCCCTATCTGCGCGACTGGCGCCAACGGTTCGACTATCTGCTGGTGCTCGACGGGGACCATCCCCGCGTCGGCGTGCGCGCCCCACCGACACCCGGCGTCGCGCCCGTCGCGTTGGAGGGCTTCGCTCGGCTGTACCGGATCGAACGGCCCGGCGAGGCAGCCCCACGCTAGCGAAAGTCATCCGACCAGATGGTTCCATCTGGTCGCGCATTGCGCTCGGCGGCCTCAGGCCGCCCGCAGCGCGTCCGATCCGCCGCGCAGGTCCATCACGCCGATGACCTGGGAGAGGTTCCCGGCCACCAAGTGCACCATGCCGGCGGGCATGGCGTCGAGCGCGATCTCGACACGCATCGAATCGCCCTCGCGCCGGACGAGCAGCAGGTCCGGCACAAGGTCGCGCTTCGCGAGCGGCTGGAGCAGGCGCGGGAGCAGCCCCGGCGAAGGTTCGGCCAGCAGCACGAATCGCGCGGGCACGAGGCGTTCAGGATCGGTCATGGGAAGGAACTCTGACAGGGGCAGGACGGGGCGAAACGCAGGACGGCCGATGGTGCGCCCGTGACGAGCGCGGCCTCAGTCGGCCGTGCCGGTAATTCGCCCTGCGATATGCCTCCACCATGTCATGACAAAATCCTAGCAGCCGTGTCGCGCTCGCGCCAGGGCGGACGTTCCGGTCGCGCCCCGGCCGCGCTACCCTGCCCACGATCCACGCCGGAGACCCCGCCATGCCGCGCCGCCGCCATGTCCTCCTTGCCCCCGCGCTGCTGGCCAGGCCGGCGCTCGCGCAATCCTATCCGGGGCCGGTGCGCCTCATCGTGCCCTTCGCTACCGGCGGGACCACCGACATCATCGCGCGCCTGATCGCCGAGGAGATGGGCCGCCGCCTCGGCACCACGGTCATTGTCGAGAACCGGCCGGGCGCCGGCGCGACGCTCGGCACCGGACTCGTCGCGCGCGCGGCGCCGGACGGGACGACGCTGCTGATCTCCACCATCTCCGGCATGGCGGTGGGCCACACGCTCTATCGCGACCGCATCCAGTGGGATGCCGACCGGGACTTCGCGCATATCGCGACGATCCTCGGCACGCCCTACCTGCTGCTGGTCAACCCGCTGACGCCGATGCGCACGGTGGCGGACTTCGTCGCAGCGGCGAAGCGGCCGAACGGCGTCGCCTATGCCACCAGCGGGATCGGCTCGGTGCCGCATCTGGTCGGGCTCAGGCTGGCGCAGGCGGCGGGGTTCGAACTGCAGCACATCCCCTATCGCGGGGGTGCGCAGGCAGCCACCGACGCGATCGCGGGTACGGTGCCGTCGGTGATGGACAGCCTGACGGCCGCCTCGGCCTATATCCGCGCCGGCAGCCTGCGCGCGCTCGCCTTCACGACGCGGGAGAGGATCTCCGACTTCCCCGACATCCCGACCTTTGTCGAAAACGGCTTCCCCGACATCATCGCCGATGGCTGGGCCGGCATCGCCGCACCCGCGGGCACGCCGCGCGCCCTGCAGGAACGCCTGGCCGCGGCGATCCGCGACGCGATGGCCGCACCGCAGGTGGCGCGCCGCTATGCCGAGACGGCGACGCTGCCGGGCCGCCTGTTCCTCGATGACGCGCAGGCCTTCGTACGGGCCGAGATCGCCGCCTGGGCGCCGGTTGTGCGCGCTTCTGGCGCGACGCCGGGCTGAGCGCGCCATCGCAGGGCACGCCGCCGCGTGCGCATTTCCACTGGCGCCGCCCGCGCGGGCAGGTTTTGATCGCCATCAAGGACCGTGCGACGCCGGTGGCGGATGAGGCACGGACCACCATGCGAACAGGGAGAGACCAGCCATGGCACGCGTCGCACTCGTCACCGGAGGCCAGCGCGGCATCGGCGCCGCGATCAGCGAGGCGCTGCAGGCGTCGGGGCGCAAGGTCGTCGCATCCTTCGCCGGCAACGAGCAGGCGGCGGAGGCCTTCACGAAGCGCACCGGCATCCCCTGCTACAAGTTCGACGTGGCGGACTACGAATCCTGCGCCGTCGCGCTGAAGCAGATCGAGCAGGAGGTCGGGCCGGTCGAGGTGCTGGTGAACAACGCCGGCATCACACGCGACGCGACGATGAAGCGCATGTCGCGCGACATGTGGGATGCGGTGATCGATACCAACCTCGGCTCCTGCTACAACATGTGCAAGCTGGTGTGGGACGGCATGACGGCGCGCAAGTTCGGCCGCATCGTCAACATCGGCTCCATCAACGGCCAGGCGGGCCAGTACGGGCAGGTGAACTACGCCGCCGCGAAGTCCGGGATCCACGGCTTCACCAAGGCGCTCGCCCAGGAGGGCGCTCGTAGCCAGATCACGGTGAACGCGATCGCGCCGGGCTATGTGGACACGGAAATGGTGCGCGCCGTGCCGCCCGACGTGCTCGAGAAGATCGTGGCGCGGATCCCGATGGGTCGCCTCGGGCGTGCCTACGATATTGCGCGCGGCGTGGTGTTCCTGACCGCCGATGATGCGGACTTCATCACCGGGTCGACGCTATCGATCAACGGCGGCCAACACATGTACTGACGTGATGGAGGCGGTCGCCGTCATCGGCCGCGACGGGCCGGACCCGTCGCGGCGGGCCCGGGCGCGCGACCGCCACATCGCCTTCATCGAAGCCGCCGCGGCCGAAGGGCTGCTTTTGCTCGGCCTGCCGATCCATACGGCGGAGGGGCTCTCCGCCGGATCGCTCATGGTGGTGCCGGTGGAACGGCTCGCGGAGTATCTCGCCCGCGAGCCTTTCGTGCAGGTCGGCGTCTGGGCCGCGCGCGATGCGCGCCCGCTCCGCATTCCCGGCCTGCCCTGGCGCGCCTGGCCGGCGACGCCGCCGTCCGAAGGGCGCATGTCCATCCTGTTCGCCGAGGGCGCGGCACCGGTCGCGACGCTGGCCGATGCGGTACGCGACGGTACGCTCCTGTTCGCGGGTGCCACGGGCGATGGCGCGATCGTCGTGACCACGCATCCCGATCCGGTCGATGCGGCGGGCTGGGCCGCGGCGGCCCTGCCGGATTGCCGCATCAACGTCCATCCGACACGCTGGCGCGCGCTGCCTTATCGGGCGCTGCCGGCAGGCTGACGGCGCGCGCTCAGCATGCCACGCTGCGGACGAAAAGCGGAGGGAGAGTCGCCATGGGCTACGCCATCATCGCCTGGGACGGGCCGGACCCGTCGCGCCGCGCCGCCGCGCGCGACCGGCACCTTGCGGTCATCACGCGCTGGGCGGAGGACGGCCGCCTTGCACTCGGCGTGCCGCTCTTCACGCCGGAGTGGCAGCCTGCAGGGTCGCTGATGGTGCTGACGGTGCCGGACCGGGCGGGGCTCGACGCCTACCTCGCGGAGGAACCCTTCGCCGTTCAGGGCGTCTGGGCACGCTGGACCGCCCACCCCTTCCGCATCGCGCCTCTGCCTTATCGTCCGCTGCCCCGGCCCGGCGAGCCCATCTCGGCAACCCGCACCCACACCGTCATCGTCGCGATGGACGGCACCGATGCCGAGGCGCCCGCGCGCCGCGCCGCGGTGCGGGAGGCGCATCTGGCGCGCGTCCAGCCGATGGCGGCGGATGGCACGCTCGCGATGGGCGGCGCCGTTCTGGATGAAGGCGGCGCGATGCGCGGGTCGATCGCCGTGACGCGCCATGCAAGCGACGAGACCGCGCGGGCCTGGCTGGCGGAGGACCCGTACGTCGCGGGCGATGTCTGGCGGGACATCTCGCTGCACGGGACGCGCTTCGCACCGCTGCCTTATCGCGCGCTGCCGGGCGCCTGAACGACCCGGGCCTTGCAGCCGGCGCGTGGCCGGGCCATCACGGTGCGGTCGATGGGACGGACAGCGTGGACCTTCGGGAACAGGACATTCTGGGTCCGGCGATCGCGGACCATTGGTACTACCGCAGCAAGGCGCGGGCGATGTCGGCGATGCTGCACGGCATGTCGCCGCGTTCCATCCTGGATATCGGCGCGGGATCCGGCTTCTTCGCCCGCGCCCTGCTGCGCCAGGGGGCCGAGCGCGCGACCTGCGTCGACCCGAACTATCCGGAGGATCGGGACGAGACCGAGGCCGGCCGCCCCCTCCTGTTCCGCCGCGAGATCCAGGAGAGCGATGCCGACCTGCTGCTGCTGATGGACGTGCTGGAGCATGTCGATGACGATGCGGGCCTGTTGCGGTCCTACACCCGCATCGCGCGGCCGGGCGCGACAGTGCTGATCACCGTGCCGGCCTTCCAGTGGCTCTGGAGCGGGCACGACGTGTTCCTTGACCACAGGCGGCGCTATGCGCTCGGCCGGCTGGAGGAGGTGGCGCGCAGCGCCGGCGTCACGGTCGAACGCTCGGCGTACTTCTTCGGGGGCGTCTTCCCGCTTGCGGCAGCACTGCGACTGCCGGCGGCGATCGGCCGCGCGTTCACCGGCCGGGCGCCGGAATCGAAGTGCGAGTTGCGCCGCCACGGCGCGGCGACGAACGCGCTGCTCGAGACGATCTGCCGGGCCGAGCTGCCGCTGTTCCCGTACAATCGCCTGTTCGGCCTGTCGGCCTTCCTGCGTGGGCGAGTCGCCTGACGGCGGCGGTTCAGGCTGCCGCCTGGCCCGCCACCTCGAACACCGCCTCGGTCTTCTCGCGCATCTCGTCGAGGCTGACGCCCGGCGCGAGTTCCGTGAGCACCAGGCGTTCCGGCCCCTTGCGGGCGATCTCGAAGACGCCGAGGTCGCTGATCACCATGTCCACCACCCGCGCGCCGGTCAGCGGCAGGGTGCAGGACTGCAGCAGCTTGGGCTTGCCGCCGGCGGTGTGCTCCATCAGCACGATCACCTTCTTTACACCGGCGACGAGGTCCATCGCCCCGCCCATCCCCTTCACCATCTTTCCCGGGATCATCCAGTTGGCAAGGTCGCCATTCGCCGCGACCTGCAGCGCGCCGAGGATCGAGAGGTCGATGTGGCCGCCGCGGATCATCCCGAAGGATTGCGCCGAATCGAAGAAGGAACTGATCGGCAGCTGCGTGATGGTCTGCTTGCCGGCGTTGATCAGGTCCGCATCCTCCTCACCCTCATGGGGAAAGGGGCCGAGGCCGAGCATGCCGTTCTCGCTCTGCAGCTGCACATTGATGCCGGCGGGCACGTGGTTCGCCACCAGCGTCGGGATGCCGATGCCGAGGTTGACGTAGAAGCCGTCCTTGAGTTCGCGGGCGGCGCGCGCCGCCATCTCGTCGCGGGTCCAGGGCATGGGCGTCTCTCCTCGATCAGCGCGGCAGGTGGTCGGGGCCGGCGGCGGGCGCGGGGTGCTTGCGCACCGTCCGCTGCTCGATCCGCTTCTCGTAGCCCGCCGGGCAGGTGACGATGCGCTTCACGAAGATGCCGGGCGTGTGGATGTGGTCGGCGTCGATCTCGCCTGGGCGGACCAGGTGCTCGACCTGCGCGACCGTGACCTTCGCCGCGGTCGCCATCATCGGATTGAAGTTCCTCGCGGTCTTCCGATAGACGAGGTTGCCTTCGGTGTCGCCCATATAGGCGTGGACGATGGCGAGGTCGGCGAAGATGCCGCGCTCCATCACGTAGGTCTCGCCGTCGAACTCCCGCGTCTCCTTGCCCTTCGCCACGTCCGTGCCGACGCCGGTCTTGGTGAAGAAGGCGGGGATGCCGGCGCCGCCGGCGCGGATGCGCTCGGCCAGGGTGCCCTGGGGGTTGAACTCGATCTCGAGTTCCCCGGCCAGGTACTGCCGGGCGAACTCCGCGTTCTCGCCCACATAGGACGACACCATCTTGCGGATCTGCCGCGTCTTGAGCAGCAGGCCGAGCCCGGCATCGTCGATGCCGGCATTGTTCGAGACGACGGTGAGGTCCTTCACCCCGCTCTCGCGGATCGCCTCGATCAGCAGCGACGGCACGCCGCACAGGCCGAAGCCGCCGGAATGGATCACCATGCCGTCGCGCAGGACGCCGGCGAGGGCCGCCTTCGCGTCTGGATAGACCTTGCCCATGGGCTCTCCCCGAACTCTGGCTGAACGGCTTCTCCCTACCGTTCCGCGCGCCGCGCCGGAAGGGGTCGCGGCCCCCCTTGCGGGGGTCGCGGGCGGAGGCTATACCGCGCGCCTCTTCCCGGGGGGCCATAGCTCAGTTGGGAGAGCGCTTGAATGGCATTCAAGAGGTCGTCGGTTCGATTCCGATTGGCTCCACCAGGTTTTCCGCCGGTTTCCGAGTGATCGGGGCCGGCGGTTTTCTTTTCGGGTGCAGCCTTCGCAAATCCGCGCAGCGTCGGCTCAGCCAACGCCCACCACGCGATAGGCGAATTGCGCCCCGTCCGGCTCCGTGACCGTCACATACTCGCCCGGCCGAACCGGGTCCGGGCCGCAATCGAAGCGCGTCTCGGGCGCGTCCGGGCCCTCGGCCGCGCGGCCGAAGAAGCGGATGTACCAGCCATGGTCGGGGTCGTGCTGCACGTCGCCCTGCTCGGGCGCCACGCCGGGCGCAATCCGGCGTGCCCGCCACGGTGCGGGATCCCCGACCCAGGCGACCGGGTCGGGCCGGCCCGCACCGTCGAGGGCCAGGTCGATTTCGTAGCGATGGTCCGGGCTCCCATCCGGGAAGCCGGGGCCGGCGGCGAGCGCGAGGATGACGGTCACCTTCGCCATCGTCAGATCGCCACCCGCACACCCAGTTCGACCACGCGGTCGGACGGGATGCGGAAGAATTCCGTCGCGGGGACGGCGTTGCGCGACATGATGGTAAACAGCCACTGTCGCCACTTCGACATCTTCGGCACCGCCGCCGCAACCACCGTCTCCCGCCCCAGGAAGTAGGAGGTCTGCATCGGCTCGAAGGGGATGCCGACCTCCTTCAGCGCCTCGAGCTCCTTCGGGATGTTGGGGCTTTCCTGGAAGCCGTATCGCAGCGCGATGCGATGGATGTCGGGGGCCAGCTGCTCCACGACGCGCCGCTGGTCGACCGGCACGTAGGGAACTGCTTCGTTCGCCACGGTGACGAACAGCACCCGCTCATGCAGCACCTTGTTGTGCTTCAGGTTGTGCAGCAGCGCGCCGGGCAGGAAATCCGCCTGGCTCGTCATGAACACCGCCGTGCCCGGCACGCGCACGGTGCGGGATTGCGGCAGGCGGGCGATGAAGGACTTGAGCGGCAGCCCGTCCTGGCGGAAGCGGGCGAACAGCAGTTCGCGCCCGCGATGCCAGGTCGTCATCATCACGAACAGCGCGGCGCCGAGCACGAGCGGCACATAGCCGCCCTGCGGGATCTTGAGCACGTTCGAGAAGAAGAACAGCAGGTCGAGCAGCAGCAGAGGCACGAAGACTGCGGCGACCAGCGGCCAGGACCAGCCGAACTGCCGGCGGAACACGATGAAGGCCAGGATCGTGGTGCAGACGAAGGTCCCCGTCACCGCGATGCCGTAGGCGGCGGCGAGATTGTCCGAGGTGTGGAACTCCATCACCAGGATCACCACGCCGATCAGCAGCAGCGCGTTGATCTGGGGCATGTAGATCTGGCCTTCCTCGGTCGCGCTGGTGTGGTTCACCGCGAGCCGCGGGATGAAGCCAAGCTGCACGCATTGCCGTGCGATGGTGTAGGCGCCCGAGATCATCGCCTGGCTAGCGATGATCGTCGCCGCGGTGGCAAGGAACACGAGCGGCAGGCGGAACCAGTCCGGCGCCAGCAGGAAGAAGGGATTCTCGATCGCCGCGGGATCGCGCAGCAGCAGTGCGCCCTGGCCGAGATAGTTCAGCGCGAGCGCGGGCAGCACGAGCCAGAGCCACGCCCAGCGGATGGGTCGCCGGCCGAAATGGCCCATGTCTGCATAGAGCGCTTCCGCCCCCGTCACCGCCAGCACCACCGAGCCGAAGGCGATGAAGGCGGCGAACCTGTACTCGATGCAGAACATCAGCGCGTAGTGCGGCGAGAGCGCCAGCAGCACGACCGGATTGTGCAGCATCTCCCACACGCCGAGGACGGCGAGCGTGCCGAACCAGGCCGCGCAGATCGGCCCGAACACCGCGCCCATCAGCCCGGTGCCGCGATACTGCACGAGGAACAGCGCGAGCAGGATCGCGAGCGCGATCGGGATCACCGCATCCTCGAAATGCGGGGAGACGACCTTCAGCCCCTCCACCGCCGAGAGCACGGAGATGGCCGGGGTGATGATGCCGTCGCCGAAGAACAGACACGCGCCGGTGATGCCGATGAGTGCTACGCCCCAGCGCGCGCGGTCCGACGTCAGGGTGCGCTGCGCCAGCGCCATCAGCGCGAGGATCCCGCCTTCCCCGCGATTGTCCGCGCGGAGGACGAAGACGACGTACTTCACCGTGACGGTCAGGATCAGCGCCCAGATGATCAGGCTGAGGATGCCGAGGATCTCCCAGCGCTCCAGCCCACCTCCGGTGAACAGCAGGAGCGAGGCGCGCAGCGCATAGAGCGGCGATGTCCCGATGTCGCCGTACACCACGCCAAGAACGCCGAGGATCAGCGCCGGCGTCAGAACCTGGGATTTCTCGGGAGCGGTCACGGAGCCTCGCTGCAGTGCGGCAAGGCGAGAAGGCATAGGCCCGTGGGGGCCCGTGCCGCAATCCTGCCGTATTGCGTTCGGTGCATGGCCGGGCCGAAGGCGGCGGGGATGGTCCGCGCCGCGCCCCTTCCGTCAGTGCCCGCGAAGGATCTGGCTGAGGAACAGTTGCAGCCGGTCCGTCTTCGGGTCGTTGAACACCTGCTCGGGCGTGCCGACCTCGACCACCTCTCCCCGGTCCATGAACACGACGCGGTCGGCGACCTGGCGGGCGAAGCCCATCTCATGCGTCACGCAGATCATGGTCATGCCCTCGGCCGCAAGCATGACCATGGTGTCGAGCACCTCCTTGATCATCTCCGGGTCGAGCGCGCTGGTCGGCTCGTCGAACAGCATGATCTTGGGCTTCATGCAGAGCGCGCGCGCGATGGCGACGCGCTGCTGCTGGCCGCCCGAAAGCTGGCCTGGGTATTTCAGCGCCTGTTCCGGAATCTTCACCCGGGTCAGGTATTCCATGGCCAGTTCCTCGGCCTGCTTCTTGGGCATCTTGCGCACCCAGATCGGCGCAAGCGTGCAGTTCTCGAGCACCGTCAGGTGCGGGAACAGGTTGAAGGACTGGAACACCATGCCGACTTCCCGCCGGATGGCGTCGAGCGCGCGGACATCGTCCGACAGCTCGATCCCATCCACCAGGATGTGGCCTTCCTGGTGCGTCTCCAGGCGGTTGATGCAGCGGATCATGGTGGACTTGCCGGACCCGGAGGGGCCGCAGACCACCACGCGTTCGCCGGTCGCCACCTGAAGGTTGACGTCGCGCAGCACGTGCAGCGCGCCGAACCACTTGTTCACCTTGTCGAGCACGATCGCCGGCGGGGCGTCCGTGCGGACGGCCGAGGCGACATGGCCTTGGCTCGTATCGATCGCAGCACTCATGTCCATTCTCGTTCCCTGTTGCGATTCAGCGCCGGCGGTGTCGGTTGAGATCCGACTCCAGCCCCGCGCTGTACTTCGACATGGCAAAGCAGAAGACCAGGTAGATCGAGCCGACGAAGACATAGACCTCGATGCCGAAGCCCTGCCAGGACGGCTCGACGATCGCGGTCTTGCCCGCCGTCAGCAGGTCGAAGATGCCGATGATCAGCACCAGCGACGTGTCCTTGAAGAAGCCGATGAAGGTGTTCACCAGCGGCGGGATCACGGTGCGTAGCGCCTGCGGCAGGATGATCAGGCCGGTTTTCTGCCAGTAGGACAGGCCCATGGCATCGGCGGCCTCGTACTGCCCCTTGGGCAGCGCCTGCAGCCCGGCGCGCACCACTTCCGCGAGATACGCCCCTGCGAACAGGATGATGGCGATCTGCGCACGCAGCAGCTTGTCGATGTTCATGCCCTCAGGCAGGAACAGCGGGAACATCACGCTCGCCATGAACAGCAGCGAGATGAGCGGCACGCCGCGGATCAGCTCCACGTACAGGATGCAGAGCACCTTGATCGCCGGCAGGCTCGACCGTCGGCCGAGCGCGACCAGGATCGACAGCGGGAAGGCGAAGGCCAGTCCGAAGGTCGCCAGGATCAGCGTGATCGGCAGCCCGCCCCAGCGCTCCTGCGGCACATAGGGCAGGCCGAACAGGCCGCCCCACATCAGCACGCCGATCGCGGTCAGCGTGCCGATCCAGATCGGCACCAGCGTCCAGTTCCAGAAGCGCTTGAGCGCGGAGACGATGTAGAGCGCGACGAACAGGATGCAGACCAGCGCCGGCCGCCAGTGCTGTTCGTACGGGTAGGTGCCGAACAGCATGAAGCGATGCTTTTCGGTCACCACGGCCCAGCAGGCCCCGCTGCCCTGCAATTCTCGGCAGGCCTGGGTCTGGGCCTGCCCGTTCGGCGCCACCGGCACCGACCAGATGGCGTTGATGAAGGCCCAGTCGACGAAGCCCATGACGGCGCGGATGACGAGGTAGCCCAGCACCAGCGTCACGGCGGTGGACAGCCAGCCGGAGAACAGGTTCGTCCGCAGCCAGGCGATCGGGCCGACCGCGGTGATGGGCGCGCTGCGCGGCGGGCTGCCGGCGGCGACGGGCGGGGAATTGGCGGTGATGTCGCTCATGGCCGGCTCCTCACCGTTCCACCAACGCGATCTTCGCGTTGTACCAGTTCATGAAGAGGCTGATGGACAGGCTGATCGAAAGATAGACCGCCATGATGATGGCGATGCCCTCGATCGCCTGACCCGTCTGGTTCAGCGTGGTGTTCGCGATCGAGACGATGTCCTGGTAGCCGATGGCGACCGCGAGCGAGGAGTTCTTCGTCAGGTTCAGATAGTTCGACGTCATCGGCGGGATGATCACGCGCAGCGCCTGCGGCATGACGATCAGCCGCAGCACGGACCCGTGGCGGAGGCCGAGCGCCTGCGCCGCCTCCCACTGCCCCTGGTTGACCGAGAGGATGCCGGCGCGCACCACTTCCGCGATGAAGCCGGCCGTATAGGTGACCAGGCCGATCAGCAGCGCCGCGTATTCCGGGCTGATGTTCATGCCGCCGCGGAAGTTGAAGCCGCGCAGCGCCGGCCAGTCGATCTCCCACGGCGCGCCCATCACCTGCCAGGTCAGTACCGGCAGGCCGGCCATCAGCGCGACCGCGGCCGGCCAGACCTTGCGCGGCTGCCCGTCCGCCATCTGCTTCGCGCGGGCCTGGCGGGCATAGAGCCAGGTCAGCACGATGCCGGCGACGAAGGCGACCATGGCGGCGGTGTGCGCATTCTCCCACACCAGGGCGGGCATCTTCATGCCGCGGTTGGACAGGAACACGCCCTCGATCGGCTGCAGCGCCTGGCGCGGACCGGGCAGCCCCTGAAGGATCGTGTACCAGAACAGCAGCTGCAGCAGCAGCGGCAGGTCGCGGATCACTTCCACGTAGAAGGCCGACAGCTTCGCGACGAGATAGTTCTTCGACAACCGCGCGATGCCGATCAGCGTGCCCAGAATGGTCGCCAGCACGATGCCGACCACGGCGACCTTCAGCGTATTCAGCACGCCCACCAGCAGGGCGCGGAAATAGGTGTGGGTCGGATCGTACTCGATCAGGCTCTCTGCGATCGGCAGCCCCGCCTCGCGGTTCAGGAAGCCGAATCCAGTGGCGATGCGCCGGACTTCCAGGTTGTGGACGGTGTTCGACCAGAGCCACCAGATGACCGAACCGATCGCGCCTACGACGAGGATCTGCCAGACGATCCCGCGTACCCTCTCATCCGCCCACGACAGACGCAGCGGCCGTTTCGGCGGCTTTCGCCGATAGCGGGGATCCACGGTCGTATCCGACATTTTCTTCTGCTGCCTCACCTGTTCCTGGTCCGGGCGGGGCCCGGGAGAACCGCGCGGGGCGAGGGATCACCCCCGCCCCGCGTCACGTCACGTCACGTCAACGGAAGGGCGGCGCGTATTGCAGGCCGCCGGCCGTCGTCCACAGCGCGTTCGGGCCGCGCTGGATGCCGATCGGCACCAGGTTGCGCTCGAAGATCTGCCCGTAGTTCCCAAGGCGCGAGACGATGTTCACCATGAACGCGTTGTCGACGCCGAGCATCCGCCCGAGATCGCCGCTGCGCCCGATCAACCGCTGCACGTCCGGGCGAGCGTCATTCGCAGCCTGGCCGATGTTCTGGCTGGTGATGGCCAGTTCCTCGGCGGTGATCAGCCCGAAATGCACCCAGCGGACCAGGTCGGCGAAGCGCTGGTCGCCATGGCGCACCAGCGGGCCGAGCGGTTCCTTGCTGATCACCTCCGGCAGGATCACGTGATCCGCCGGCCGGGCCTGGACGGCGCGCGTGGCGGCGAGGCCCGACACGTCCGTCGTGTAGGCGTCGCAGCGGCCGGAGAGGTAGGCGTTCACCACCTCCTCCAGCCGCTCGATCACCACGGGCTGGAACTGGATACGGCTGGCCCGCGCCCAGTCGGTCAGGTTCTGCTCCGTGGTGGTGCCCGGCTGGACGCAGATGGTCGCGCCGTTGAGCTCCCGCGCGCTGCGCACGCCGAGGCTCGCCTTCACCATGAAGCCCTGGCCATCATAGAAGTTGATGCCGGTGAAATCGAAACCAAGCGAGGTGTCGCGCGACAGCGTCCAGGTCGTGTTGCGGGACAGCATGTCGACCTCGCCCGACTGAAGCGCCGTGAAGCGGTTCTGCGCCGTGGTCGGGACGAAGCGCACCTTGTCCGGGTCGTTGAACAGCGCGATGGCGACGGCGCGGCAGTAATCCACGTCGAAGCCGCGCCACACACCCTGGCTGTCGGGCTGCGCGAAGCCCGCAAGGCCGGTGTTCACGCCGCAGATCAGCGTGCCGCGGGCGCGGATGGCGTCCACGGTGGGCGAGCTGCCGCCCGCAGCCGGCTGCTGCGCCAACGCCGGGGCGGACACCGCGCCGGCGATCAGCGCCGCGCCGATGGCACGCAGGAAAGTGGACCGCGAGGTCTGGGTCACTCCGTATCTCCCTAATTCTGGGCCCCGCCCGTCAGGCGGCGGGACCGTTTCGCTCTCCCGTCGGCCATGCTGCGCCACGCCAGGGCGCGGATCAACGCAAGACGTCGGCCCCCCCGGCGCAGACCATCCGGGATGGGGGGCCTAGCAAAGCCCAGGCCGGAAAGGCAAACCTCATCGCCGAAGACCGGAGGGGGCGCCGCCATGCTGCAACTCGATCGGGACGCGCTGCGCGCCGCCCTGCCCTGGGACGCGCTGGTCGAGGCGCTGGCCGCCATGTTCCGCGAAGGCTGCGAGGCCCCGCTCCGCCACCGCCACACCATGCCCGGGCCCGCCGGCGCCGAGACGACGCTCCTTCTGATGCCCGCTTGGCGCGCCTTGGGGCATACCGGCGTCAAGATCGTGCATGTGGCGCCCGCGAATGCGGCACGCGGGGAACCGGCGGTGCATGCCGCCTACCTGCTCTCAGACGCCGCGACGGGCGCCCCGCTCGCCCTGATGGACGGGGGCGAGTTGACCGACCGTCGGACGGCGGCGGCCAGCCTGCTCGCCGCGCGCCACCTGGCCCGTCCGGACAGCCGGCGGCTCCTGCTGCTCGGCAGCGGGAAGGTCGCCCGGGCGCTGTCGGAAGGCTACGCGGCCCGCTTCCCGCTGACGGACATCGCCATCTGGTCGCCCACGGCGGCGAACGCCGCGCGGCTGGCCCACACCCTGGCTGAGGAAGGCCTGCCCGCCCGCGCCGTGGACAGGCCCGACCCCGGCGCGGCCGACATCGTCTCCGCCGCCACGCTCTCCACCACACCGCTGGTGCGCGGCGCGGATGTCCGGCCGGGGACGCATGTCGACCTGGTCGGCGCCTATCGCCGCGACATGCGGGAATGCGACGCCGCGCTGGTCGCCCGCGCGACGCTGGTGGTCGATACGCGCGCCGGCGCGCTCGCCGAAGCCGGCGACATCCTCCAGGCGATCGCCGAAGGCGCCATCGCCGAGGGCCACATCGCGGCCGACCTCGCCGCGCTCTGCCGCGGGGAACATCCCGGTCGGCGTAGGCCGGAGGAAATCACCTTGTTCAAGTCGGTCGGCTGGGCGGGGGAAGACCTCGCCGCCGCCATCCTGGCCCATGACAGGGTCCGCGCGGCAGGGTAGCGGCCCGGCTTGCCTCCCCGCCCGCCCGGCGCCATACCCGCCCCGTTCCAAGACACTGGAGTGCGCCCGATGCGCGTGAAGGACGTGAAGAAGGTCGTGCTCGCCTATTCCGGCGGGCTCGACACCAGCGTGATCCTGAAGTGGCTGCAGACCACCTATGGCTGCGAGGTGGTGACCTTTACCGCCGACCTCGGCCAGGGGGAGGAGCTCGGCCCGGCCCGCGACAAGGCGCTGCTGCTCGGCATCAAGCCCGAGAACATCTTCATGGACGACCTGCGCGAGACGTTTGTCCGCGACTTCGTCTTCCCGATGTTCCGGGCCAATGCGCTGTACGAGGGCATGTATCTTCTCGGCACCTCGATCGCCCGGCCGCTGATCGCGCAGCGCCAGATCGAGATCGCGGAAGCCGTCGGCGCCGACGCCGTGGCGCATGGCGCGACCGGCAAGGGCAACGACCAGGTGCGCTTCGAGCTCAGCTACTACGCGCTGAAGCCGGACGTGAAGGTCATCGCCCCCTGGCGCGAATGGGAACTGACGTCGCGCACCCGGCTGATCCAGTTCGCCGAGGAACACCAGATCCCGATCGCCAAGGACAAGCGCGGGGAGGCGCCCTTCAGCGTCGATGCGAACCTTCTGCACTCCTCGAGCGAGGGCAAGATCCTCGAGGAACCTTGGGACGCGCCGGACGAGATGGTCTGGCAGCGTACCATCAGCCCGATGGATGCGAAGGACGAGGTCACCGAGATCACCATCGAGTTCGAGCGCGGCGATGCGGTCGGCATCAATGGCGAACGCCTCTCGCCCGCGACGCTGCTGACGAAGCTCAACGCGCTCGGCCGCGAGAACGGCATCGGCCGGCTCGACCTGGTGGAGAACCGCTTCGTCGGCATGAAGTCCCGCGGCTGCTACGAGACGCCGGGCGGCACGATCCTGTACGTCGCGCACCGCGCCATGGAATCCATCACGCTCGACCGCGAGGCCTGCCACCTGAAGGACTCGCTGATGCCGCGCTACGCCGAGATCATCTACAATGGCTTCTGGTTCGCCCCCGAACGCCGGATGCTCCAGGCGCTGATCGACGAGAGCCAGGCCAGCGTCACCGGCACCGTCCGGCTCAAGCTCTACAAGGGCAACACCATCGTCACGGGGCGACAGTCGCCCAACAGCCTGTACTCGATGAAGCACGTGACCTTCGAGGACGACCAGGGCGCCTACGACCAGTTCGACGCCCAGGGCTTCATCAAGCTGAACGCGCTGCGGCTCAGGCTCGGCGCCATGGCGGGGCGGCGGGGCGGCGCGCTCTGATGTGAAGGTCGGGGGAGGGGAACCTCCCCCGAGCCCCCTCCCTTCTTCGTCTGTTGGGGACTGGTCCCCAAGGTCGCAAAGAAGGTTGAGGGGGGTTCGGG
>NZ_JACADQ010000290.1 GCF_016106015.1 Neoroseomonas rubea
AGGCCGCCAGCGCCGCGGCGATGTCCTGCGCCGCGGCGGGGGCGAAGCGCGCCAGCGCCTCGGCCGCCGGGCCCGCGGCCTCGGCCCAGAGCGTGGGGTCCATCCAGACATGCGGGTCGGCGGCGTCGGGGTAGTCGGGATTGGCGCGCAGGCGCTCGCGCGGCAGTGCCTCGGCCACCAGCAGCACCGGCTTGCCGGCGCCGCGCGCGCGTTCCAGCACATCCCCCATCCGGCCTTCCAGCCGGTGGCCATTGGCGAAGAGCAGGTCGGCGCCGAGGATGCGCTGGATGTCGTTGCGCGTGGGGCGGAACAGGTGCGGGTCCACGCCCTCGCCGATCAGCGTCTCGGTCCGGAACGCCGCCCCGCCGAGGCTGCGCACCATGTCGCCCACCATGCCCACGGTGCACAGCGCGAGCGGTGGCCGCCGCGCCTGGGCGAGGGCGGGGACGGGCAGGGCCAGCAGGCCGGCGGCGAGGAGCGACCGGCGACGTACGGATGAACAGGTATTCATCTCTTCATTTATCCCTGTTTTTTCAATAACTTATCTCGTTGGCGCAGATTGCGGCGCACACCCGGCGTGTCAAGGCCGGGCTTGCGTGGGCAGCCCCCGGCGCGCGACGGTGGCGGGATGGCGGATCATCCCCGATGCGTGCGCGTGTGAGGCTCGGCGACGACCTGGTGGTCGAGCTGGCGGAAACCTTCCGCCTGATGAGCGACCCGACGCGGCTGAAGATCATCCTCGCCTGCCTCGACGCGCCGGCAGCGGTGGGCGAGATGGCGGAACGGCTCGGCATCTCGGCCTCCCTCGTCTCGCACCACCTCCGGCTGCTGCGCGCGGCGCGGCTGCTGCAGGCGGACCGGCGCGGCCGCCAGGTCTTCTATGTGGTGGGGGACGAGCACATCCGCTCGATGCTGACCGACATGGCCGACCATGTGACCGAGGAGGATGCGGGGGAGGTCGAGGGCTGACGCCCGCCCCGCCTTTGTAACTCCTTAAGGCGGTTGCGTTTTCCGCCTTGTCACCCAGATGCGGCGCTGCGCAGATTTCGGGCGGGTGCCCTTGTGCGGTGCGTGGTGGCGCGACTATGGTCCGCGCGCGCCGCGCACCCCCCTCAAGGGTGCGCGCAACAGGTATCGGCAAGGCGGCGCGCCTGACGCGCCCGGGGAATGGTGATGCGGTTGAGCGACGGGAAGCGCCTGTGGGCGGCGTTGGGCGGCCTTGCCGCGATGGTGGCGGCGGGCCCGGCATGGGCGCAGGGCGTGGTCGGCGCGCCGACCCCCTGGGGCATGGGCCTGCAGGAATCGGGCGGGCCGATCAAGGACGCGATCGCCGACTTCAACACGCTGGTGTTCGTCATCATCGTCGCGATCACCATCTTCGTGCTGGCGCTGCTCGCTTGGTGCGTCTGGCGCTACCGCGCCGAGGCGAACCCGACGCCGTCCACCACCAGCCACAACACGATGCTGGAAGTGGCCTGGACCGTGGTCCCGGTGCTGATCCTGATCGTGATCGCGATCCCGTCCTTCCGGCTGATCTACTACCAGGACCGCACGCCGAACGCCGACCTGACGATCAGCGTGCAGGGCCGGCAGTGGTACTGGAACTACACCTATCCGGACCACGGCAACTTCAACTTCGACAGCTACCCGCTGCAGGAGGACCAGTTGCCGGCCGACCGGCGGCATCTTTTCCGCCTCGCGGTGGACAACGAGCTGGTGATCCCCGTCGGCGCCAATATCCGCGTGCTGACCACCGGGCGCGACGTGATCCATTCCTTCTTCGTGCCCGCGCTGGGCGTGCAGAGGTACACCATCCCCGGCCGCGCGCTCGAGACGTGGATGCGCGCCGACCGCGAGGGCGTCTACTACGGCCAGTGCAACCAGATCTGCGGCACGAACCACTGGTTCATGCCGATCGCGGTGCGCGCCGTGAGCCCGCAGGAATTCGAACGCTGGGTGGCCGAGGCGCGCACACGCTTCGCCCGCGCGGATGACCAGGCCCCGGCCGTCGCCGCCGCCCCCGCCCCGACCGACACCGTCCAGATCGCGGAGGCGCGCCGCTAAGGCGCGCCCGAGAGGAACACCCGATGGCGACCGCAACCGACGCGCATCACGACCACCACGACCACAAGCCCGGCTTCGTGAACCGCTGGCTGTTCTCGACGAACCACAAGGACATCGGGACGCTCTACATCATCTTCTCGCTGATCGCCGCCTTCATCGGCGTCGGCCTGTCCGTGCTGATGCGCATGGAACTGCAGACGCCGGGGATGCAGATCTTCGCCGACGGGCAGATGTGGAACGCCTTCGTCTCCGCCCACGGGCTGATCATGGTGTTCTTCGTGGTCATGCCGGCGCTGATCGGGGGCTTCGGCAACTGGTTCGTGCCGATCATGATCGGGGCGCCGGACATGGCCTTCCCGCGCATGAACAACATCAGCTTCTGGCTGCTGGTGCCGGCCTTCCTGCTGCTGGGCGCGTCGCTGTTCGTGGGTGAGGGCCCGGGTGCCGGCTGGACGATCTACCCGCCGCTGTCCGACAGCACCTACCACCCGTCCATGGCGATGGACCTCGCGCTGTTCTCGCTGCACTTGGCGGGTGCGTCGTCGATCATGGGCGCGGCCAACTTCATCACCACCATCCTGAACATGCGCGCGCCGGGCATGACCCTGCACAAGATGCCGCTGTTCGTCTGGTCGATGCTGGTCACCGCCTTCCTGCTGCTGCTCGCGGTGCCGGTGCTGGCCGGCGCGATCACCATGCTGATCACGGACCGCAACTTCGGCACGGCCTTCTTCCGCCCCGAGGGCGGCGGCGACCCGGTGCTCTTCCAGCACCTGTTCTGGTTCTTCGGCCACCCCGAAGTCTACATCATGATCCTGCCCGGCTTCGGGATCATCAGCCACGTGATCTCGACCTTCAGCCGCAAGCCGGTGTTCGGCTACCTCGGCATGGCCTACGCCATGGTCGCGATCGGCTTCGTGGGCTTCGTGGTCTGGGCGCACCACATGTTCCAGTCCGGCATGGACGTGGACACGCGCGCCTACTTCATGGCCGCGACGCTGGTCATCGCCGTGCCCACGGGCATCAAGATCTTCTCCTGGATCGCCACCATGTGGGGCGGGTCGATCGACCTGAAGACACCGATGCTGTTCGCCATCGGCTTCATCTTCCTGTTCACCGTGGGCGGCGTGACGGGCGTGGTGCTGGCGAACGCGCCGATCACCCAGATCCTGCACAACACCTACTACGTGGTGGCGCACTTCCACTACGTGCTCAGCCTCGGCGCCGTGTTCTCGATCTATGCCGGCTTCTACTACTGGATCGGCAAGATGAGCGGCCGGCAGTACCCCGAGTTCTGGGGCAAGGTGCATTTCTGGCTGACCTTCGCCGGCGTGAACCTGACCTTCTTCCCGATGCACTTCTCGGGCAACCAGGGCATGCCGCGCCGCTACCCTGACTATCCGGAAGCGCTGACGGCGTGGAACTTCATCGCCTCGGTCGGCTCCTACATCTCCTTCGCCTCGCTGATCCTGTTCTTCTACGTGCTCTGGCTGACCTTCCGCTCGGGCGAGAAGGCCGCGGCCAATCCGTGGGGTGCCGGTGCGACGACGCTGGAATGGCAGGTCTCCTCGCCGCCGCCCTTCCACACCTTCGACGAGCTGCCGCGCGTCCGGTAAGGACGCCGGCCTGGGGTTCGGACCATGAGCGAAGCCGCCATGGAACCGGGACAGGGGGGCTCCGCCCCCCTTCCTGCTTCCTGCGACATGTCGGACGTCGGCGACTGGATCGCGCTGCTGAAGCCGCGCGTGATGACGCTCGTGGTCTTCTCGGGGCTGGTGGGCATGCTGGTGGCACCCGGGGCGCTGTCCATGCACCCGGTGCTGGCCTTCGTCGCGATCCTCTGCATCGCGGTCGCCGCCGGCGCGGCGGGGGCGATCAACATGTGGTACGACCGCGACATCGACGCGGTGATGCGCCGGACGGCCAAGCGCCCCATCCCGGGCGGGCGGATCGCGCCGGGGGCCGCGCTGGCCTTCGGCATCTGGCTCTCGGTGGGCTCCGTCACGCTGATGTGGATGGCGACGAACCTCGTCGCGGCCTCGGTCCTCGCGCTGTCCATCGCCTTCTACGTCTTCGTCTACACCATGTGGCTCAAGCGCCGGACGCCGCAGAACATCGTCATCGGCGGCGCGGCGGGCGCCTTCCCGCCGGTGATCGGCTGGGCGGCCGTCACGGGCGATGTGACGCTCGTGCCTCTGATCCTGTTCGCCATCATCTTCGTCTGGACGCCGCCGCATTTCTGGGCGCTGTCGCTCTGGGCCCATGACGACTACGCCCGCGCCGGCGTGCCGATGCTGCCGGTGACCGCCGGGGCGCGGGAAACCCGGCGCCAGGTGCTGATCTACACCGTGCTGCTCGCCCCGCTCGGCCTCCTGCCCTGGGCGGTCGGCTTCTCCTCCCCCGCCTATGCCGCCGTCGCGGCGCTGCTGGGGGCGAACTTCCTCCGCCACGCGCTCGCCGTGCTGCGCGATGCGCAGGACGAGGCCGGGCGGTCGCTGACGAAGGACGCGCCGGCCAAGGCCTGCTTCCGCTTCTCGCTGACCTACCTGTTCGCCCTGTTCGCCGCCATCGCGGTGGACCGCCTGGCCTTCGGCCCATGACGCCGGAGGAGGAGGCGCTGTTCCTCAAGCGCCGGCGCGGACGCAACATCGCCATCATGCTCGTGCTCGTGGCGCTGTCGGTGATCTTCTACTTCGTCGGCATGGCGCGCATCCTGCGCGGCTGAGCCGCGGCGCGTTACGCCATGATACGATCGCCCCGCTTGCCGCGCGCCGGGCGAAGGGCCATTGAGTAGGGCCATGGACCGCGCCGACCTTTCCCGCCGCAACCGCCGCACCGCGATCTTCGCCTTCGGGACGGTCGTGGGCATGGTCGGCCTCTCCTTCGCCGCCGTGCCGCTGTACGACCTGTTCTGCCGCGTCACCGGCTACAACGGCACGACGCAGCGCGGCCTCGCCGCGCCGGGGGCGACCGACCGGACCATCACTGTCCGATTCGCCGCCACCACCCAGCCCAACCTGCCCTGGCGCTTCCAGGCCGAGCAGCCGGCGATGCTGGTGCGGCTGGGGGAGGAAGGGCTCGCCTTCTACTCCGCCGCCAACCGGGCCGAGACGCCGGTCACGGGCGTGTCCGTCTACAACGTCACGCCCGAGAAGGTCGGCCGCTACTTCCACAAGGTCGCCTGCTTCTGCTTCGACGAGCAGACGCTCGAACCCGGCCAGCGCGTGGACATGCCGGTCTCCTTCTGGGTCGATCCGCGCATCGCCGAGGACCCGAACACGCGCGACATCACCACCATCACGCTGCACTACAGCTTCTTCCGCACCATGGAGGACGCGCAGCGCGCCGGCGCGGTCGCCTCGGCCGGGCCGCATGTCGGCCGGGCCGCGCCGCGGACGAACTGAGGCGCCTGCGGCGGGCGCCG
>NZ_JACADQ010000291.1 GCF_016106015.1 Neoroseomonas rubea
TCGGCGGCGGCGGCGGTGAGGGTGCGGGCGGATTGCTGGAGCTGCGCGGCGGCGGCGGCGACGGAGCCGACCACGGCGCCGATGTCCGCCTCGAAGGTGTCGGCCAGGCGCGCCTGGTCGGTCACGCGCGACCAGGCGAGCATGGCGCCGACATAGGTCCCCGCGGCGTCGCGCACGGCGGACATGTTCAGGTCGAGCACCTCTGTCCCGAACGCCACCCGCGCCTTGTGGGGCAGGTTCGCCGGATCGGACAGCAGGGCGCGGATGCGCGCGGGCCCCTTGTCCAGGATGTCGATGCTCTGCCCGACCAGATCCTCCGCCTTGACGTGGATCTGGTCTCCCATGCCGCAGACCAGGCTGCGCGATTCCGCATTGGCGTAGGAGATTCGGAACGCGTTGGCGGGGTCGGCGAGCATCACGCCGAGCGGCATCTGCTCGATGACCTGGCTGCGGCTGAAGGCGTCGGCGGCGGTGCCGCGCAGCGCCTCGACGGCGTCGGCGATGCGGCCGATCTCGTCGCGGCGGCCGCGGTCGGGCACGGCCACGGCGGCATCGCCCGCCGCGATCCGGTCGAGCGTGCCGGCCAGGCGCTTCAGCGGGGAGCCGATCGCGCGCGCCATGACGAAGGCCGAGAGCGACAGCAGCACGGCGATCGCGAGGGCCATGCCGATGCCGAGCCGTTCCTGAAGGTCGAGCGCGGCGCCGACCGCGCGGAAGGACGCTTCGTCGATCTCGGCGAGCTTCCGCTCCGCCTCCTCGAAGGCGGCGATCAGGGCGTTGCGCGCCTCGGCCGCGCGGCCTTCGAGCAGCGCGTTCAGCGCGCGGCCCTGGTCGATGGTGGCGACGGCGCCCTCGCCCGCCTCGGTCGCGATCGCGGCGATCCGGCCCAGTTCCTCGGCGGCGCGCGGCGCCGCCTCGGCCCCGGTGATGGCGCCGCGCAGGTGCACGCGCGCCTGGGCATTCGCCCGGCGAACCCGCTGCGCCATGCGCTCGTCGCCCGTGGCGAGGAAGCGCAGCGCGGAGGCGCGCATGTCGTTGAAGGCCTGGTGGAAGGTGACGAAGCGGGTGCGGACTTCCTCCCGCGCTTCGGCGGGAACGTCGAACTCGATCGTCGCGTTGGCGCCCTCGAATGCCTGGTCGTAGTCCTGGGCGCGCGTGAGGAAGGCGTCGTCACGGGCCTGGATGACGGCGCGGCGCAGGCGCGCCATGTCCTCGAGCACGGCGCCGAAGGCCTCGGCGCGGCTGACCGCCTCGGCGAGGATCCGGGTGGCCTCGGGGTCGCCGATGTCGGGTTCCGCCTGCCGCGTCAGCTGGATGGTCCGGGCGACATTGCCCCTGGCCGCGACCAGCGCCGCGCCCACCTCGTCTCCGGTCTGGGCGATGGCGATGCGCTGCGCGTGCAGCGGTGCCTCGGCGACCGTCCGCTGCGCCAGCGCCAGCGTCTCTGCCCCCTGGTCGATCCGGCCTTCCTGGCGGAACAGCGCATCGATCGCCGATCCCGTCCAGTGCGTGCCGACGACGATGCCGACCACCATGGCAAGCGCGACCGCGCCGGACACGGCCAGTTTCTTGCCGACCGACAGGTTCAGGAAGGCGCGCATCATCGACCCCGCGAAACATCGTTCCCGGAACGATATGCGGCGTGCCTTAAGCCGCGGTGAAGGCGTCCGCGGATCGTTCGCGCCAGCGCCGCCCGAACAGCCCGAAGCCGAGCACGACCAGCAGCGTGCTGCCGCCATGCCAGGCCAGCACCATCGCCGCCGCGTCCAGGTGATGGAATACCGACAGGCCCGCGGCGCTGAGCGCCGCCCCCGCGAGCCCGCCCAGCATCGCCACCGGCACGGGCCTCAGCGGCCCCGCATGCCGCAGCATCCAGACGAGCGAGAGCGCGAGCGGCACGCCCATCAGCACGACGAAGCGGAAGCAGCCCCAGGAGGTGCCGAGCACCAGCGCCTGCGGTCCCATGCGCGCGACATCGTCGAGGCAGCCGAAGCCCAGCGTCGCCCCCCAGGCCAGCACCGCCGGGACCGGCAGCAGCGCCCAGCGCGGCGAACGGTCGGGCAGGGAGAGTTCGAAGGCGGCGATCGCGGCGAGCACGCCGGTCGCGACGGCGAACAGCAGCTGCGCCCCTTCATGCGGCCGCGCGAGCCGCTCCATCAGGTCGTGCCGCGCGCCGAACGCCACGATGGCGGCACCGATCACCAGCGCCGCGAAGGCAAGCCACGCGGCGCACCGGCGCAGCGGCGGGCCGAGCGGTCGCACAGGGCGGAGATCCTCGGCCAGCCGGCCGATCAGATCCTCGGTCCTCATCGGTCGTCCTCCACCCCGAAGCGTCGGCGCAGGGTCTTCAGCGCGCGGTGCGTCGCGACCTTGAGCGCGCCGACGGACAGGCCCGAGCGCGCCGACGCCTCGGCCAGCGGCAGGTCCTCGAGCTTGGCGAGGCGCAGCGCGGTCCGCTGGCTGTCCGGCAGGTCCGCCACGGCCTCGCGCAGCTGCCGGCCGGCGATCCGGTCCTCCCCGGTCACGCCGGGGGCTGCGGCGAGCGTCGCCTCATGGTCCTCGATCGGGGTCTCGCGCCCGGCGCCGCGGCCATGGCGGCGCAGCCGGTCGATGCAGCGCCGTTCCGCGATGGCGGCGATCCAGGGGCGGGCGGGGCGGGCAGGGTCGTAAGTGGCGAGCATGCGGTGGATCGTCAGCAGCGTGTCCTGGACCGCGTCCTCGGCCTCGGCGGCATCGCGGATGCGGCGCCGCGCGATGGCGCGCAGCAGCGGCAGGCAGTCGCGCAGCAGCCGGTCATAGGCTCGCCTGTCGCCGGCCTGCGCCGCGGCCAGCCACTCGTCCCACGCCCCGCCATCGATCGCCACGCGCCCTCCTTCCCGGTCAGCGCGCAGTCTAGGCCGGGCTGTGCCGGCGGCGAAACCGCCGGCGCAGCCCGGCATGCCGATGGCTGCGCTCATCGGGCGGCCATGGCGGGCCTCAGCCGGCGCCGATCCATCGCCAGCGCATAGCCGACCAGGATGGCGACGCCGGCGAGCGTCAGCGCGGGGTCGAGCCAGGGCAGGCCGGGGTGCAGTCGCAGCAGCGCCGTGACACTCCAGGACAGGAACAGCCCGAGGCCGAACACATGCAGGCTGTGCCGCCCGACCGCGGCGAGCGCGGCCGCCGCCGGATGATGCATCCAGGGCGCCTCCCGCGGCACCAGCACCGCGACCAGATAGGCCAGCGCCAGGCCGTGCAGCAGCGCGAGCGGCCCGAGATGCGTCTTGCCCGCCAGCGTCCAGATCGTCTCGACATCGAGGCCCGCGCCGAACCCCTCCGCCACGCGTTGCGCCAGGCCGAGCAGCAGGATCGCGACCGAGGCCAGGACGGCCCAGCCGCGCCGGCGCACCGCCGCGCCGTGCAGCAGCGCCGCGCGGCCGCAGAAGGCGCCGATCATGAAGACGAACTGCCAGGCGAGCGGATCGAGCCCTGTCGGCAGCCAGGACCAATAGGACCAGAGACCCGCCTGCACCCCGGCCCAGAGCAGCCCCGGCACCAGCAGCGCCGCCGCGCCGAGGCGATCGACCAGCCACAGGAAGCCCGGCAGCGCGGCCATCGACAGGATGAACACCGGCAGGATGTCGAGGTAGTTCGGCATGTAGAGCAGCAGCGCCGCCCCGGGCAGCGCCCACCATGGCCGGTCGGCGAGCATGCGCCAGCCGAGTCGGTCGACCTCCCCTTCCAGCGGCATCGCCATGCCGGCCCAGAGGATCATCGCCCCGAAGACCGCGAACAGGACCATGTGGAAGCGCCAGAGCCTGGCCGCCCGGCGCCACATGTCCCGCCCCGCCGCGCCCGCCCCGTCGCGGCGCGCCTTCAGTGTGTGGACCGAGCCGAGCACGAGGCCCGACAGGAACAGGAACTGTTCCGAGCTGTCCGAAAGGCCCCAGGCGGCATGGATTCCATAGGCGCCGAACCAGGTGCCGACCGCATGGGCACCGAAGATCGAGATCTGCAGCCAGCCGCGCAGGATGTCGAGCCGTGGGTCGCGCGGCGGGCGGGGCAGGGGAGGGGCTGCCGTCTCGGTCTGGGCCATAGCGGATCTCCGGGGCGGGACCGGCCCGCCTGCCGGGTGCTTTCGCGTCCCGGCGCGCCGCGGTTACGCGGAGGCCCTTGCCGACTCGGCACAGGTCGCGAGATGGAGAGGCGTGCTCCACCTCATCAAGCTCTCGGTCGGCCCCAAGGATGTCGCGCAGCTCGCGGCGATCCAGAAGGAACGCCTGCGCACCGACCCGCCACTGCGCGCCTGGACCCGCATGTTCCCCAAGCGGATCGAGGAGGTCTGCGCGGGCGGGTCGATCTACTGGGTGGTGGCGGGCTTCGTGCGGGTCCGCCAGCGAATCCTGGAGATCCGGGAGGAGGAATGGGACGACGGCACGCCCTGCGCGGCCCTGGTCCTCGATCCCGCCCTGGTGCCGGTCGAAGCGCGCCCGATGAAGCCCTTCCAGGGCTGGCGCTACCTGAAGCCGGAGGAAGCGCCGGCGGATGTGTCGCGGGAACGCCCCGCGCCGGTCGGGCTGGATCGCCTGCCCCCCAAGCTGCGGCGCGACCTCGCGGAGCTCTGCCTGATCTGATGCTGGCGGCGCGAGTCTTCGACTCGCGCGGAGGCCGCGAATGCGGCCCGCCAGGAGTCTGGCGAAGCCAAGGAAACAGGCGGCTTCCGCCCGGCGCCTTAGGGCACGCAAGGGCCAATGCCGGCGGTCGAAGAATTTGGCCGCTGGCATGAGGCGATGCGCGCGGGCGCTACCGCCACCCTGGGTTGCCGGAAGTTAAGGTGGCTGCCACGCGCCGGAGAGGCGCGGCCTGCCACCTTGCCTTTCGTCGCAGCGGCTTATTCCCGGCAGGCCGCTGCCCGACTGGCCTTCCTTCGGGAATGGCCCGTGGGCCGGCTGGAGCAATCCGGCCGGCCCTACTTTTGTCCGGATGCCTCCGCTTCCAGCAAGGCGAGCAGCCCTTCGAGCAACTGCTCGGGGGAGGGCGGGCAGCCAGGGATCAGCAGGTCCACCGGCAGCACCGCGCCGGCGCCGCCTTCCACCGCGTAGGATCCCTTGAAGACGCCGCCATCGACGGCGCAATCCCCGGCCGCGACGACCCAGCGTGGTTCCGGCGTGCAGGCGAGCGCGCGTTCCATCGCCTCCCGCATGTTGCGGCAGGCGGGGCCGGTCACCAGCAGCACGTCGGCATGCTTGGGGGATGCGACGAAGCGCAGCCCGAAGCGTTCCAGGTCGTAGGCGACGTTCTGCAGCGCGTTCACTTCGAGCTCGCAGCCATTGCAGGACCCGCTGTCGACCTCCCGGATCGCCAGGCTGCGGCCGAGCCGCGCGCGGGCGGTCGCGGCCAGCCGCTCGGCCAGCGCGGCGACGGTCGGCTGCCAGATCCGAAGAGCACACGTTCAAACTCTAGTCACACTTGAATTT
>NZ_JACADQ010000292.1 GCF_016106015.1 Neoroseomonas rubea
GGGCCCGCAGCCGCGCGGCGCCGCCGAGGGCGCGGAGGTCGAGGTGGCCCCCGAGCGCTCCGGACTGGCCGAGGCGCTGTCCGGCCGCGCGCCGCGCAATGCGGCCGGCGAGGCCCGCGGTGAATGGTCCGCGCCGCTCGACCCGCGCTTCACCTTCGATACCTTCGTCGTCGGCAAGCCGAACGAGTTCGCCCATGCCTGTGCGCGGCGCGTCGCCGAGCATCCGGCGAGCCCGGGCTTCAACCCGCTGTTCCTTTATGGCGGCGTTGGCCTCGGCAAGACCCACCTGATGCATGCCGTCGCCTGGGCGATCCGAAATGGCGAGCCGGCGCGCAACGTCGCCTACATGAGCGCCGAGAAGTTCATGTACCGCTTCATCGCCGCGCTGCGCAGCCAGTCCACGATGGAGTTCAAGGAAAGCCTCCGCTCCGTCGACGTGCTGATGGTCGACGACCTGCAATTCCTGATCGGCAAGGACAACACGCAGGAGGAATTCTTCCACACCTTCAACGCGCTGATCGACGCGGGCAAGCAGATCATCGTCAGCGCCGACAAGTCGCCCTCCGACCTCAACGGGCTTGAGGACCGGCTGCGCACGCGGCTCGGCTGCGGCATGGTCGCCGACATCCACGCCACCACCTACGAACTCCGCCTGTCGATTCTGCAGGCCAAGGCCACCGCGGCGGGCGTCGCGGTGCCGAAGGCGGTGCTCGAATTCCTCGCGCACAAGATCACGTCCAACGTGCGGGAGCTCGAAGGCGCGCTGAACCGGCTGATCGCGCATGCCAACCTGTTCGGCCGCGCCGTGACGCTCGACAGCGCGCAGGAGGTGCTGCACGACATCCTCCGCGCGCATGACCGCCGCGTCACGATCGAGGAGATCCAGCGCAAGGTCGCCGAGCACTACAACATCCGCCTGACCGACATGAGCAGCGCGCGCCGCGCGCGCAACGTGGCGCGTCCGCGCCAGGTGGCGATGTACCTGGCGAAGCAGCTCACCTCCCGCTCCCTTCCCGAGATCGGGCGGCGCTTCGGCAATCGCGACCACACGACGGTGATGCACGCCGTCTCGCGCATCTCGGAACTCATGCAGGCGGATGCCGCCTTCGCCGAGGATGTGGAGCTGCTGCGGCGGATGCTGGAGACCTGAAGGTCTGGGTCTATTGAGACCCCAGGCGCCGGCGCGGCCATCCGGCCGCTTGGGTTGCGCGCCGTGGGCTTACGCACCAGGCAGGTCGATTGCGGTCGCGCTTTGCGATCGCGGATCGCGGCCACGCCGCGATCCATTGGCCTGAGCCTCGGTCCGCCGCGTGGCTGATGTTTCCGGCGCAGTCGCGCCGGGTGCTCCCGGACGGGCGAGGGGTGCCCGATGGCCGCAATTCCCGTGTGCGTGACAGCCTGCCCCGGCCCCGACCCGCGGTTTTCCGCGGGTTTCGCGGCGCCACACCCCGCTTCCCCGCCTGGAATCGCGCTGATATGGTGCGCCCCCCTCGCCCGGGCCGCGCGGGCCGATTCGGCCCCGGTCCGGCGTGTGGGGGAGCATTGGGGGACAGGCGCGGTCGCGCGCGGCCCAGCCCGGGCCGCGAGGTGACCGCCCAGAGCATCGGGGCGTCGGGCGACGATGAAGTTCACGGTGGACCGCGCGGTGCTGATCAAGGCGCTCGCGCATGTGCAGAGCGTGGTGGAGCGGCGGAACACGATCCCCATCCTCGCCAATGTCCTGATCGACGCGAAGACCGAGGGCAGCCTCACCCTGACCGCGACCGACATGGAGATCGCGGTGGTCGAGGACGTGGCGGGTGTGACCGTCACGCGCGGCGGCCGCACCACGGCGCCGGCCGCGACGTTGTACGAGATCGTGCGCAAGCTGCCCGAGGGCGCGCGCGTCGAGCTCGACCATGGTGGCGGCGACGGGCCGCTCACGCTGCGCGCGGGCAAGTTCAACACCACGCTCACGGTCCTGCCGGTCGATGACTTTCCCTCGATGACCGAGGGCCGGCTGCCGACGAAGTTCTCGATCAAGGCGGGCGTGCTGCGCGACCTGATCGACCGCACGCGCTTCGCCATCAGCACCGAGGAGACGCGCTATTATCTCAACGGCATCTACCTGCATGCCGCGGAGGCCGACGGCACGCCGGTGCTGCGCGCGGTCGCGACCGATGGCCATCGCCTCGCCCGCGTGGAGGAACCGCTGCCAGAGGGTGCCAAGGGCATGCCGGGCGTGATCGTCCCCCGCAAGACGGTCAACGAAGTGCGCAAGCTGGCCGAGGAGACGCAGGACGAGATCGAGGTGCGCCTGTCGGACACCAAGATCCGCTTCGCGCTCGGCACCGTCTCGCTCACCTCCAAGCTGATCGACGGCACCTTTCCCGAATATGAGCGCGTGATCCCGCGCGGCAACGACAAGACGCTGACCGTCCCGAAGGATGCCTTCGAGCAGGCGGTCGCGCGCGTCGCCGCCATCAGCAGCGAGCGCTCGCGCCCGGTGAAGCTCAGCATCTCCCGCAACAACCTCCTGCTCTCCGCTGCCAGTCCCGACCAGGGCCAGGCGCAGGAGGAGCTGGAGGCCGATGCGGTGCGCTACGAGAGCACGCCGCTCGAGATCGGCTTCCAGGCGCGCTACCTGACCGACATCACCAGCCTGATCGGCGACGAGGTGGAATTCCTGTTCGCCGATGGCGCCGCGCCCACCATCGTGCGCGACAAGGCGAAGCCGGAAGCGCTCTACGTGCTGATGCCGATGCGGGTCTAGCGCCGGGTCTCACGAGGCGAGCGCTGGACCCGGGGCGCCGAGCGCCGGTCGCCACAGTCGACATCACGAATTTGTGTTGATCTTCCCAGCGCGGGGCTTCGCTAAGCACGCGTCCGGCAGGCGCGCCTGAAGGGCGGCTGACGGAGAAGCCCAGTGCGCGCTGCCCTGTCGGGTCGGGGGCGTGGCGCGGCGTTACCTCAGGTTGTCGTCGATGATGACGGTCCTGCTGTGCCTGCAGCAGGTGACGTGGCTGGCAATGGTTGGGCAGATCCCCCCGAATCCGCTGCACGTCCTGCTGTATCTCGGCCCTGACCTGCTGCTCGCGCTGATTTTCGGCGGCGTGCTGCTGGTCCTGCAGCGCCCGAACACACTGGCACTGGCGATCGCGGTGGCGACACCGCTGATCCTGCTGAACCTGTCCGGGGCCAAGTTCGCCATTCTCGGCGACCAGGCCTTCGTGTCCGACATCCTGCTGCTGCCGGACCTGCTCAGGGTCCTGCCGCCGGCAACGGCTTTCTGCGTCCTGGCCGCGGCGCTCGGCCTGGGCGCCGCCTTCCTGCTGAACATCGCGCCGCGACGAGTGACCTTCCTTGCGCTGTCGGCCGCCGGGTGCGGTGCCGCGTTCCAGGCGACTGCGCCCCTGGCGACCAGCGGCATTGTCCACATGACCGTCGGGATGAATGCCCGCACCTTCGCCTTCCCCGTCCGCGGCCACTTCATGGGTGCCTTGGTCGCCCTCGTCGAGGATGCGGAGCAGCGCATGAAGGACCGCCTTCTGGCATCCGCGGCATCGGACGACCTTGGACCGGTCGTGCCGACGAGTGCCCGGATCGCAGCGCGCGATGTCCACATTATCGTTCTGGAGAGCTTCGTCGACCCGCTGGCGACGCCGGCCATCGTCCGCCCAGACCCGTTTCCTCCACTTTTTGCCGCTTGGCGGGACGCCGCGGGGGGCCGCCTCGTCGCGCCGGTCTTCGGCAATCGCTCGTCCAACACGGAGTTCGAGGTGCTGTGCGGCCTGCCTGCCTTCGGCGGCCGATACCGCGTCGTGACCATGTCGATCCCGGCCGGATCGGAACTGCCCTGCCTGCCGCGCCTTCTGGCAGCGCGCGGCTTCCGCACCGTCTCCCTGGTGCCGAGCTCGTCGGAGATCTTCCGCGCCGGCGCCGCCTTCCTGGCCATGGGCTTTTCGCAGCGCAGGTTCGAGGCGGATCTTCACATCACCGATCGGGATGGAGTCTGGGCCGCGGCAGGCTGGACGCTTGCGGAGGCTCGCGGCCTCCGGTCCGAACTCGGTCGTGACGCGCCGGCGCTGGTCTATACCTTCGTCAACGCCGGCCACCATCCCTTCGACCGCGATCGCGCGCGACGTCCTGACCGGATCGCGGTCACGCCGTCGTCGACGCTCGCCCACGACTGGGCGAACGGCATCCATCACACGGCGCTCGCGGTCGAGGCGCATGTCACGCAGGTCCTGGCCGAGGATCCGGATGCGCTCATCCTGGTCATGGGCGATCATTGGCCGCCGCTCCTTTCGCTCGTGCCGCGCCCGGCGGGGGCGGGGAGCGACCCACTGCACCATGCGCCGGCCTATGCGACGCCGCTGCTCGTGCTGGATCGCGGGACCATCCGGCGGACCGGCTGGCTGCCCGCCTGGCACCTGCCGCATCTGATCCTCGACATCCTCTCCGAAGGCGCGACCTGCGATGCCGGCATGTGCCCGCATCGCGGCGCCCGGCGGTTGCGCCCGATCGGCGATCGCATCCTCGTCCTGGACGAAACGGGCCGGGAGGTCGGGAGCTGCGCATTCGACGACACGGGCCCGGCCTGTGCCGAAACGCGCAGTGCTACGGCTGGCCTGCGCGCCTCCCTTGCGCGCATGCTGGAGGCGTCTAAACCCTGAGGCGCCTCCCATCAGCGGTCAGATGCTCCGCCTCACCCGCCTCCGCCTCACCGACTTCCGCTCCTGGCCGTTCCTCGACGTGGCCTTTGCCGCGCCGATCGTCGCGATTGCCGGCGAGAACGGCGCCGGCAAGACGAACCTGCTGGAAGCGATCTCCCTGCTCGGCCCCGGCCGCGGCCTGCGTGGCGCGCGCATGGGGGAACTTGGCCGCCGCGACGACGGCGCCGCCCGCCCCTGGGCCGTCGCGGGCCGCTTCGCCACCCCCGCGGGCGAATTCGACATCGGCACCGGCAGCGACCCGGACGGTGTGTCGGAACGCCGCGTCTTCCGCCTCGACGGCCAGCCCGTCCGCGCCCAGGCGGATCTCGCGGACCGTGTCGCGGTGGTCTGGCTCACGCCGCAGATGGACCGGCTGTTCCAGGAAGCGGCGTCTGGCCGGCGGCGCTTCCTCGACCGGCTCGCCTGGGCGCTGGAACCCGGCCATGCGCGGGAAGTGGCCGCGCATGACAACGCCATGTCCCAGCGCAACCGCCTGCTGGCCGAAGGCCGCGCCGACCCGCGCTGGCTCGCGGGGCTGGAGGATGCGATGGCCCGCCACGCCGTCGCCGCCACCGCCACGCGCCGCGCCCTGGCCGCGCGGCTGAACGCGGTGATGGCGGCCGGCACGGCCACCGGTGCCTTCCCCGCGGCGCGGATGGACCTGGTCTGTCCGATCGCCGCCGCCCTGGCGGAGCAGCCGGCCCTGGCCGCCGAGGACGCGCTGCGGGACGCGCTGGCCGCCGATC
>NZ_JACADQ010000293.1 GCF_016106015.1 Neoroseomonas rubea
ATCCAGCGGCGGGCGCCTCCCGCACGGCGTGCCGCCCGGCCCGCCGGGGGGGGCGGCCTGGGCGGTCGGGCCGTGACGCGTCAGGCGTCGCCGCGATGAATGGCGGCGTCCGTCCTGGCCGGCAGGACAATCCGCACGCACAGGCCGCCCGTCGCCCCGTCCTCGAGATGCAGGTCGCCGCCATAGGCGCGGACGATGTCGGCGGCGATCGCCAGGCCGAGCCCCGTGCCGCTGCGGTCCGGGTCGAGCCTTCCGCCGCGCGTCAGCGCCGCGCGCCGGTCACGGGGCGCGATGCCGGGCCCGTCGTCCTCGACCAGGAGGATGACCGATTCTCCCTCCGCCCAGGCGGCGATCCGCACATCCGACCGCGCCCATTTGGCGGCGTTCTCGAACAAGGTGCCGAGCAGTTCGAGAAGGTCCCCCTCATCCACGGGCGCCATCAACGCGGCAGGAATGTCGCATCGCCAGGCCACGGCCCCGCCCCGCTCCATCCGCGCGAGGGCGCCGGCGATGCGCTCCACCACCGGCGCGACGGCCACCGGGCCGCTCTGCAGGCCCGGCCCGCGGATCTGCGCCCGGGCCAGTTCGCGGGTGATCCGCGCGTCGATTCCGGACGTCACCTCCTCGATCGCCGCCGCCGCCTCCGCATCGCCACGGTCGCGCAGTTCCCGTGCCCGCGCGCCGAGCAGTGCGAGCGGCGTGCGCAGCCCGTGCGCGAGATCCGCCGCGCGCTCCCGCGCCAGGCGCACGCTTTGCCGCTGCGCTTCGAGCATCGCGTCGAAATCCGTGGCGAGCCCCCGGAGTTCCGAGGGCAGCGTCGCGCCGAGGCGTTCGCGGCGCCCCGCCCGCAGGTCGCGCAGCGCGCGCCGCGCCCGCTCGATCGGCCAGAGCGCGATCGCGCCCTGCAGCGCGAAGGCCGCCACAAGCCCACCCGCGATGGCGACGAGCAGCGGCAGCAGGTCGCGCACGAAGGCCCTGTTCGCGGCCTCCAGCACCTTGCGGTCCACCGCCACCGCCACGCGGAAGCCGGCCGCCGGCCCCGTGGCGCCCTCGATCCGTCGCTCGAGCACGATCAGCTTCGTGCCCTCCGGACCGAAGACGATGTGACGGTGCCGTTCCCCCGGGCGCAGCGTGTCGGGCTCGAGCGGGAGCTCCCACAGCCCGAGCGACGGCGAGCGGAGCAGCACGCCCGCATCGTCGCTGCGCACCTGCCAGTAGAGCCCCGACAGCGGTTCCTGGAAGCGCGGGTCGGGCAGGGGCTGGACCCGCAGCGAGGCCGCCCCGTCCTCGAGCACGAGGCTGCGGGCGAGGAAGCGCAGGTCGGCGTCGAGCTCCACCAGCATCTCGCGCTCGACATGCCGCTCGAACAGCCCCTGCACCGCGGCGCCCACCGCGCCCGCCACGGCCAGGGCCGTCACCAGCGCGACCACCGCGAAGCGCGCGCGCAGCGAACGCGTCATGGCGCGTCGCCGATGACGTAGCCGTGCCCGCGCCGGGTGTTGATCGCATCCGCGCCGACCTTGCGCCGCAGCCGCGCCACCAGCGCCTCCACCGCGTTGTCGCCCCGGTCCGCTTCCTCGGCATACAGGTGCTCGGTCAGCTCCGTCTGGTGCACGGCCCGGCCCTGGTGGTGCATCAGGTAGGCGAGCAGGCGGAACTCCAGCGGCGTCAGCTCGACCGGCCGGCCGCCGCGCGTCAGCCGCCTTGCCCGCAGGTCGAGCGCGAGCTCGCCCGCCCGCAGCGTGTTGGAGGCCCGCCCCGCGGACCGGCGCAGCACGGCGCGCAGCCGGGCGAGCAGCTCCTCCATCGCGAAGGGCTTCACCAGGTAGTCGTCGGCGCCGGCATCGATCGCTTCCACGCGCGTGGTCCAGGCGCCGCGCGCGGACAGCACCAGGATCGGGAAGCCCACGCCTTCCGCCCGCCAGCGGCGGATCAGGGAAAGCCCGTCGATCCGCGGCAGGCCAAGGTCGAGGATCGCCGCGTCGAAAGGCTGGACGCCGCCGCGCTGCCAGGCGGCTTCGCCGTCCGCCGCATGCTCCGCCGCGAAGCCCGCGACGGCGAGCGCGCGGAGCAGGTCCACCGCGATGCCCGCCTCGTCCTCGACCACCAGAACCCGCATGCGCCCGCCCCGCCCGCTGGCTCCACCCCGTGTACCCGCGGCCGCTGACGCCACGCTGACAGCGCCCGTCAGCGGACCGGGGCACCGCGCCGCTACGCCGCCACCCATGGCGGAGGCATCCATGAAGATCGGCACGCGCATCGAAGCAAGCCCTTGCCGGCTGTGCGGCGGCAAGGAACGCCAGGTGCTCGCCACGCGCGGGCGCGGGATGGAGCCGCTGACGACCGTCGTCTGCCGCGGCTGCGGCCTGGTCAGCCACCACCCCCTGCCCGATCCGGAGGAGGTCGCCGCCTTCTACGCCACGCGCTACCGCGTGGCCTACAAGGGCGGGTGGGAGCCGAAGCGCAAGCACGCCCTGCGCGCGCTGCGCGGGGCGATCGCGCGGGCCGGCCGCCTCGCGCCGCTGCTGCCCGCCGGGGGGCGGGTGCTGGATGTCGGCGCGTCGTCCGGCGAATTCACCTACGTCATGCAGCGGGCCGGCTTCGCCGCGCGCGGCATCGAGCCGAACCAGGGCTACGGCGAATTCGCGCGACGGACCTATGGCGTGGCGGTCGAGACGGGCGGCCTTGCCGAGGCCGCCGTCGCGCCGGCGAGCCTGGACCTCGTCACGCTCAACCACGTGCTGGAACACCTCGCGGACCCGTGGGACGCGCTGCGGCGGATCGGCGGATGGCTCGCGCCGGGCGGGCTGCTCTTCATCGAGGTGCCGGACCTGTCCGGCGTGCGCAAGCAGGCCGCCAACACCTTCCACGGGGCCCACATCTGGAACTTCACGCCGCAGACGCTGGTGCTGCTGGCCTGGCGGCAGGGCTTCGTGCCGCTGTCGGCGGAGGACGCGGCCGGCACCTCGGTCGTGTTCCGCAAGCGGCGCCCGGGCGACGCACCGTCCGCGGGCGCGGGGCCGGAGTTGGCCGAGCGCCTCCTGCGCCAGGTCGCGACGGCGGGGAGTCCTCTCGCCTACCTCCTGTCCGGCGCGCCCTTCACGCGCCGGGCGGCGCGGCTGCGACGGAACATCGAGGAGCGGATCACCTGCGCACGCCACGCGACAGTACGCGCCATGGCGGATGCGGTGATCACGGCGGCGGGCCTTCCGACGCGGCGGCGCGAAGACCCGATCCGGCTCGACGCGGCGGCGTGAGCCGATCCGGGCCGGCGGCGCGGACGGCTGCGGCGGGGCTTCGGGGCGGGGCTCCGCCCCTCCAGACCACGCCTTCAGCTGGAGGGGCTCCGCCCCTCCAGACCACCGGGCCAGAGCGCCCCCCTGGACCCGCCGAGGGCCGAAAGGCCCTCGGAACCCATCACCTGAGGTGCGTATCCAGGGCGTAGAGGCGGCCTGCTCGGCATGGCATTGCGGGGGCCATCACCGTCACGACTTGACAAAAAGGAATAATTTCCTCTACGCTTCGGCCCTTTTCCCCCGCCGCCGGAGCCCCCCCCCTCATGCGTCGCCACCGTCCCCGCCCCCGCCCCTGGTCCAACCTGACGGATGCGGAATTCGAGGCCCTTCTGCCCTTCGTGTGCAACACCGGCGCCGGGCGGCCGGTGCATGACCTGCGCGGGAAGCTGGACGCCATCTTCCGCATCGCCACCACCAGCCTGCCCTGGTCGCGGGTTTCCACGGACCATGGTCCTACAGCGACGCTGCATCGGCTGTTCCGGCGCTGGGCCCATGCCGGGGTGTGGTCGCGGCTGCTGAAGGAATCCGCCCGCCGCCGCGCGCCGCGGGCGATCCGGCGGATGCAGTCCTGGATTGCCGCGGTGTTCCGCCGCTGCCATCGCCTTCTCGGGCTCGCGGCCGTGGTGCTGGCGCGGCGCCTGCGCATCCATCGCGCCCTTCCCGGCCCGTCCTGGTACTTTCCCGACCCGGATTTGTCCGAAACGCTGATGGCCGTGCTGGCGGACGCCGCGAAGCGTCCGGCCGGCGACTCGCGGGCCGCGGAACTCACCCGCCTCACTCTCCGCCTGCTGCGCAACACCACCCGCCGCCGCCCTGTCCCGCGTTGCCTGGTCCCCGTCGGCTGATGGCGCGCGCGGAAGGATCGCAGGGGTCCGGGGAGGCCGCGCCTCCCCGGCGGGGGCCCGGGGGCAGCGCCCCCGGACGCAGCGTGCGCGAGGCCGCGCCTCCCCGCGGGCAGTGCCCCCCGGAACCCTTGTCGCGTGCGCGCCCCCCTGCCATGCCTCCCGCCCGATGACCCCGATCGAGATCGCGCTCGAGGAAGCCCGTGCCGCCGCCTTGCGGGGGGAGGTTCCGGTGGGTGCCGTGCTCACCGCCCCGGACGGGTCGGTGCTCGCCCGTGCGGGCAACGAGGTCGAGGCGCGGTGCGATGCCGGCGCTCATGCCGAGATGCTGGTGTTGCGGGAGGCCGCGGCGCGGCTCGGCTCCCCGCGGCTGGTCGGTTGCACGCTGACGGTCACGCTGGAACCCTGCCCGATGTGCGCGCAGGCGGCCTCCTTCTTCCGGGTCGCGCGGGTCGTGTTCGGTGCCTATGACCCCAAGGGCGGCGGGGTGGATCATGGCGCGCGGGTCTATGCGGCGCCCTCCTGCCACCATGTGCCGGAGGTGGTGGGCGGCGTGCGTGAGGCCGAGTGTGCCGCCCTGCTGAAGGAATTCTTCGGTGCCCGGCGTTGATTTTCGTTCCGTTCTCGTGATTGATCCGCCTGCGACGGGCGGAGGCGCGGGGCGCATGCGGGAGATCGACGGTGCCGACCTGATGGGCGGCAGCGACCATGAGTTCGTGGTGAACCTCTACACGGTCATCCTGAACCGCTGGCCGGACGAGGATGGGTACCGGCATCACCTCGGCCGGATCGAGAACAAGCCGGAGGTCCGTCGCCGCGTGATCGAGGACGTGGCCGGCAGTCCGGAGGCGCGGAACCTCGGCGTTGTGCTGAAGTTCCGGGGGGAGGAGTCGGCGCCGCCGTCGGATGGCGCGGGGGACCTGGTCGCGACGCTGTCGCGGCTGCGCGATGAGCTGGGCGGGATGGATGCGCCGTCGCTGGCCGATGCGCAGCGCCTGCTGGCGGAAGCGGTGGCGGCGGTGGGGATGGAACTCGCCGCGCGGGTGGCACGGTAGGGGCGCGCGGCGCCTCAGGGCAGCGCCATCACCAATTTATGCGCCACCGATGGCGTCCCCTGCGGCAGGTGTGGCCGCAGCCGGATGGCCAGGTGGTGCACTCCCGGCTGGCCCGGTGCGGCGGGGAGTTCGGCGCGCGCCTCGGCAAGCGGCGCGTCGGCGCCCACCAGCGTCGCGAGCCAGGCGTTCAGCGCCGTTTCCGCCGCGCGCGCGCCGCGCCCGGCGCG
>NZ_JACADQ010000294.1 GCF_016106015.1 Neoroseomonas rubea
CGTCCGCGTCGTCTTCCCCACGCCGGACTGGAATGACTATCTCGCCTTGGCCTTCGATGAGATCCGCGTCTTCGGCGCGACCTCGGTGCAGGTGATGCGGCGGCTGCGCTCGGCCCTGCGCGGCCTGGCCGAACTGGTGGGCGAGAGCGAGCGCGCCGACGGCGTCCAGCGCTACCTCGAGCATGTGGACGCCGTCATCGAGCGCTCAGCTTTCGACGAGCGCGACCGCGCCGCCGCGCGGCAGGAGGACCCGCAGGGCCTTGGCCTGACGCGGTAGCGGGCGGGCCTATTCCTCCGGGTGCTTCCAGCTGATGTACCAGCCGACATCGCCGGGCATGCCGTCCGGCCAGTCGATGATCTCCACCTGCAGTTGGAAGCCGCGCGGCGCAAGTTCCTTCACGTAGAAGTCGAAGGCGCGGCGCGGGAACCTCGGCGACAATCGTGAAGGTCATCGCGGTGCAGATCATCAGGCTGATCGCGTTGGGGGGCTGAAGCCGCGTGCCGGGGGAGGGGCGGGACGCGCTGGCGGGGATCGAAGGGTGCCTGCCGCCCGAGATCGCCGCCAAGGCGGACGCGGACGGCGTCACGCTCGGTGTGCTGGGTGGCGCCTTCATCGCCTTCGGCGCGGTCTTCTCCAATGTCGCGCTGACAAGGGCCGAGGCGGCGATGCCCTTCGGCATGGCACGCGTCGTCGCCGGCTTGGTCTTCGCGCTTGGCCTGAGTCTGGTCCTGCTCGACTGCGCGCAGATCTTCACCGGCGACGTGCTTATGGTGATGGCCTGGGCAAGCGGGCGCTTGGCGCTGCGTCGCGTGCTCCGCGCCTGGGCGCTGGTCTGGATCGGGAACCTCGCAGGGCCTGTGGGCACGGCGCTGCTGGTCTTCCTCGCGCAGCACCACGGCTTCGGCGGCGGACAGGTGGGGGTGACTGCGCTGCGCACGGCGCAGGCGAAGGCAGCGCTTCCCTTCGGCCAGGCGTCCTGCTCGGGATGCTGTGCAATACCCTGGTGTGCATGGCGGTGTGGCTGTCGCTGTCCTCCCGCCCGCCGGCGCATCGGATGCTCGTCGTGCTGGTGCCGATCGCCGCCTTCGCCGCCGCGGGCTTCGAGCACGCGGTCGCGAACATGTACTTCATTCCCTTCGGCCTGCTGATCAAGGCGGCCGCTGCGGATGGCTTCTGGCGAGCGGTGCAGCTCGATCCTGCCGCCTTCGCAGCTCTCGACATGGCGAGCGCGATTCGGAACCTGGCCGCGGTCACACTCGGCAACGTCGCGGGCGCCTCGATCCTCGTCGCCGGTGTGTATTGGCTGCTATATCGGCGGACGGCGCGCGAAGCGGGGCTGTGACGGGGACTTTTCTGAGCGTTCGCTGCCGGCGGGGTGTCCTCGCGGGTGGGTCGTATGCGTGGGATTGCTCCTCAGAACTCGCACTCAGGGCGATTGCAATCCGCGAGTAGGACGGTATGCGCGCGCCAGCACGCTAGTGGCCCGCAACGGATCGGGAAGCGGCTAAGCGGAACTGACGACGGTTCGGCATAAGTGGGTTCATGCCCGCGCCCCATCCCTTCCTTATCCGTTGGGGACTGATTCCCACGGTTGCGAAGAAGGTTGGGGTGGGGGAAAGGTTCGCTTCTCCCCCCCCGGTCCTTCACTCGCCGATCGCGCCCGAGATCCAGGCCTTCAGCGCGCCCTTCGGCATGGCGCCGACCTTGGTCTCGACCGGCTTGCCGTCCTTGAACAGGATCATGGTCGGGATGCCGCGGACCGCGTATTCGGTCGGCGTCATCGGATTGTCGTCGATGTTTACCTTCGCGACGGTCAGCTTGCCGGCGTATTCGGCGGCGATCTCATCGAGGATCGGCGCCACCATCCGGCAGGGGCCGCACCATTCGGCCCAGAAGTCGACGAGCACGGGGCCCGGCGATTCCAGCACGTCCTGCTTGAAGGTGTCGTCCGAGACCGGCTTGGTCAGGTCGCCCATGGGGGGACTCCATCTGGGGGGTGCGGGGGCGCGTGGCCCCCGGAGTTGTAACAGAGATCGGGTCTCGCGCGCCCCGGGTCAAGCGTGGGGGGTGGGGGCGGGGGCCGGCGGACGCCGGAAGACCAGGGCCTTGATGCGCTCACGCAGCGACTGGAACACCACGTAGAGCATCGGGATCATGAAGATGCCGATGGAGGACGCCGCCAGCATGCCCCAGAAGACCGGCGTGCCGACGGCGCGGCGGCTGATCTCCGAGGCCCCTTCGGCCACCACCAGCGGATAGAGCCCGAGGATGAAGGCGAAGGACGTCATCATCACCGCGCGGAAGCGCAGCTTAGCACCCAGCGCCGCCGCCTCCTGGATCGACTTGCCGTAGTGCTCCCGCTGCTCCTTGGCGAATTCGACGATCAGGATGCCGTTCTTCGCGGCGAGCGCGATCAGCACCACGATGCCCACCTGGGCATAGAGGTCGAGTGCGAGGCCCGCCGGCCCGATCGAGACGATGGCCCCGAGCACGCCGACCGCGACCGAGAGCAGGACGGGGACCGGGATGGTCCAGGATTCGTACAGCCCCACCAGGAAGAGGAAGGCGAAGAGCACGGCGAGTGCCAGGATCATCCCGGTCTGCCCCGCCGCGGCCTTCTCCTGGAAGGCGGTCCCGGTCCATTCGAAGGAGTAGCCCGCCGGCAGCGTCGCCGCGGCCACGCGCTCCATCGCCGCGAGCCCGTCGCCCGAGGACCGGCCCGGCGCGGGTTCCCCATTGATCGTCAGGCTGCGGACGTTGTTGTAGCGGATGATCGATTGCGGCCCGAACTCGATCCGCGCATCCGCCAGCGCGCGCAGCGGGATCATCTCCCCGTCCCGGTTGCGCACATGGACGCGGTAGATGTCGGGGATGCCGGCGCGGTCGGCCTGTTCCGCCTGCAGGCTGACCTTCCAGGTCCGGCCGAACAGGTTGAAATCGTTGACATAGGCCCCGCCCATGGCGGCCGAGACGGCCTGGAAGACATCGTTCAGCGAGACGCCGAGCACCTGCGCCCGGTCGCGGTCGATCTCGAGGAACACCGAGGGCGTGGCCGCCGCGAAGGTCGAGAAGACGCGCGTCAGGTTCGGCTCCTGGTTGGCGGCAAGGACCAGGGCGCGCATCACCGCCGCCATCTCCGCAACCGGCCTTCCTTCCAGGTTCTGCAGCTGGAACTCGAAGCCGCCGGCGGTGCCGAGGCCCGAAATGGGCGGCAGATTGAAGGGAATGACGCGCGCGGGGACGTCGTTGGTCCGCGCGATGGTCGTCGCGATCAGGCTGTTGACGTCCATCCCCGGCCCGGTGCGCTCGTCGAAGGGCTTCAGCGTGACGATCAGGATGGCAGCGTTGGACTGGGCGAGGCCGGAGAGCAGCGAATAGCCGCTGATCACCATCACGTCCTGCACGCCGGCGATGCCGCGGATGGTGGAACCCACCCGTTCCGAGATCTCCCGCGTGCGGTTGAGCGAGGCGCCGTCGGGCAGCGCCACCTCGCCGAAGAAGGCGCCCTGGTCTTCCTGCGGCAGGAAGCCGGTGGGCGTGCGGGAGGCCGTGCCGACGATCCCGGCCATGAAGGCACCGAGCAGCAGGATCGAGACGAAAGCGAGGCGCACCAGCCGCGTGACGATCGCGGCGTAGCCGTCCCGGACATGGTCGATGGCGCGCGAGACGCGCCCCATGATCCCCCGCTTCGGCCCGTGATGGGCCGAGAGGAGCACGGCGCAGAGCGCGGGGGAGAGCGTCAGCGCGTTGATCGCCGAGAAGAACATTCCCACTGAGACGACGACCGCGAACTGGCGGAACAACTCGCCCGAGATGCCGGGGATGAAGGCCAGCGGGACGAAGACAGACAGCAGCACCAGGGTGATGGCGATGATCGGTGCCGTGATGGTCTCCATCGCCGCCTTGGTCGCATCCGCGACGGACAGCGAATGGTCCTCCTCCATCTTAGCTTCCACCGCCTCGACCACCACGATGGCGTCGTCCACCACGATGCCGATGGCGAGCACCATGGCGAGCAGGGAGACGGTGTTGGCCGAATAGCCCATCGCGTTCATCACGACGAAGGTCGCGATCAGGCTCACGGGCACCGCGACCAGCGGGATCAGCGTCGCGCGCAGCGAGCCCAGGAAGATGAAGACCACCACGACGACGAGGACGAAGGCCTCGATCAGCGTGTGGATCACGACCTCGATCGTCAGGTTCACGAAGGTCGTCGTGTCGTAGGTGACGCCGTATTCCATGCCGGCGGGGAAGCGGGCGGCCAGCCCGCGCATCGCCGCCGCGACCGCGTCCGCCGTACCGACCGCGTTGGCGCCGGGGGCAAGGAAGATCTGGATGCCGACGGCGTCCTGCCCGTTCAGGGTCATCGCCGTGTCCTGGTTCCAGGCGCCGAGCTCGATCCGCGCCACGTCGCGCACGCGCAGCACCGAGCCGTCCGGATTCGCGCGCACCAGGATGTTGCCGAACTGCTCCGCATCGTCGAGCCGCCCGGTCGTGCGGATGTTCAGCTGGTAGGATGTGTCGGTCGATGCCGGCTGCGCGCCGACTCGCCCGAGCGGTGCCACCTGGTTCTGCGCCCGGATGGCGTTGACGATGTCCGCCGGCGTCAGGGACAGCGCGGTCAGCCGGTCCGTCTCAAACCAGATGCGCATGGCGTAGTCGCGCGTGCCGAACATGGCGACGTCGCCCACGCCGGGGACGCGCTTGAGCACGTCGAGGATGTTGATGGTCGCATAGTTCGACAGGAACAGCGTGTCGAGCGTGCCGACCGGCGAGCGCAGCGTGATCACCTGCAGCATCGCCGAGGATTTCTTGCGCACCGTCAGCCCCTGGCGCTGCACCTCCTCGGGCAGCTGCGCCAGCGCCAGCTGCACCCGGTTGTTCACGTTCGTCGCGTTCTGGTCGGGATTCGTGCCGACGCGGAAGGAGATGGTGAGGTTGTAGGACCCGTCATTGCCGCTGGTGGACCGCATGTAGATCATGTTGTCCACGCCGTTGACCTGGCTCTCGATCGGCTGGGCGATCGTCGCCTCCACCACCTCGGAGGACGCGCCGGGGAAGACCGCTGTGACCGAGACCTGCGGCGGCACGATGTCCGGGAACTGCGCCACCGGAATGACGCGCATCGAGACGATGCCCGCGATGGTCATGACGATGGCGATGACCACCGCGAGCCGCGGCCGGTCGACGAAGACCTTGCTGATCATGCCCGGGTCAGCCCGGCACGCGCGATGGTCGCGCGCGGTTGCGGAACGGCGCGGACATCAGGCTGCTCCATCGTCAATGTCCCGACAGAACGAGGGTCTTGAACGGCATCAGCGCCGCCTGGATCCGCAGCAGGATGGCATGCACCATCCCCACCGCGTCGACGCCGTGCAGCGCGAAGCGCCG